>VBLP01000708.1 GCA_005887925.1 Deltaproteobacteria bacterium | reverse complement strand
GTCCGCTGCCGCGCGGTGGACTCTCCCCGGGCGCCACTATCAATGGCCGCGCCACGGTCGACCATGAGCGCGAGCTGCGCGACTACTGCTGCCGCATCTACGGCTGGGACGACGCGCGGACGGATCTCGTGGATGAGGCGACGCAAAGCCTTCTGGCGGCGGTCACCCGCGGCGCAGCCATCGCCCTGCGCGGGGAGTCGGATCTCGTCCCGACGGCATACGCGTTACACCGTCGGCTCCTGGGATTCGACCGGCCCTTCGTCGTCTGCGATCCTCGTCGCGGCGACGGCCCCGGCTCCGTGAGGTCGCCGCCCAACTGCCGGGGCGGCCTCGACGCCCTGATGGCGGCCGCCGGCGGCTCGATCTGCATCCGCGCCCGCCGCCTGCCCGCGGACTTCGACGCGCTGACGGAAGCCCTGCGAGGCCCTGGTCCGACGGCGCAGGTGTTCATCTGCCTGTCCGACCGCGATCGCGTCAGGGACCTGCTCAGCCCTCCGCTCGAGATCCCCACGCTTGGCGGCCGTGCGGCGGACCTCGACCGCCTCGCCGGCGAGTGCCTGGAAGAGGCGACGCGGGCGCTGGGCGTCGGCCGGATGCGTTTCTCGGGCGTCGCCTCGGATTCCGTCCTGCGAAGCGTCACGTCGCTCGCGGAGATCGAGCGCATCATGCTGCGTCTCGTGGCGCTCAAGTCGTCGCCGAACATGACCCAGGCTGCGCGTCGGCTGCGCGTCGCGCCCGTATCGCTCAGCCGATGGCTCCATCGCCGTCGCCCGACGATGGTGCTCCGGGATGTCGCGCGCCTCGAGTACGAGGACGCCGCCGAAGCGCGACGCGGCACGGGTGCCACAGGCGACGCCTCTTGACGAATCGTGCCGGCCGCCGAGCGAGCGGCCAGGCGATCACCCGCACGACAATGGAGAGGATCATGGCAAGACATCGAATGGCCACGGCAAAGGCATCGAAGGAGACCGCACTGGTCCTCGCGACCGGATCGTGCAGCTCGCTGGCGGACGCCTTCGACCTGCTGCGCCTCGACGCGATCGGGGTTGAGGCGCTCGCGAGCGCGGCCAACACGGCGATCGACGAATACCGGCTGCCGCCATCGGCGGACCGTCGCGAGTTCCACCGGGTCCATTCGCTCGTGAGCGACACCAGGGAGAAGGCGCTCGCGCTCGTCGAACTGGCGGAGAACCTCAAGAAGACGTTCATGGCCGATCCTCGCCGCGACCCGCCGCGCCACCTCGGCGCGCAGACGGTCGAGCACACGCTCGCCGAGGGGCTCGGTCCCATGGCGTCTCGACCTCCAGGTCGCGATGGTCTCGAAGCGGATGGTCCCGAAGACCGGATGCGCGACGCGGCTGCGAGACCATTCCGCGACGCTGGACCGCAACTGTTCGGCTTCGGTGATGCGCGCGCACAGCGCGCGATACGTGGAGAGGACGATCTCGCGCTGCCGCTCGGCCTCGGCGTCGCTGATGAGCAGGTGCGTGACCTGGTCCCACAGCGGCTTGTCGCGGCGATCGATGGGCAGGAGCTCGAACCGCCCCGCGGTGTCGATGAGCCCGAGCTCGAGGACGTCGATGCCCGGCGGCACGAGATATCGGCCTTCGAGCGCGCCGAGTACCGCGCGATCCGACCGCGGGTTCAGGGGATAGTTCGCCGGCACGTCCGCGCGCGTGACGCGCCGGAGGATCTCGTGACCGAGCAGTCTGGGTCGGGACGGTCGGGACACCTTCGCTTCGCGCTGACGCATGCAAGCGTGGCCGATCGCATCCGGGATGGCCACTGCGGCAGGGCGCGTTGTTCGTCGAGCATCGGGCGCCGCGGACATCCGAAGCTCGCCTGGTCGCGAGTTGAAGCGTCCGGACGGATGCGCATACCGACGCTGTGTCCGGCGGACGTTCCGTACGTGTCGGGAAGGTCGCATACCGCGTGAAGTGATCGAACTTCTGGGGTGGGAATGACGTCGTGCGGAGGCTCGCTGTCGGCGTCATGACCGAGGTGCTGCTCGCGAGGTCGGCGGAACCGAATGGTGGCAGACGCCTGGCGGCCGTGAAATGCGTGGCGCGCGGCTGCGTGGGCGAGCCGCTCGTCGAGTTGCTGTTCGCCACGGAGGCGACACTCGCCGCGCGACTTTCGCATCCCAACGTCGTCTCGGTACCGAGGTCTGCCGCGACCGCAACGGGCTCTGCCTGGTCATGGAGTACATGGACGGTCCGACGCTCGCGGTGCTCGTCCGAACGGGACCCCTGCCTGCTGGTGTTGCGATTCACGTCGCGCGCGAGCTGCTCGCCGGACTCGGCTATCTGCATGCGGCACGGCTTCCCGGCCGCCGGTTCGGGCTCGCCCATTGCGAGATCGCGCCAGAGAACGTGCTCTTGTCGCGCGCCGGGGCGGTCAAGATCGCCGACTTCGGCGCCGCGCGTGAGCTGTCAGGCCCGGACACCGGGCCGCGGGTCCTGAAGACGGCGACGGCGAGCTACGTTTCCCCGAGCAGCTGAACGAACAGTGCGTCGACGGGCGCTCGGACTTGTTCGCGGTCGGCGCGGTGCTCTGGGAGCTGCTCGTCGGCGCGCCGCTGTTCGAGTACATGTCACCAGCCGAGGTCGCCGCCCGGATGACCTTCCAGACCCCGCCTCGTCTCGGATCGGTGAGACCTGGTACCGCGCACGAACTCGAGGACGTCGTCGCACGGCTGCTCTCTCGCGGGGGCGTAGATCGCACCTGCGAGCCACAAGCGGACAGCACGACCAGCAGCCCGAATCCTCGAACGATCGATGTCATGAGCCCTCATCCATATCATGGAGGCGTATGCTCGCGCCGCCCTCGCGCAGGAGCTCGCCAATGAAGCACAATGTCTGGCTGTCATCGCTCGTGGTCGCCTTTGCTGCATGTAGTGGAGGTGCAGGCTCGGCGCCCATACCCGCCACCGCGTCTCGCGCCGGCGCGCCCGCCGCCGGCCAGGCGCAGCAGCTCAAGGCCCTGTACGCGGAATACTGGGAAGAGAACCTCAAGCTCAATCCGATCCAGGCCACGATGGTCGGAGACGCGCGCTACAACGACCAGCTGCCGAACACGCTGTCTCCCGAATACCGCGCGCGCGTGAAGGACTTCCGCCAGCGGTTCCTCGACCGCGCGAAGGCGATCGGCGGCGACGGGCTGACCGGCCAGGATCGCCTGTCGTACGACATCTTCGTCCGCGACCAGGCGAGCGAGCTGGAGGGCTACGACTATCCGCAGCACCTGGTGCCGATCAATCAGTTCAACAATGTCGCGAACCTGATCGCGATCCTGGGCTCGGGCAAGGGTGCGCAGCCGTTCAAGACGGTGCAGGACTACGAGGCATGGCTGCGGCGCGCGGGCCAGGTGCCGGTCGTGTTCGACCAGGCGATCGCCAACATGCGCGTGGGCATGGCGCAGGGCATCGTGCGGCCGAAGATCCTGATGGAGAAGGTGCTGCCGCAGCTCGACCAGCACATCGTCAAGAAGGCGTCCGATAGCACGCTGTGGGGGCCGATCGCGGCGATGCCCGCCGGGTTCTCGGCGAGCGACAAGCAGCGGCTCACCGCCGAGTACACCGCGCTGATCGAGAACACGATCGTGCCGGCGTATCGCAAGCTGCGCGCGTTCATCGCCGACGAGTACCTGCCGAAGTGCAGCGACGCGGTCGGCCTGGGCGCGCTGCCCAACGCAGCTCGGGCTGGCCGAGATCGCGCGGATCCACGGCGAGATGAAGGCCGTGATGGACCAGGTCGGCTTCAAGGGCGAGCTCAAGGAATACTTCGCGTCGCTCAAGGCCAACCCGGCGATGTACTTCAAGACCGAGGACGAGCTGCTCGCCGCGTACCGCGAGTTCCGCCGCACGGTCGAGCCGCTGCTGCCCAAGCTGTTCGAGGTCAAGCCGAAGGCGGACTTCGAGATCCGCCCGGTCGAGGCGTTCCGCGCGGCGTCCGCGTCGGGCGGGTCATACCAGGCGCCGTCGGAGGACGGCTCGCGGCTCGGCATCTTCTACGTCAATACCTTCGACCTCAAGGCGCGGCCGCGCTGGGCGCTCGAGTCGCTGTACCTGCACGAGGCAACGCCAGGCCACCACTTCCAGATCGCGCTGCAGCGCGAGCTCGAGGACCTGCCGCGATTCCGCCGGTTCACTGGCGAGACTGGGTTCAACGAGGGCTGGGGCCTGTACGCCGAGTCGCTAGGCAAGGAGCTCGGCGTGTACACCGAGCCGGCGATGTACTTCGGCGCGCTCGACGCCGAGCTGTGGCGGGCGATCCGACTGGTCGCCGATACCGGCATCCACGCGAAGGGCTGGACGCGCAAGCGGGTGCTCGACTTCATGTACGCCAATTCTCCCGTCGAGCCGACCCGAGCGATCGCCGAGGCCGAGCGCTTCATGGCGATCCCCGGCCAGGCGCTCGCCTACAAGATCGGGCAGCTCAAGATCCGCGAGCTGCGCACGCGCGCCGAGAAGGCGCTCGGGACGCGCTTCGATGTTCGCGCGTTCCACACCGAAGTGCTGAAGGACGGCTCGGTCCCGCTCGCGATCCTCGAGGGCAAGATCGATCGCTGGATCGGCGAGCGCAAGGCCGGCCCGGCTGCAGCTCGCTGAGTGCCGTGCTGGCTACCAAGCGCATTCCGGCGGCAACCTGGCGGGAGCTGGTGAGTGCAGCGAAGTCCGGTAGTCCGCCGGCAGGCGCAGCGATCGCAGCAGTGACAAAGCGCGCCCAGGTCCGCCACCGCCGCGAGAACCTGAAGAGTGTGCTCGAATCGATCGACCTGTCCGATGTTGGACTCCGCGTTCAACGCTTGACGGTCCCATCGCTCGGCGTCGAGACAGTCACCGGAGATGCCGCGGCGCGGCGCTGTGGTGGCCGCGGCACGTGCGTTGCACGATCCGGCGCGATGAAGCGAATTGGCCGATCTCGAGGCGGGCTGCCCGCGATGTTCGCCGCGTCGCTCCTGGCCGGCGGGTGCGGCGCGAAGGGCCTGACGCTCGAAGATCTGGCGCGCCGCGAGGACGTGCGCATCGAGTCGTCGTTCTCGGCCGATCAGTGCGAGTGTCAGTGCGGCCAGCTGATCTGCTGGGACTTCACCTGCACGGGGCCGAGTTGCTCGCGGGCGGACGAGTACGAGCTGCGGGTGAAGCACGGCGCGACGTCGGGGAGGAGCGAGTGCCTCGACGAGCTGGACGAGGTGACCGTGCAGCTGGTCGCGGCCGGCGCCGAGCCGCTCGCGCCTCATTTCGTGTCGAACGCGTGCGGGACGCTCGACCTCACGTGGCGCATGCAGCCGGGCCGGTTCGACCCGGCGTCCCCTCACCGCGTCGAGATCTCCGACGGCTCCGCGAACTGGACGATCGAGGATCCGTTCCTGGCGCACGCGCTGACGATCGTCGCGCCAGCGTCGGCGACGACCTCCGAGCCCGCCGTTCCGCGCCTGGTCCATCCCGGCGAGCCGCTGATCGTCGCCGTGTCGCCGCCGGTGACTGCACCCACGTTGAGCGCGACGATCGAGCGGACGTTCGCGGGCACGGCTCCGACGTCGGCGCTGGCAAGTGCCATGCTCGACGACGGCCGCATCGCCATCGCGATCCCGCCGGACACCGCGGTGGGTCTCTACGAGATCCGCCTGGGGCTCGGCATCGCGCTCGCGGCCGACGCGTGCCGGGGGCCCGACGCGTGTGACGCGGTCGGTGCCAGCGTCCTGTGGGACGTCAGCGTCCAGCTGCCGTGATCGTCTGCGGCCCCGCGCGCTACTGGATCGCGTTGAGCCGGTGGATCTCGGTGGCGCTGCCGGTGTCGACGAGCACGAACGTCTGGCCCGCGACCATGGTCGCCACGGCGGTGCCGGTCGGGGCCTTGATCGAGTTCGGCGCCCACGTGTCGTTCATCGGGTTGTAGAAGTAGAACGTGCCGCCGTTGCGCGCGACCCAGATCTGGCCCATGAAGCTGCCCATACCGATCGGCCGGCCGAGGTTCTGAGGAGCGTTGGCCAGGCGGGTCCAGCCGTTGCTGCCGGTGGTGTGTGACAGCAGCGCGACGCCCATGCCGAGGTCGCCGCCTGCGACGTAGGTGACCGGCGCGCCCGGCGGCGTGAACGCCCTGGCCGAGGACATGCCCACGGGCAGCGAGCCGGGCTCGGCCGAGAATGCCTCGCCGACCAGCGCCATCCGCTCGGCGCTGCCCTCGTTGCCGCGTCCGCCGACGAGCAGGAAGAGGTTGCTGGCGGCGTCGTAGGTGCCGGCGGCCTCGCCGCGCGCGGTCGCGGCCGTGTAGCTGGCGACGGCCGACCACGCGTTGGTGGCCGGGTTGTACTTCTCGCCGCTGTTGCCGAGCAGGTAGAGCGTGGTGCCATCGGACAGGAACACGGAGGTCAGGCCGCAGGCGCAGAAGTCGGTCTGCGTGCCGGGCGGGAACGCGAGCGGCTGCGAGATCGCGTTGGTGCCAACGTCGTACGAGCGCATGTAGAGCTGCGTCGGATCGTTGCTGCGCGGGCCGAAGTACAGCTTGGCGCCGACGCCGACCGCCAGCCCGCCGAAGTTGTCGGGGTTGATGCGCACGCCCGGCAGCATCGCGACCCGCACGAACGCCGCCCGGCAGGTCATGCCGTCGCCGACGAAGCCGGCCTGACACGCGCAGGTGCGGCCGCCCATGGTGTTGGTGCACGTCGCGTTGGCGTCGCAGCCACCGTTGCCGGTGGTGCACTCGTTGACGTCGGCGCAGGTGTGGCCGTCACCCATGAACCCGGTGTCGCAGGCGCAGCTCGTGCCCTGGCAGGTGGCGTGAGCACCGCACGCCGGCTCGCAGGTGTTGGCGGCGTCGGCGCCGCGGTTGGAGACCGAGCCGCAGCCCACGAGCAGCCCCAGCACCAGTGCAAACAACGATGGTCGCATG
>VBLP01000707.1 GCA_005887925.1 Deltaproteobacteria bacterium | reverse complement strand
GCGCCAAGTCCACCGGCTCGTCGACGAAGTAGCTAGAAGTAGCGCGGCTCCGCCGGTGGCTGGGCCTGTGACGGCGGCGGCGGCTGCTGCTGCGACTGCGGCTGATAGGGCTGCGGGCGATACGGCTGGTACGGCTGCCGCCTCTGCGGGACACGCTGATCGGTGCCGCCCTGGCCGTCCGGCGCTGCCTCCGGAGGCCGCGCGCCGCTGACCGCCTGCCGCCAGCCGTTCCAGTCGCCGATGCGATCGCGCTTGTCGCTCCACCAGCGGCCCGAGTACTGCTGGCCCTGCACGTCGAACACGAGGAAGCCCTCGCCGGTCAGCGGCGGATCGTTGGGCTCCTGCCAGCGGAACTGCAGCACGTTGCCGCGCAGGTTGCCGGCGAAGTCGCCGACCACTTCCTGGCCCTGGCGCTGGTAGACCCAGATGCCCTGGACGCTCCCCGCGTCGAGGCCACCCTTGCTGTCGTCGGGCTCGATCTTGACGGCGCCGAACGTCGACCGCCACAGGCAGAGCGCGCGCTGCGCGTCCATCTGCTGCGGCGGCGGCGGGCTGGCCTGGCTCCCTGGACCCGCCACCGACTGGTTCTGGTTGGAGCTCGACGTCGCCGAACCCACGGCCGCGACGCACGCAGCCAGGACAGCGACGACCCGCGCAACATTACCGGCGCTCATCGCATCCGAGTATAACGCCGAGCCACATCCTCGCAGCGGATGATCGTTCGCCAGCAGTTGTCGATTTCTTGCAACCTGATAGGGTGCCGTCAGCGATCCGTGCGGTGATCCACAGCAGATGGCACCCTCGGCGCGGGCCCATAGCTCAGTCGGTCAGAGCGGCCGGCTCATAACCGGTTGGTCCCTGGTTCAAGCCCAGGTGGGCCCACTGACAAGAAGGAACGCGATGCGACCCCGAGATCGGGTGTGGCCCGTGCGAAGATGGCTCGTCGAAAGGTAACGAAGTGCGCGAACAGCTCGTACTCCCCCTCAAGCTTCAGCAGTCGGACGGCAAGGTCCGCGAGCTGCAGACCGCCGTGACCCAGCTCCCCGCCAAGCTCGATCCGCTGCGCCGCGATCTCGCCAAGCTCCAGGGTATGCTCGACGGCGAGCGCGGCAAGCTCGACGAGACCAACAGCTGGCGCAGGTCGCAGCAGGAGACGATCGACCGCGAGCGCGAGGCGCTGCGGCACGCGCAGAACAAGTTCCAGGCGTCGAAGAACACCAAGGAGTTCACCGCCTCGAGCCGCGAGGTCGAGAACAAGCGCAAGGCGATCAGCGACCGCGAGAGCGAGCTCAAGAAGGTCAACGAGGCCGCGGCCCAGTCGACCGCACAGCTCGAGGCCCGCGACCGCGACGTCGAGGCGCTGCGCAGCGAGCTCACCGGCAGCGAGGCGGCGATGTCCGGCCAGCTCGACGCCCTCAAGGCCGAGCTCGCCGAGGCGACCGCCGGGCGCGACGCGGCCCGCGCCCAGGTCGATCCACAGTGGATCAAGATCTACGACGCCGTCGCCGCCAAGCGCGGCTATGCGGTCGCGCCCGTCGTCAAGGGCGTCTGCCAGGGCTGCCACATGGCGCTGCCGCCGCAGCTCAGCAACGTGCTCGCCCGGATGGAGAGCATCCAGACCTGCCCCCGGTGCAGCCGCATGATCTATCGCAAGGAGCTGCTCGAGGCCGCGCCCGAGGCCGCCTCCGACGCCAAGCCCGACGCCAAGCCGTAGCCAGCGCCGAGCGTCAGCGCTCGAGCCGCTCGGCCAGCGCGAACAGCCGATCGCGGCGCGTGTCGATGATGTTGGCCGCCGCGCGCGCGACCGCCGCGACCGGCGGCCGGGGCTGGCCGGCCAGGAACGCCGCCGCATCGCCGGCCCCCGCCCACCAGCGCTTGGCCGCCTCGACCCCGCGCATGACCTCGCGGTCGCCGACCGCCGCGTGGAGAAACGCCCCGACCGGCGACGGTCCCGTATCGAAGCTCGACTCCGAGGCGCGGCCCTCCGCGAGCAGGCGGTGCAGCGCCAGATCCAGGTCCGCGGCGTCCGGCAACACCGGCAGGAACTGCTCGATGCGCTTCATCTCCGTCGGGGCCGCCGACTTGGTCCCGCCCATGAAGTAATCGACCGGCACGTCGCCGCCCGTGACCTCGGCGATCGCCTCGACCAGCCCGATCGAGTACAGCTTGGCGCGCAGGTAGCGCACCGCGATGTCCAGGTTGCCCGCCGCGCGCGCCACCCGCCGCGCGTGGACCTCCAGCCGCGGCTCTCCATTCCATATATGGAACACGCGCTCGGCCGGCAGCCAGGCCAGGAAGTGCTCCATCTTGAGCAGCGCGATCCGGTAATCCCGCACCGTGTAGACCATCGGCGAGTGCAGCGCGGGGTTGCTCTCCGGCAACAGCTTCCAGGTGTTGTCGAGGAACTGCGCCGCGTCGTTGTCGGCGAAGTTCTCGACGTCGCGGTTGCCGACCCGCACCGCGCTGCGCGTCGCGGCGTCGAGCGCCTCCCCCGACAGGCCGAGCTCGGCGAGCCGGTGATGCAGCTCGGGCGCCGGATCGACGCGGAACGGGATCGTCTGCTCGATGCACGCCGCGACCACGATCCGCTGCTCGCGCGACAGCGCATGCTCGAGCTGGATCGCCGCAACCAGCGCCGACGACAGCTCGTTGAGCCCCGTCATCGGCGTGACCACATCGCCCAGCCCGCGGCCGAACACGCGCAGCACGTCGGCGGTCACCGCCGCGGCCGCCGCCGGCAGCACCCGCCAGCCATCGGCGCCCTGGGCGAGCACGGAGGTCAGCTCGTCGCGCATCGAGCGCGGCGGCCCCTGGTCGACCTGGATGTACACCGCGTCGTGGTAGAGCGCCGCGATCACCTCGAGCGGCTCGCAGTCGGCGACCAGATCGATCACGTGGCCGTGGTTGTGGAACTCGCGGCCCGCCGCCGACAGCGCCGCGTGGATCGAGAACCCCCAGCGCTCGATCTCGCCGGTCGTCGCCGGGGACCCCAGATCATGCAACGCGCGCCACAGCGCATTGACGATCTCGTGCACCGGAGAACGCTGGTCCATGACCCCCCGCCCACGGTACCACGCGCGCCCGACCGCCATGGCGCAGCGCAGCGCGGCATGCGGCGGGTAAGGCCCGCCCGGCGGAGAGGTCCGTAAGCCGAGTTCTGTGGTTGGCGACCATTCCTCTAGGCCCGGCGTTGCCGACGGGCTCGAGCAACCAACCCGGGGTCATCGCGCGGGCCACGCGACCCCTGTCTGGTCTTGCTTCGGGTGGGGTTTGCCGTGCCCTCTCCGTCACCGGAGAGGCGGTGCGCTCTTACCGCACCGTTTCACCCTTGCCCATCTCGCGATGGGCGGTTTGCTTTCTGTTGCACTGTCCTGCGAGTCACCTCGACTGGCCGTTAACCAGCACCCTGCCCTGTGAAGCTCGGACTTTCCTCTCGCGACGGCACTTGCGCACCGTCGCCAGCGGCCGCCTCGACCTCTCCGTCGAACGAGCGCCTTCTATGTAACGGCCGATCGCCGCGATGTCAAAGAGATCTCGCGCCCTGAACCAGCCCGCCCGCCGCGGCTCGACGAATCCGGTCGCGTGGGCCATGCTCCGCGCCGCCGCGCCGAGCACTCGTGCGCCAACCATCCACCGTCACATCTGGAGGCCGTGACATGCTCAAGATCTGGGGACGCCTGTCGTCGATCAACGTGCGCAAGGTCGTGTTCGCCGCCCAGGAGCTCGGCCTGCCGTTCGAGCGCATCGACGCCGGCGCCGCCTTCGGCATCGTCCAGACCCCCGAGTACCTCGCCAGGAACCCCAATGGCCTCGTGCCCGTCCTCGAGGACGATCAGGTCCAGCTCTGGGAGTCCAACGTCATCGTGCGCTACCTCTGCGCGCGCCACGCCCCCGACACCCTCTACCCACTCGCCCTGCCCGCGCGGTTCGACGCCGAGCGCTGGATGGACTGGCAGCAGACCACCCTCAACCCCGCCGGCCGCGTCGCCTTCATGCAGTGGATCCGCACCCCCGCCGACCGCCGCGACCCCGATGCCATCGCCCGCTCCGTCGCCGCGACCGAGGCCCTGTTCGCCGTCCTCGACCATCACCTGTCGCGCCGCCCGTTCATGGCCGGCGACCGGCTCACCATGGCCGACCTCCCGATCGCCTGCGAGGTCCATCGCTGGATCAACCTGCCCCAGCCGCGCACACCTCGGCCCCACCTCGACCGCTGGTACGCCGGCATGCAGGCCCGCCCCGCGAGCCGCGGCGTCCTCGACGTCGCGCTGTCGTAGGCGAACAAGCGGCGCTGCACCGATCGCGCGTTGACCAGTGACCATTGCGTCAGATCTAGCGGCGTCGCGAGTCCTCGACGTCACGTATGCAACGGGCATCGATCCAGCACCACGGCTCCATGGTCGGTCGTCCGGCGATCAAAGACCTCGGGAGAACATCTGCCGGCCTGATGACCGGCCGCGCATGGCGGACTCAGCATTCGCAGCGCCCGCCCGCTCACAGTCCATTGCTCGTGCCCGCGCCGCTTCTGATTGATTGATTTTCGGATTCAGAGAAGAAGATCTCGATGGATAGGGTCGCTACCCGATCCGACCAGATCCGACCCAGTTCCTGCCTACACGAGATTTCAGACAGCTTGCATCCTCATCCCATCCCCGCCACGCGAACCGCATGACGTTGGCACCAACCATCCATGTCACGGGGCAGCGCCCACGTTGGATCGCGGCGCCGGGCGGACAATGCAGGAGACCGCCAGATCTCATCGAATGTACGAATTCAGTTCGACATGACTGTATTTGAATCGAAACATCTACCCCCCGTCCGACATATCAATGTCAGACCTACCTGATATGCACCCATCATGGATTGCGAGATCGACCAGCTGGGTGATCGGATCGCGGAGCAAGCGGCGCACCTCGATGCAGCGACACTTCGCTTACTGTCCGACCTGCGCGAGTTCGACAAGCGCGGAGGATGGCGCGAACAGGGCACCACCTCTTGCGCACACTGGCTGACGTGGCGAGTCGGCTGGGACCTGGTCACCGCGCGCGACCGTGTCCGGGTCGCCCGCAAGCTCGCCGAGTTCGCTGCGATCGACGATGCCCTCCGGCGCGGCGAGGTCTCGTACTCGAAGGTGCGGGCCATGTTGCGGGCAGCGACACCCGAAAACGAAAGCCTCCTGCTCGAATACGCAAGGCTCATGACTGCCTCTCAGCTCGAGAAGCTGGCTCGAAAGTACGCGCTTGCTCGGCGGCACAGCCAGAACCCCAATCCGCTGGTCGACCAGCAGCGTCGCTACGTCCGTCGCCGCGATACCGAGGATGGCATGGTCAAGATCGAGGCCGTGCTCCACCCCGAGGAAGCCGAGATGGTCTGGGCCATGCTCGATCATGCCGCGGCCGAGCTCGCCCGTACTCCCGGAACGTCAACCGAGCACGATTCCACCGGTTCGCTCGCCTCGCGTTCAGCATCGCAGACCACCGTGGTCACCGTACAGCCGCCCGAACGTCATCCCGACCACCACCACGATTCCGCTGAATCGCCGACCCCATTCGCCATGCCCGGTGCCAGTCCCGCGAGTGCCCCGCGGGCCGCTCTCCATGACCATTGCCACGATTCCGCTGAATCGCCGAACCCATTCGCCGTGCCCCGTGCCAGTCCCATCAGCTCCCTACCGGCCGACCACGCTCCTGACCGCCACCACGATTCCGCTGAATCGCCGACCCGGTTCGTCGCGGGCCCTGTCGGTCCCGTGAGCGGCTTGCCGACCACGCTTGCTCCTGACCACTGCCACGACTCCGCTGAATCGCCGACCCGGTTCGTCGCGGGCCCTGTCGGTCTCGCGAGCGGCTTGCCGACCGTGCTCGCTCCCGACCACCACCACGATTCCGCTGAATCGCCGCCGCCCGCGGAATCATCTATACCGTGCTGTTGCGATGCGGACTCGCCTTCCAGCGCTTCGGAGCCGTCGGCACGATCATTGCTTGATCGGTTGCTGGACGAAGCGGATGCGCTGCGCTGGGCAGAAGAGGCTTCGTGCGAAGAAACGAACGCGTTGGCGGAGACCGATGCGGCGCAACCTACCGTTCCGGCAAGTGTGACGGCCCGGGGATGACGCGTCGGTTAGCGTCCAACTCGACGGCGATGGCCGTCAGGAGGACGCGAGATGAAAGTCGATTCGCTGAGTGAGCTGAAGGCCGCCTTCGCCGGGTGGCGTCGCGGGAAGCGGCACGTGCGGG
>VBLP01000180.1:76276-77804 GCA_005887925.1 Deltaproteobacteria bacterium | reverse complement strand
TCCGAATGCTGCGCGCGGAGCAGCGGCAGATTGCCGCGACCACGTTGGACATCGACGCACCACAAGCCGATCCGGGGGAAGCCGCGCGCCAGATCGCTACGGAGCTCGATCGCGGCAACGTGCCTGAGGTCTGTCATCGCGCCGGCCGGCGCCTCGTGCCGGCGCTGCAATCCGTGGAGCTAGCCGACGCTGGGCTCCGCCTCACAAAGGACCGGGTCTACGTGGTGACCGGCGGAACACGCGGCCTCGGCGCGCTCGTAGCGCGGCGGCTCGTCGCCCGCGGCGCGCGCCACCTGGCACTGATGGGCGCCGCCCGGCCGCGCGATTCCGGCGACGATCCCGCGCTCGCGATGGTGCGTGAGTTCGAAGGAGTGGGCGCCGAGGTTCTGCTGTACCGCGGCCCGCTGACTGCGCGCGGCGACCTCGATGCCTTCCTCGCGCGTGTGCGCGGCCTCGGGGACATCGGCGGAATCGTCCACTGCGCTGGCAGCCTGCCGGAGGATCGCCGGCCGTTCTCCCGGCGCGGGAACGACGGATGGCGCACGGTGTACGACCCCAAGGTCGACGGGCTCGAAATGCTCACCGAGCTATGCGACCGCGATCGCCCTGACTTCTTCGTACTGTTCTCGTCGATCGCGGGGTCGTTCCCGGCGCTCGCGGCCGGCGTGGCCGAGTACGCTGCAGCCAACGCGTTCCTCGACTGGTTTGCCACCTATCATGCGCGGACAGGCCGGCCATGGTTCCGATCCGTCGCATGGCCGAGCTGGCGCGGCGCCGGGTCGAGTACTTCCGAGCCGGCTGCTTACGCTCGCCTCCACCTCGACGAGCTCGAGGTCGAGGCCGGCCTCCGTCTGTTCGAGGCGATCGCCGCTGCGCCGTCGGGCGGGGCGCTACTGGTGCATCCGGGCGGCGCTCACGCAGACCCCTCGGCGCTGCTCGCGGTTGCGGACGAGCCATTGCCGCCTGCGTCGCTGTCACTGCCGGTGTCGCCGGTGCCCGGATGGCTGACCGCGCTATTCGCAGACAGCCTCGGTACCGCGCCATCGACCCTCGCCCCAGACGTCCCGTTCGGCGACCTTGGCATCGAATCGATCCTTCTGACCGAGCTGCTCGAGAAAATCGAGGGACACCTCGGACGGCCACTCGAGCCGACCCTGCTGCTCGATCACCCAACTCTGGCGTCGCTCGCCGCGGCGCTTCCGCAATGCGAAGCAGCCCCGCTGGTCTCACCGCAACTGTGCGAGCGCGCGACTGCGCGGTCGTTCCCTGCAGCTGACCGGCGGATCGCGATCATCGGCGCGGCCTGCCGTTTCCCTGGCGCGGCGGACCTCGCCAGCTTCTGGACTCATCTGCGCGCGGGCCACTGCGCGATCACCGCCGTACCGGCGGCGCGGTGGCGCTCCGAGCTGCTGTACCGGCCGCGGTTCGAAGTCGGGAAGACGATCAGCAAATGGGGCGGATTCCTCGACGCGATCGAAGAGTTCGACCCGGCGCACTTCGAGATGACCGACGAGGAGGCCACCTGTCT
>VBLP01000180.1:60059-76239 GCA_005887925.1 Deltaproteobacteria bacterium | reverse complement strand
GCTACACGGCCGCCGAGGTCCGTGGGCGCGAGATCGGCGTATTTGCCGGGGCGCGGGTGTCCGACTACTGGCGTCGCATCGGCTCGCGGACCGGAAGTGCGGGCTTCGGCTCCGACCAGAACTTCATCGCGGCGCGCGTCGCGCACCATCTCGACCTCGGCGGACCGTGCTTCGTGATCGATAGCGCGTGCTCGTCATCGCTGGTCGCAGTCCAACTCGCGGCGCGCAGCCTTCTGGCTGGTGAATCCGAGCTAGCCTTCGCGGCCGGCGTCGACGTGCTGCTCGACGAACGGCCGTACCTTGAGTTCAGCGCCGCCCGCGCGTTATCGCCCTCGGGGCGTTGCCGGGCGTTCGACGAGCGCGCCGACGGCTTCGTCCCCGGCGAGGGCTGCGGCGTCGTCCTGCTCAAGCGGCTAGATCGCGCACTGCGCGACGGCGACCGCGTCCGAGCCATCATCGAAGCGGTCGCAGTCAACAACGATGGTCGCACGATGGGCCTGACCACGCCGAATCCCGCGGCGCAGACTGCGGTGATTCTGCGCGCCCTTGAGTACGCCGGTATCAGCGCCGGCGAGGTTGCCATGATCGAGGACGCGTTCGCGCGCCACATGCGGCGTACGGCGAGCTGCGCGGTCGGCAGCGTCAAGTCGAACATCGGCCACCTGCTGAGCGCGGCGGGGATCGCCGGCCTGTTCAAGGCGATGTTGTCACTTGAGCACGGGGAAATCCCGCCGACGCTGTTCTGTGAGCGTCCCAACCCGCGCTTCGAGTTCTCGCGCTCCCCGTTCTATCCGAACGTCGAGATCCGGCCGTGGCCCGACGACCGATCGCGCCGTGTCGCGGGCGTGAGTGCGTTCGGCCTCGGGGGCACCAACGCGCATCTGATCGCAACGGCCGACGATCCGGCGAGTCGCGCCGCGCCGGTGCGCCATCCGCTTCCGCCGCCGCGGTTCCGGCGCCGCCGCCTGTGGTTGGATCGCGAACCGGTCTTTGCCCGGCCGGAGTCCGCCCCCCGCCCCCTGGTCGCCTCGATCCTCGACCTCGAGTTTCTCGAAGGTGCGTGAGCATGGATGAGCAGACCATCTTCGAAGCGATCCGACGCAACGTACTCGCGCTCGTTCCCGAAATCCCTGCCGAGCAGATCGCGTTGGACTGCACGTTGTCGGATCTCGGACTGAACAGCATCGATCGCGCCGAGGTAATCGTGCTTGTTATGGAGCAGTTAGCGGTGTCGGTGCCGGTGCACGAGTTCCATCGCGGAAACACGATCGCGACCCTCGTCGAGGTGATCCGGAGATATACGTGACGACCGTGGTTACCGGCGTTGGCGTGACCTGCTCGATCGGCAGCGGCGTCGACGACTTCGAGGCGTCGTTGCGTCGGGGCTGCTCGGGGATTGTACCGGATCCGTGGGGGAGTGACGGACCACCGTTCGGTGCGGTGATCGACGGTTTCACACTCGCGGGGGCACTCGAGGCGAGATCCTCGTTGCCTCGGCCGCTGCTCGACCGCGCCGAACGAGCGGGGCGCCGAGCGCCGCGGCCGGTGCAGGTCGCCATAGCCACGGCGCTCGAGGCATGGCAACGCGCGGGGCTCCACGACACGCCGCTCGACGGCGAACGCGTAGCGATCGTGGTCGCGGGGAACAACCTCACCACTGCTTATGCAGAGGGACAGCGCGCCTCGTTTGCACGCAACCCTGCGTACCTCCCCGGCCGGTTCGCGCTGCACGTTCAGGACAGCGATCACGTCGGCACGCTGAGCGAGGTGTTCAGCATCCGCGGCGAGGGCTTCACCGTCGGAGGCGCCTCAGCCAGCGGGAATCTTGCAATCATTCAGGCGGCACGGCTTCTCGAGCTAGGGGTGGTCGACGCCTGCCTGATCGTGGGGGCGCTGGCCGACCTCACCGCGATGGAGATGCAGGCGTTCGTCAACCTTGGCGCGATGGCCTGCCGGCGGCCCGGGATGCCGTGCCGACCCGCACCGCCGTTCCACCAGGCCCGGCGCGGCTTCATTCTTGGCCAGGGTTGCGCAAGCCTGGTCCTGGAGTCGGAAGCCTCGACAGTTCGGCGTGGCGCGCGGTCTTGGGCGGACGTCGCCGGTTACGCCGCCGGGCTCGACGCCAACCGCCTTGCGAACCCGTCGGAGGCTGGCGAGGCCGCGGCGATGATCCGCGCAATCGCCCATGCCGGCCTCGAACCGCACCACATCGCGTACGTCAACACCCACGGCTCCGGCTCGAGCCTTGGCGACGTGACCGAGCTCGCTGCGCTGCGCCGCGGCCTCGGCCGATGGTTCGAGGCGCCCTGGCTGAATGCCGGGGTGAGTTCGTGCACCCGAACCCCGAACTCGACGACCCGATTGATCGCGAGTGCCGGTTCGCCGGCGCGGTCGCCGTACACGGCACGATCCCGTTCGCGCTATCCAACAGCTTCGGCTTCGGCGGCATCAATACAACCATCGTGTTCGGCGACCCGAGAGCCAGGGTGAGCTCGACATGACCGGCCTCTGGTTCGATAACCGCGCGAGCGCGGGTGAGCTGCGCTTGTTTTGCTTTGCACACGCTGGCGGGGGCGCCGCCTTTTTCTACCCATGGCGCGCCGCGCTCGCACCGGATATCGCGGTCACCCCAGTTGTCCTACCCGGGCGCGAGGCGCGCTGGCGCGAGCCACCCTATCGGAGAATGGAGGCACTGCTGGCACCTCTGTGCGACGCCGTGGCGGCGGCGATCGACCGCCCGTTCGCATTCTTCGGACATAGCGTGGGCGCTGTCATCGCCTACGAAGTCGCGGCGCGGCTCTCGACGATGGTTCGCGGTTCGCCGCTCTGCCTCGTGGTGTCGGCGCGGCGGGCACCGCACCTGCCGTCGAGGCGGCCCCCGATCCACGAGCTTCCAACGGAGCGCTTCCTCGCCGAGCTGCAAGCGCTCAACGGAACGGCCGACGCCTTGCTTCGCGACCCGGCGCTGGTCCAGGCCCTACTTCCGGGGCTCCGCGCCGACTTCGAACTCAATGAAAGCTATGCGCCGAGCGTCACGAAGTCGCTGGCGCTACCGATTTCAGCGCTGGTAGGGGATCGCGATCCGCTGGTCGATGTCGCGGAGATGCGGCGCTGGCGGGAGGTCACTACAGGGACGTTCGGCCTGCGCGTGTTCAACGGCGATCACTTCTTCCTTGCGGGCGGCCACGTCGGCGTGCTCGATGCCATCCGGTCGGATGTCCTGAGGCAGTTGCGCGTCGCGATGGTTCGCCAGGACAGGTGCGCGTGGACCTGAGCTTTGCCCAGGTGGTCGATGCAGTCGCTACTGAGATCGAGGAGCGGCTGCCCGGCTACCTTCGGCGTCAGCCGCTGCGCTGCATGGGGAAACAATTCGCCGAACCGTGCCGGCAGATCGCGCGTGTCTGGGGCTTGCCACTCGAAGTGGTGTCCGACGAGTGCGCCCTCAACGCGGTCGACCGTTATCTCCGCGATCGGCTGGCTGAGGCCGGGGCCCAGGAGCTCGAGTCCGCCGACGATCGCCAGCTCGCGGCGTTCCGCGTCCAGTGCGCCGCGAAACGCGAGACGGCACGGTCAAAGGTCGCTGCGCTGCCACACAGACTCGAACGACTGACTGTCGCTCGAGCGCCGCACCTCCGCTGCGCCTCGGTCGGCCACGGTGAACCGGCGGTGGTTATCTTGAACGCGTTCGGGCAGACCCTTACGCCGTGGCTCCCCCTGATCGAACGGCTGTCGCGCCGCCGTCGTGTCCTGCTATGGCGGCTTCGCGAAACCGGCGCCAGCGGCGGACCTGTCACATTCGTCGAGCAGTGCGATGATCTCGACGCCATCGTGACGCAGGAACGCGCTAGGCCCTGCCAGCTCATCGGCTGGTGCACCGGCGCGAAGCTGGCCGCGCGGTACTGTCGTATGCAGCCGGGTGCGGTGGACTCCTTGGTGCTGCTCGGTGGTTCGTTCAAGCACCCAGGCCGTTCACCCGAGTTCGACACGGCGTACGAGCGCAACCTCGAAGCAATGCTGCAGGCGGTCGTGCGGGAGCCATCGCTGGCCGAGCGATTGCGGCTCGTACTCGCGCGGACGGCAGGCAGCGAGGCGGATCTCGATCGCATGAGCGCCGAGGCGCTCGCGCACCATGCGCTCACCTGCGTCCCAGAGGGGCTCAAGCGCGACGTCCGTCACCCGTTTCGCGACGCTGCGGCCCTGCTGGTCTATGCGCGACAACATCTCGACTTCTGGTCTCACGACGAGACGACGACTGCCCCTGAAACCTGGGTACCAACCCTCGGGGTGGCCGGCGAATACGACCGGATCGTATCCCCGGTCGGGTTCCGCGCAGTGGTAGCGCAGTTTCCAGTGTCTCGCTTCCGTACGGTTGCTGCCACGACCCACTACTGCTTCTACGAACGGCCTGATGCAGTGGCCGACCTGGTCGAGGAATGGACCGGAACTGCGCAATAGTGCGCAAACTGGTCGCGAAACCACGTGCTGGTATAGGCCATGACCGACGCTGGGAACGGCAAGACCATGCTCGAGCACATCGGTGGACAGGAGCCGCTGCGCGCGTTCGTCGAGCACTTCCATCACAGAGTGCTGTCCGATGAGCTGCTCAGCGAAATGTTCACGAGAGCCAAGCCAACGCACTCGGCCCATCTGATCGCGTTCTTCGAAGAGGTGATGGGTGGACGGAAGATCTACACGCAGCGCCACAACGGGGTCGAAGGCTTGTTCGATGCCCATGCCAACCTTGAGATCACCGATGCACAGCGCCGCCGGTTCGTCGCCCTCATGCTGGAGGCGGCCGACGCGGTCGGTCTGCCCAACGATGAACGATTCCGATCTGCGCTCGCCAGGCGGATCGAGACGGGCTCGATGTTCTCGATGACGCTGTCACGACCAGGCGCGGAGCGTTTGTGGCCGTGGCCGCCAGTGGGGACCTATGACTGGTGACTTGGCTCGCGTCGTCGAGGTACGAGCCGACGGCAAGCGCTGCTGTGGCGCCGGCCACTGCTTACGGATCGCACCTCAAGTGTTCGATCAGGACGAGCGCGATGGCACCGTGATCGTGCTCCGCCCACATGTGCCGAGCGACCTCGCGCAGCTTGTTCAGGAGGCCGCCTTGGTGTGTCCGACACGCGCGATCACGGTAACGATCCAGGTCGGGCAATGCCCGTAGGGATAGAAGCGATCAACGTCTACGCCGCGCGCGCTTCGCTCGACGTGCGCCAGCTGTTCGACGCACGTGGGCTCGATCTGCAGCGCTTCGGGAACCTGATGATGGGACAGAAATCCGTCAACCTCCCGTGCGAAGACCCGGTGACCAACGGCGTCAATGCCGCGAGGCCCCTGATCGCCGCGCTCACGCCGTCGCAGCGCAACCAGATCGAGCTGTTGATCGTTGGTACCGAGTCCGGCCTGGACTACGCAAAACCGATCAGCACGTACATTCACGAGTACCTCGGTCTGAACCGGCGCTGCCGTTCATTCGAGATCAAGCACGCGTGCTACGGTGGAACGGCTGCGCTCCAGATGGCGGCGAGCTTCGTCGCGGCGAGTCCGGTACCGGGGATGAAGGCGCTCGTGATCGCAGCAGAGGCGGCCAGCACAGCAGACCGAGGATCGTACTGGGAGCCGTCGCAGGGTGCTGGCGCGGTGGGTATGCTGGTGAGTGCCCAGCCCGACATCCTCGCGCTCGATCCCGGTGCGAGCGGGTATTACACGTACGAGGTGATGGATACGCTACGCCCGCGTCCGGACCTAGAAGCGGGTGATACCGACCTGTCCCTAATGTCGTACCTCGAGTGCCTGCACAGGACCTACGAAATGTATTGCGAGCGAGTGTCGGGCGCAGACATCATTGCGACGTTTGACTATCTCGTGTTTCACGCGCCGTTCTCCGGAATGGTGAAAGGCGCCCACCGAACATTGCTCCGCAAGCAGCGCGGCATGCCACCCGACGTCGTCGAGAGGGACTTCGAGACCCGGATGGCCCCCTCGCTCATTTACTGCAGTAGGATTGGTAATCTGTACTCTGGATCGTTATACGCTGCACTGTGTTCGCTGATCGAGCATGTCGAACTCGATGGAGCCAGGCGCATCGGGATGTACTCGTACGGCTCCGGTTGCGCCTCCGAATTCTACAGCGGCGTCCTCCAGGACCGTGCGCGCGACAAGTTGGCCGTACTGCAGATAGGTGCAGCGCTCGACGCTCGGCAGCCGCTCACGATGGGAGAGTACGAGCTTGTTAGCGATCTCAGCATTGAACGCATGGGCGGCGCAAAGGACATGGTGTTTGATACGTCGCGCTACCGCGCCGCCTACGACGCCTGCCTCGCCGGCCGCGAATTGCTCGTCCTTGACCGGATCACGAACTTCCATCGCGTGTATCGCTGGTCGTAGTCTGGCGCCGACACGCGAGTTCGTGCGCTCAATTGTGAGCAGAACGCGCGGACGTGTCGTCCTAGCGTACACGGTATGACCACCACGAATCCCGCCAGAGTCGTTGACGACATGCTCGAGCGAGTCTTGCCTGTGCTCCGGGCGCACCTCGGTGAGGGAGAGCGCCTCCGCCGACTCCCCGAAGCGACCGCCGAGGCGCTCCTCGCCTCGGGAGCGTTGCTTGCCTGGGTTCCGCGGGAGCTCGGTGGCCACGAGCTGCCACCCGCCGAGCTCGCACGCCTCGTCGAGGAGATCTCGAAGGTCGACTCCGGTGCTGGATTCATCGTCGGTAACTGCAACACCAACGCATATATGATGGTGGCACTCCCCGAGGAGGGCGTCCGCGAGATATTCGCCGAGCGTCGCGCGGTGGTGGTCGGGGGTGGGTTTCCACCAGCGCAGGCGGTGCCGGTCTCCGGCGGTTACCGCGTGACCGGACAGGCCGGGTTCGCGTCCGGGGCCCACCTCGCGACATGGGTATTCGCGTTTGCGATGATTGTAGAGAACGGAGAGCCGCGGTTTGGTCCGGACGGTATGCCCAGCATGCTGATCGCCGTGATGCGTCGCAGCGAGTGCGAACTGCTGGATACGTGGCACACGCTCGGACTGCGCAGCAGTGGTAGCCATGACTTCAAGTACACCGACGTGTTCGTTCCCAGCGGCCGTTCCGCGCCGCTCGCACCGCTGGTCAATCCCAATCCGCTGTTCCGTGGACCGGTATACCGTGCCCGGTTGTGGGCGGGCCATCCAGCATTTGCCGTGACCGGGCTCGGGGTTGCACGCGCTGCCATCGACACCGCGATCGACCTCGCACAGCGCAAGACTCCGAATTTCATGATGCAGAGACTCGGAGATAGCCAGTCCGTCCAGCGCTTGCTAGGTCGCGCCGAGGCGAAGTGGCGTGCGGCGCGGGCCTATATCTATGAGACTGTGGATAAACTCTGGAGGCACCAGCTGACGGGCGACTTCGTGACTCACGAGCATGCTATCGACATGCAGCTCGCGTCGTCGTTTGCGATCGAGTCCGCTCGCGAGGTGACCGAGCTGGTCCACGAGATCGCCGGTTCCACGGGGTTTCGCGAAGAAAGTCAGCTCGAGCGTCTGTTCCGCGACGCGCATACCATGAGCCAGCACGCATTCACCTCAGCGGCGCGCTACGAATCTGCGGCCAAAGCAATGCTCGGTCGCGAGAACGACTGGGCATTTTTCCGACTGTAGGAACCTCGACGGCCAGAAGGGCAGATCGGTTCAGGAATTCTGCGTCAGTCCGACCACGTGCCCGGCCGGGTCGGAGAACAACGCGAAAGTGACATTGAACTCCGGAATGCTGGTAGGCGGCATTACGACCTTGGCTCCCAGCTTCTGGGCCTTCTCTATCGCTGCCTTGATGTCGTCGACGCCTACGTAGAATGTGACGTAGCCAGGCCCCCCCTCGGGATCTGGGCCGATGCCGCCGCCGAGGCCTGCCTCACCATCAGAGACTAGCCCATACTTCATGCTGTTGTTCGCGTCGATATTCCAGCCGAACAGCTTGGAATAGAAGCCGTGAAGGACAGCGGCGTCACCGCCAATGATCTCGAACCAGCTGATCCTGTTCGCCATCGCAGTTTCCTTTCCCGCGCTAGGCGCGGCTTGATCGTAATGCCTTTAGTACCTTTGAGACCTTCTTTGGCATTTGCTTGTAGTCCTTCGATTCCACGGCATAGAGTGCAACCCTGCCCTTCGGATCGAAATGAAATCCCCAACCGTACTTGCGCGCCAGCGGCGAAGTGCGGAGGCAAGGCTGGTCCTTCGCGAAAAACTCCTCGCGCAACCTCTTGCCGTTCTTCTTCAACTCTGCCGCCGGGATCTCCTTGTGCCGCACGTGAGTCTCGAACAGGACGTCCTCCTGCGTTAGCTCGTAGGGACGATCGACGAGCATCTCGTACTGGATCACGGCGACCGTCTTCTTGCCCCCTTTCTCCTGGGGAATCACGCTGCTGGCAGTCGGGGAATCATCGGCAACGGCAATGAAGGTATCAATGTAATTCACGATGGGACCTCCAGAGTCGAATCAGGGCAGCCGGCGGCCTATGCCGCAATGTAGCGCGGTGCCGAACGGCATGGTACCCGCAACGTTTCGTCACGTCAGCAGCTTCACTCGGGAAAGTTATGCTCGGGCGCCATCGAGCAGTCGTGCCAGCGCAAGCGAGCCGCGAACCTAGCGGCACACGGTCGGGCGGCTTCCCGTCGGGAGCTGCGCGTCCGGAGCTGCCATTGGGATGGCCGTCGCGCGGGTCCGCGGCGCACGCTCGCGGTCAGTGCTCGAGGATGTCCGCGAGGGTTGTGAGGTCCTGCTCGAACATCTTCTGGCAAGTACGGTGGGCGGCGCTCGCCGTGACCGGCACCTGGCCGAGATCGCCGCCGCCTTCGACAGCGAGATGGGTACCGCCCTCATGCGGCTCGAGGAGGTAGGTCGTCTCCCAGGGTGCCGGGCCTTGCGAAACGCGGAGCACGATCTTCTTGTCCTTGACGTGATCGATGACCTCCCATTCGCCATCGATCTTCTTGCCCAGAACTTTGCGAACGTCGTGGACCTTGGTGCCGTGCTGCAGCTTACCGTGGGTGTTCGCCTTGGTCTTGGCTTTGATCTCGAACATCGACGATTGCCAGTGAAGCATGTTATCAGGGTCAGACAGATAGTCGAATACTACCGAGGGCGGCTTGTTTACGAAGATGCCGTATTTCAGTCGGATATGCATATCTCAGCCTCCAGTCGATTGTTGAACGAGCTGTTTGTGATGTTTACAGCGCCACTATCGAGGCTTCGCGGTTATGTGCTCGCATGCAGATGCACACTGCTCAATTGTGAGCAATACTTGCAAATTCTACGTCCTGCGTTGCAGGGTCGTGTGCGCGCTCACTTCTGAGCAGCGGAACGCGCGATGCGGTGACATCTGTTGTGCCTCTTCCCTACTCCGAGATTCTGTGCCGTGACAGCTCAATCCATCCGATGCCGGCTGACCGTCCCACACAGCGATTTCGTCCTGCAGAACCATCGGGTGTTTGGCACCAGCGTGATGCCAGGTGTGACGTTCGCCGACATCATCTTTCGCATTCTTGGCGCTCGCGGTTTCGACGTGTCCCGAGTGGCTCTCCGGGACATCGTATTTCACCGCCCGCTCGCGACCGCGGATGGCCTCGATCGCGAGGTGCGGGTGACGATCGATGGCGACGATATCGCGATCGCCAGCCGCCCGGTCCGCGGCGTCGGGAGTAGCGTCGACGATTGGAGCAGCCATGTCGCGGCGGAGCTCGCTCTTGAGGCCCCGCTCGAGAACAGTGGGGTCGACGTCGCCTCCTGGAAGGCCGAATCGCATGCAGTGCGGGACATGGCGGAGCTGTACGCCCAGGCGCGCGGTGAGGCGATCGTCCACGGTGCCCCGATGCGGTGCACCGGCCGGTTGTTCGTCGGCGACCACGGTCTACTTGCCGAGCTCGAGCTCGATCCGTCAACCCGTGATCACGACGGCAGGTTCCATCTCCCACCTGCCGCGCTCGATGCATCGACGTTGGTCGCGTTCGCGCGGACGCCAGTCCTCGATGCGCCGTTCATCCCGATCGCGCTCGCATCGCTGCGCGCGCCGGCCGCCGTGCGCGGCCGGTTCTACGTCCACGTGCCGCACAAGGAGCAGCTAGCGTCGTCGGGCGACGTGATGCACAACAGCTACACGATCCACGATTCAGCTGGCATGCGCGTGGCGGAGTTCACCCGGTTGACCTGCAAGCGGATCCGCAATCCGCACGCGATCACGTCCTTGGTCAATGCATCCGGTGCTGCGCCACCGGATGATCGTTTCACGCGCCAGCTGCGCATCATGGTCGGCCACGCACTGAAGGTCGATCCTGCGCGAGTCAGCACGACCGCCGGCTTCTACGATCAGGGGCTCGACTCGGCGACGATGCTGCAGATGAGCCTGGAGCTCGAGTCGTTCGTCGGCGCACCGCTCTACCCGACGCTGCTGTTCGAGTTCAGCAACATCGCGGCGCTGGCGCGACACTTGGAGGAAACCCACGGCAGGCACCAGGGCTTGCCGCCGGCCGACGAGATTGTTGCGTTCCGGCGTGTCTGGAGAGAGGCGCCAGAGACCGACGGGGCTTCGCCGATCGGAGTCTTGCCTGCGGAGCTTTCGCTGATGTCACTCGACCAACGCCGCGTAGAGTCAGTCGCGGCGGTGCTTCGCGCGGCTGGGAATCGAGTCACGGTCGGAACTCACGGGCACGGCGCCGTTGTCGCTCTGGCGTGTGAGCGCACACGTGCGTACGACGAACTGCGCGCAGCCGCGCTGGCGATCCTGGAGCGCCGGTCGGTTACACCCGTCCGCCTGCTGTTTGTCGCATCCTGCGATGGTGACGTGATCGCACCGGAGTACGCCGCTCTCGGTGCGGTCGCCCGGACGCTGTCGCTGGAAACGCCAGTGTTGCGCTGCAGGGTGATCGCGATCGACGGCGCAACCGACCTTGCGGTTGCGATCGCTCGGGAGCTTGCCGCAGATGATAGCGAGCACGAGGTGCGATATCGCAGAGGGCGCCGCGAGCTGCCTCGGCTCGAGACGCTCGCGCTCGAAGCCGGGCGCGCGCCGCCGCTCGCACCGCGCGGCGCCTACGTCCTCGCAGGTGGCACCGGCGCCCTCGGACGCAGGCTCGCGGATCACCTGGTCCGGCGCCACCGTGCGCGCCTGTTGCTCGTCGGTAGGCGCGATCCCGACGCCGACCTCGCGCACCGGATAGAGCGATGGCGTGCAGCCGGGGCGGAGGTGGCCTGCTTTCGCGCAGACATCACCCGGCTCGAGGAAGTGCGCGCCGCGATCGCTGAGGCCCGGCGACGCTACGGGCACCTCGCTGGTGTATTCCACCTGGCGGGTGAACTTCGCGATGCATTGTACTTCCGGAAGGAGCCGGCGAGCATCGCAGCGGTTATTGCCCCGAAGATCCAGGGCGCCATCCACCTCGATCGCGCCACGCAGGACGAACCTCTCGACACGTTCGTATTGTTCTCCTCGTTGTGCGCGACCGTCCCGAACCGCGGACAGAGCGACTATGCCTACGCCAACGGCTTTCTCGACGCCTGGGCCGCGTGGCGGCAGCGCGAGCGCGGAGGCACCACGGTAGCCATCGCATGGCCTTACTGGACCGACGGTGGGATGCGGGTCGACGAAGCGGAGCTCGAGCGCGAGCGGGGCACCAGCGGGCTCGCACCGCTGCCGGCCTCGATCGGACTCGCCGCGCTCGACGCACTGCTCGGAGCGGGAGAGCCGCATGTCCTCGTAACGTACGGAGACGCGCCACGCCTCGCCGTGGCGCTCACGGACAATGCGGCAGTCGATGATCTCCAGCCGATGAGCGACCGGCGCTCGCCTGCGGAGGAGCCCGGCCCGCTGGCGGTCAATCCGGGCCGGACGACCGCCGACTTCGATGCGCCCGCGGTCGTCGGGTCCGCGGCGAGCTCATCCGACGACATCGCGATCATCGGCCTCGCCGGGCGCTATCCCCAGGCGCCGAACCTCGCGGCGTTCTGGCAGCTCCTCGAAGAAGGCCGCGACGCGATCACCGAGGTCCCTGCTGACCGCTGGCAGCATGAGCTGCTCTACGACCCGACGCGCGGTAAGCGCGGCAAGACGTATAGCCGGTGGGGCGGATTCCTCGATGGAGTCGATCGGTTCGCGCCGGCATTCTTCGGTATGTCGCGGCGTGACGCCGAGCGCATGGACCCGCAGGAGCGGCTGTTCCTGCAGACCGCCTGGCACGCGCTAGAGGATGCCGGGTACATCCCAGAGGGTCTGGCCCGCGAGCACATCGGCGTATTCGTCGGCGTGATGTGGAGCCACTACCAGCTGCTGAATGCCGACGGGGTCGCGCCGACCGCGCTGCACTCATCGGTGGCAAACCGCGTGTCGTACGCACTGGGTTTCTCGGGCCCGAGCATCGCCGTCGATACCGCGTGCTCGTCGTCGCTCGTCGCGCTACACCTCGCGATTCAGAGTCTCCGGTGCGGCGACGCCACGATGGCGCTCGCTGGCGGCGTCAACGTCACGATCCACCCGCAGAAGTATCTCCAGCTCGCCGACGATCAGTTTCTGTCCGACGACGGGCGTTGCCGGTCGTTCGGCCGTGGCGGCACGGGCTATGTGCCGGGAGAGGGCTGCGGCGTGATCCTGCTTAAGCCGCTCGTGCGTGCGCTCGCCGACGGCGACCACGTCGATGCGATCGTCAAGGGCTCCGCCGTCAACCACGGGAGCCGGACCAGTGGCTATACAGTCCCCGATCCCGCGGCGCAGGCGGCAGTGATCCGCGAGGCGCTCCGGCGCTCGAGCGTCGCGCCGGGCTCGATCTCGTATGTCGAAGCCCACGGCACCGGCACGGCGCTTGGCGATCCGATCGAGATCGAGGGCCTGCGCAAGGCGTTCGCTGAGGCGTCGCCGAGGCTCACGCGCGCAGCGATCGGCTCGGTGAAGTCGAATATCGGCCGCCTCGAGAGCGCGGCCGGAATCGCTGGCGTCACCAAGGTCGTGCTGCAGATGCGACACCGCACGCTGGTCCCGACGCTGCACGTCGCGGAGCTAAACCCGCACATCGACTTCGCGTCGTCACCGTTCGCCGTGCAGCTTGAACGCGCGCCGTGGCGATCGCCGGACAGCGGTCCGTTGCGCGCCGGCGTGAGCGCGTTCGGCGCCGGCGGGACCAACGCGCACGTCATTCTCGAGAGTCCGCCGGGGGAGACGCGGCGCACTGCCGAGCCACCGGGAGATCAGCTGATCGTGCTGTCGGCGCCAGGCGACGACCTCCTCGGCGCGCTCGCTCGCGCCGTGCTCGATGCGATCGCACCGGCGGGCGCTTATACGATCGAGTTCGTGCAGCGATGCATCGCTGAGCTCCTCGGCGTCTCGTGGAGCGACATCGATCCTGACGCGACGCTCGACGACCTCGGCCTCGGGCGGGTCGACTTCGTCGAGCTTCGGCGCATGCTCGACGACGCCGACCGCGCGGGTGGTTCGCAGATCGAGCGCGACGCGACCGTGCGTTCGCTCGTAGGCGTCGCGCCGGACACTCTGGCGCCATCACTCGCCGACCTCGCGTTCACACTGCAGACAGGGCGTCGCGCGCTCGCGAACCGGTTCGCGGTGGTCGTCGCCAATCTCGGGGCTCTGCGCGCCGCGCTCGCGCGATTCCTCGACCAGGGCCACCCAGGCGACCGCGGCCACCTTGGCACAGTGTCCGGCGAGCCGACCGCGGATCAGGACTGCGTCGCGCTGTTCCACGCCGGCGATCTCGAGGAGGTCGCTCGGCGCTGGGTCGCCGGCGCCGCGGTCGACTGGACCGCGTGTACGGCCGGCGCGGGCCGCAGGCGGATCCGTGTGCCGGTCACTCCGCTCGCCGAGGAACGCTACTGGCTCGGCGACTGGAAGCGGCAATCCGCGCCGTTGGTGTCAGCGGCGCTGGCGTCGGCACCCCCTGGCGGCGGCTCGGTTGACCACCAGGTCCTCGACTCGGGCATCGCGGTGGTCACGTTGCGCGACGAGGCGCACCACAACATGTTCACCGACGAGCTGCTAGGCGCACTCCAGCAGTCGTTTGCGGCGATCGCGGCGCGCCCCGAGGTGAAGGTCGTCATCGTGGCAGGCACCGAGCGGGTGTTCTGCATGGGCGGCACGCCCGAGGCGCTCGAGGCACTCGCGGCGAAGCGCGACACATTTCGCGATGCCGCTTTCGTGTACGAGGGCCTTCTTCGCTGCGACCGTCCGGTTATCACAGCGATCCGCGGCCATGCCGCCGGTGGCGGCCTGGTGTTCGGCCTCTACGGCGACGCGATCGTAATGGCGCGCGAAAGCAGCTGCACTGCCAACTTCCTGAAATTCGGGGCCGCGCTAGCGGCGGAGATGATGCTGACCGGACGGACGTACCGCGGCGACGAGCTAGAACGCCGGGGCGCCCAGATCCTGTTCGAGCCCGCAGACCAGGTGATTCCGCGCGCGTTAAGTCTCGCGCGTTCGATCGCCGCAATGCCGTCTGACGCGCTTCGAGTGCTCAAACGTGAGCTCGCGAGCCGGACGCTCGCGAAGCTGGCGACCGTCATCCCGAGCGAGTTGGCGATGCACGAGCGCGTGCTCGGCGACACCGCCGTCGAGCGCGTTCGGCTCCACACCGTGCGAACTGATGCCGCGTCGCCGCCGGCGCTCGTCGCGGCCTCGATCCCGGTTGCCGCGGCACGCTTCGATCGCACGGGGGTGATTGGTAGGATCGAGGCGACGCTCGGGAACCTGCTCTACGCCAGACCCGATGAGATCCGCCATGACCGTAGCTTCAGCGACATGGGCGTCGACTCGGTCGGTGCCCTCGAGATCGTGCGCGACCTGAACCAGGCGTTTGGAATCGATCTTGACTCAGTGACGATCTACGAGGCGCCAACCATTAGTCGCCTCGCCGATCGCGTCCTGCAGCACGGCGCCGGCGACGATGCGTTATGTGCCGCGTTCGCGGGCGACCCGCCGGCTCGACCCGCACCCGCGCTCTCTACGCCGACATTCGTCGCGCCCCCGACGCTCGTGCACACGCCCGTCGCACAGGCTTCCGTTCCGTCGGCGGCGTCTCCATCCCGTGTGACCCTCGCGCCGATCGCGCACGCCGAGCGGTCGACCGCGCGCGCCGAGCGGTCGACCGCGCGCGCCGAGCCATCGCTGCCGGCGCCTCAGCTCCCGGGGCCGCTGAGCGAGGCCATCGCAATTGTCGGGATGTCGGGCCGGTTCCCCGACGCGCCCGACCTTGACACCTGGTGGCGCAACCTCGCCGCTGGGGCGAGCTCGATCCGGGAGATCCCGCCGAGCCGGTGGGATGTGTCGCCGGTATTCGACGCGAACCCCGGCGCCGAGGGCAAGACGTACAGCCGATGGGGCGCGATGCTGACCGACGTCGATCAGTTCGATCATCGCTTCTTCCAGCTGTCACCGCGCGAGGCCGAGGAGATCGATCCGCAGCAGCGGCTGTTCCTGATCGAAGCGTGGCGCGCTCTCGAGCACGCAGGCTACGCCGGGCACGCCGGCGAGGGCCAACGCTGCGGCGTATTCGTGGGCTGCGCACCGGGAGACTACGTCCAGATGCTCGAACAGGCGGGCCAGCGCGACAGCGGTCAGGGACGGTCGCGGTTGACACCGCGTGCTCGTCGTCGCTCGTCGCCGTGCACTTGGCGTGTCAAAGCCTGCGTTGCGGCGACAGCGATGTTGCGCTCGCGGGCGGCGTCGCGCTGATGCTAACCCCGTCGCTGCACGTCAGGTCAAGCCGCGTTGGGATGCTGTCGCCGACCGGGACGAGCGCCCCGTTCTCTGCACAAGCGGATGGCATCGTGCTCGGCGAGGGAGTCGGTGTGGTTGTGCTCAAAAGGCTCGCCGATGCGCAGCGCGACGGCGATCGAATCTATGGCGTGATCCGCGGCTCGGGGATGAACGGCGACGGCAGGACCAACGGCATCACTGCGCCGAGCGCCACAGCACAGGCCGCGTTGCTCCGTCGCGTGCACGCCGAGGCCGGTGTCGCGCCGCGCGACATCACCTACGTAGAGGCGCATGGAACCGGCACGGCGCTCGGCGATCCGATCGAGTTCCGGGCGCTGGCGGAGGTGTTTGGCGCAGGTATTCAGGATCGCAACTTTTGTGGCCTCGGCTCGGTGAAGGGCAACGTTGGCCACACGACAATGACTGCCGGAGTGGCCGGGCTC
>VBLP01000180.1:21795-60051 GCA_005887925.1 Deltaproteobacteria bacterium | reverse complement strand
ACCGCCGCGAACTCCAGGATCGACTTCGGGGCCAGTCCCTTCTTCATGACCGACCATCTGGTCGACTGGGCTCCCGGTCGTGCAGGGCGGATCGCAGGCGTCTCGAGCTTCGGGTTCAGCGGGACGAATTGCCACGTCGTGGTTGGGGAGCCGCCGCCGGAGCCGTTGCGTTCGCTCGCGGCGCGTCCGGAGATCGTCCCGGTGTCCGCGCGCACCGAGGCCGAGCTCGACGCGCACCTCCGCCGGCTCGCCGACGCGCTGACGCCGCACCACGTGCTCGCCGATGTAGCGTTCACGCTCGCCACTGGGCGGCGCCACCTCGCGGCGCGCGCCGCCGTGATCGCCAATGATGTCGTCGAGCTTCGAGGGAAGCTCCTCGCGCTGGCCGCCGGGACCATCGTCGCGGGCTGCTCGCGAGCCGGCGTCGGTTCAGTCGCAACAGATCTGCCGGCCTCGCCGGGCGCTGATCCGGGGACGGATCTTGTGCAGTCAACGGCAGCATACGTCGAGGGCCGTGCACTCGAGTGGCACGCACACTTTGGCGGCCGTCCGGTGCGCCGCGTCGCCCTGCCGACCTACCCGTTCAGCAACGCGCGCCACTGGGTCACCGCCGCGCCACCCGTCCAGTCTTCCGGCCGCACCCTCAACCCCGACGAGCCATTGATCGCGGATCACCAGGTCGACGGCCGTCGCATGCTCGCCGGTGCGGCTTCCGTCGAGTTCGTCGTCGCCGCCGCGCAGCGCGGCGGGCTGCAGCTCCCGCTGCGGCTAGGCCGCCTGCGCTGGCTCCGGCCGCTGGTCGTCGATCGGCCGACCCCGCTCCACATCGAGGTCGAAGATGGCACCTTCCGGGTCGGCGACGCGGAGCAGCCGCACTGCACCGGAACGATCGAGGCGCACGCGACCGAGGCCCCACGCATCGACCTGGCCGCGGTCCGCGTTCAGTGCACGCGGGCCGAGGACATCGCGGCGCTGTACCGCTCGTTCGACGACGCTAGCTTGCGCTACGGTCCATTATTCCGCCCGCCGCCGTGCTCGACGGCGCGTTGCAGTCCGTGGCCGTGCTCGTAGACGCTGAAGACTCGGCCACGCTCGTCCCGGCCGGGTGCCGCACGCTCGACGTTTACGCCTCGCTCGCCGGTGCCGTGCACGCTGTCGTCCATCGTCGATCCGGCGAACAGTTCGATATCGACGTGACCGACGCGACGGGGTTGGTGCTTGTCCGAGTCGCGGGGCTCGTGTTGCGGCCGGTGCCGCGGCCAGTGCTGCGGATCGAGCCCAAGGTCTTCGTACCGGTGTGGCGGGCCGCGAAGCGGCCGACCTCGCCGCCGGCCCCGGTTGCGAGGGCCGCCGTGATCCACGCGCCAGCGATGACAGCGCTCGCCTGGGCGCTGCGCCGATCGATGTCGCCCGCCGAGACAGTGCTCGTGCCATACGGCGACGACGGCGCCGAGGATCTGACGTATCTCCGTAAGCCGTTCGACCGAATCTGCTTCGTGGCATCGGCTGACCCTGATGCACCTCCCGCACGCGACGTCGCGGTACTGTTCCGCGTCGTCGAGGAACTCATCGCTGCCGGGCGAGACCGTGCGCCGCTGACGCTGCAGGTCGTGACATGCGGCGCGGTCGCGACCGCGGCCGACGAACCGGCGCAACCGCACGCCGCGGCGCTGATCGGCCTCACGCGCAGCATTGCCGCCGAGTACCCTCAGTGGCGCGCGGGCGTGATCGATCTTGGCGACCTCGGTCAGCTCGGGCGCGGCGGCTCCGACCTCGAAGATGCCGCGCACCGGGTCGTTGCAGAGGACTGCGCCATGCGCCTGGTCGCGATGCGTGGCGCGAGGCGGCTGGTACGCGGGGTCGCGCCTGTGACCCTGCCGCTGCGTCCTCGCGCGCAGTTCCGCGAACGCGGCGCCTATATCCTGCTCGGCGGTGCCGGCGGGATCGGCTTCGCGCTGAGCCGTTACCTCGCGAGGAGATACCGGGCGCACGTGGCCTGGATCGGCAGGCGCGTCGAGGACGCCGAGATCCGGAACCGGATCACTGCGGTGTCGCAGGGCGGCGGCGACGCTCTCTACCTCCGGGCGGATGCGACCGACGCGGCGCAGCTGGCGGCTGCTGTCGCCGAGGCCCGGAGTCGCTTCGGGGTGATCCACGGCGCCGTCCACAGCGCGGCCGTGCTGCGCGATCGCATGCTGGCGAACATGACGCGGGCCGATCTCGACGATGTGCTCGGGGTCAAGCTCGCCGGATCGGTGAACCTCCACCGCGCACTGATCGGCGAGCCGCTCGACTTCCTCGTGTTCTTCTCGTCGGCGGCGGCGCTGATCGACAGCGCGGGGCAGGCGAACTACGCCGCCGCTAGCACGTTCGAGGACGCCTACGCGGGGCAACTCCGCCGCGCTGGCGTGCCGGCGACCATCGTCAACTGGGGCTACTGGGGCAGCGTCGGTGCTGTTGCCAACGCCTACCACCGCAGCTTGCTCGCCGCCGCCGGCGTCGGCTCGCTCGAGCCCGAAGTCGCATTCGAGGCGCTCGAGCGGGTCCTCGGCATGGAGCAGGTGCTCGTCATTGAAGCCACGGCCAAAGGGCTCACTCACTTCGGCATCGCCGAGGCCGCCCCGACGGTTGGCGCGCCGGACGCCGCCGCCTACGTCCGCCGCGTGTTCGCCGAGGTGCTGAGGTTCGACGAGCATGAGCTCGACGACCGCAGCACGTTCGAGCAGTTCGGCATTGACTCGGTCATCGGCAGCCAGATCGTCGCCCGTTTGAGCCGCGATTTGGGGGCACTGCCGTCGACACTCCTGTTCGAGGAGATGACCATCGAGCGGCTCGCGAACCGATTGCTCGCTGACCAACCCGACGAGCTTGCCGCCGCCGTAGCGCCCGGTGCCGCCGCGGTTGCTACCGGCGATGCTGCTCCGAGCACCGCAGCCGCTTCGCCCGACAACCGTCACGCCGGCTCCGACCTGATGACCGCCATCTCCGTCGTGCCTCGGGTCGCCCCTGCTGCGAACGACGACGTCGCCGTGATCGGCGTCGCCGGCCGCTACCCCGGCGCGCCCGATCTCGCGGCGTTCTGGTGCAACCTCGTCGCCGGAATATCGTCGATCCGCGAGGTGCCGCCCGACCGCTGGGATTGGCGGCAAGGGTCGGACGCGAAGCAGGGCACACGAAGCTGGCAGCGCTGGGCGGGCTTCCTCGACGACGTCGCCGGCTTCGACGCGTTGCTGTTCGGCGTCTTGCCGCGCGACGCGGCGAACATCGACCCGCAGGAGCGGCTATTCCTCGAAACATGCTGGAGCCTTCTGGAGCAGACCGGCTACCTCGGCGCATCGCACGAGCCCGACACTGGTGTGTTCGCTGGCCTGATGTACGGGACGTACGGCGAGATCGCAGCGCAGGCATGGTCGGCGGGCGAGTTGTCCGGAGCACACTCCGCGTACTGGTCGGTCGCGAACCGGGTGTCGTACACCTTCGACCTGCACGGCCCGAGCCTCGCCGTCGATACCGCTTGTTCGTCGTCGCTTACCGCCGTCCACCTCGCTTGCGAGAGTATCCGCCGCGGCGACTGCCGCACGGCAATCGCCGGCGGCGTGAACCTCGTGCTCCACCCAGCGCACCTTGCCTCGCTCGGCGCACGCAACATGCTGGCTCCCGACGGCATTGCAAAGGTGTTCGACGCCTCAGCGAACGGCTACGTCCCTGGTGAGGGCGTCGGCGCCGTGCTGCTCAAGTCGCTGTCCGCCGCGATCGCCGACGGCGACGACGTCTGGGCGGTAATCCGCGGGGGCGCATGGAACGCAGGAGGCAAGACCGGCGGCTACACGGTGCCGAACCCCAATGCCCAGGCGACCCTCATCGAGACGGCGCTGCGCCGGGCGCGCGTCGAGCCACACACGATCAGCTACGTCGAAGCGCACGGCACAGGGACCGAGCTCGGAGATCCGATTGAGATCGCTGCCCTCGCACGCGCGTTGCACCTAGAGGGCGAGCCGGGAGCGCCCTGCGCGTTCGGCTCCGTAAAGTCCAACATCGGCCACCTTGAGGGCGCGGCCGGCATCGCGGGCCTCACCAAGGTGCTGCTCCAGCTCCGCCACCGCCAGCTCGCGCCGACGCTCCATCTCACGATGCTCAACCCTAAGATCGATCTCCGCGGCACGCCGTTCGTCCCGCAGACCGCGCTGAGTCCCTGGCCGGGCGAGCGCGGTCCGCGGCGCGCGGGCGTCAGCTCCTTCGGCGCCGGTGGCGCCAACGTCCACCTCGTGGTCGAGGAGTGGGCCGCGGACCGGCCGCCGCGTCCGGTCACGGAGCTCGAGCATGTGATCGTGCTGTCGGCGCCGACGCGCGACCGCCTCGCCGTCTACGCCGAGGCCGTCGCGGCTTTCGTGGAATCCGCGCCGGCGAAGCTCCGCCTGGCGGACCTCGCGTACACCAGCCAGCTTGGGAGACGCGCATTCGACCAGCGGCTCGCGGTCGTGGCGAGCAGCCTTGCCGAGCTCGCCGTCGGGCTCCGGTCGGGCGCTCCGCGCGAAGCCAGCAATCCCGCGCTCCGCGCGCTCGCCGCGAAGTGGATCGCGGGCGAACACGTCGACTGGCGCACGCTGTGGCCTGCGCCCGCACGGCGGATCGCGTTCCCGGGGATCCCGCTCGATCGCAAGCCGTACTGGCTCCGCGACGCACCGTCGACTGCCCCTGCGACGCATGTTCGCTACGAACGCGCCGTGTGGACCCCAGCCGGGCCGGCCGGTGAGGCGAGGTTGGTGCACCGCGTGTTGGTCGTGGCTTCTGACCGCGGCCTGGCCGATGCCGTGCAACGTCGGCTCACCGAGTCCGGGATCGCGGTCGTTGCCGACGTGGCCGCACTGCCCGACGCAGTCGTCCACGTCACAGGGGGCGATCTCGATCGCAGCGCGCCAGACCGGCAGTTCCACGATGTGTTTGAGCTCGCCATAGATCTGCTGCGGCGAACACGGCGTGCGCCGTTGCGACTGGTCTGCGCGTACGTCGCGCGACGCGGCGAGGAGCAGCCGCACCTCGCCGCGCTCGCCGGACTTGTCCGGATGTTGACCCAGGAGGACCGGCGTTGCACCGGCGTCTGCGTCGCCCTCGAAGCTGGCCCACCGGACGCGCTTTCGGCGCGAATCGTGGAGGAGCTTCGCTCGGGCGGCGACGATCTCGACGTCGCCTGGCGCAACGGAGTGCGGTGGGTCCGGACCCTGCAGTCCTTCGTCCCCGCCGTCCCCGCTACCGACTATGTCGTTGCCGATGCGGCCTATCAGCGCGGCGCCGGGGATGTCGTGCTCGTCGGACGCTCACCCCGGGACGAACGGATCTCGGCACGCATCGCCGAGCTTCGCCGAGGCAGGACGCGGATCCGGTACGAGCGCGCCGACGTCACCTGCGCCGATGACCTTGAGCGCACTGTCGCCGGGATCCGGCGTACCGCCGGGCCGCTGCGGGGCGTGATCCACGCGGCGGGCTCGATCCGCGATGCGCGCGCAGTGGACAAGACGCCCGAGCAGATCGCAGCGGTACTCGGTCCCAAGATCACCGGTGCGCTCAATCTCGATCGCGTCACTGCCGATGATCCGCTCGACTTCTTCGTCTTGTTCTCCTCGCTCGTCGGGCAAACCGGCAATCCGGGCCAGACCGACTATGCTTATGCCAACGCGTTCCTCGACGCGTTCGCCGAGACGCGGCAGCGATGGTGCATGGCGGGATCGCGCCGCGGGCGAACCCTGTCGATTGGGTGGCCGTTGTGGCGCGACGGTGGCATGCGGGTGGACGACGCCACAGCCAGGCTCCTCGAGCAGCGCTGGGGTATGTGGTGATCGAGGCCACCGCCGAACGAGCGGGGTTCGCCGGACCACTCGCGTCCACAAGGCGAGTCGCCCCGGCCGAACATGCCATGCCGGCCGAGCATGCCACGCCGGCCGAGCATGCCACGCCGGCCGAGCATGCCATGCCCGCGGAGCGAGCCGCACCCGCCGTGCATGCTGCGCCCGCTATTCCTGCCGGCTCGGTCGGAGATCGCCTCCGCGCCTTGGCCGCAGAGTTCCTGCTCGTCGAGTCCGCCGAAGTCGACCTCGATACCGCGCTGCTCGATCTCGGCTTCGACTCGATCTCGATGACCGAGCTGATCACGCGCATCAACGAGACCTATGACCTCGCGCTCCGCGTCACGGTGTTGTTCGAGTGTCCGACGCTCGCAGAGTTGATCGCCCACATCGAACGCGCTGTGCCCGAGCCGCTCGTGCCGCGCGACGGCGGCGCGAGTGCTCCGCAAGCGACCAGCGATGTTGCGGTGATCGGTATCGCCGGCCAGCTCCCGGGCTCGGCCGATCTCGACGAGTTCTGGGCCCACTTGATCGCCGGAGATCACCTAGTCCGCGCGGTGCCCGCCGACCGCGAGGATCTGCTAGCCGAGCCTCGCACGCGGAACATGCACGGTGGCTTCCTCGACGACATCGCAGCGTTTGATGCCTCCCTCTTCGGCATTGCCCCGCGCGAGGCGGCGCTGATGGATCCTCAGCAGCGGCTATTTCTGCAGACCGTGTGGTCGGCGATCGCCGATGCCGGGTACCGCGCCGCTGACCTTGCTGGGACCGCGACCGGGGTGTTCGCAGGCGTTTCGACCTCGGACTATGATGACCTCCTGACCCGCCACGGCGTGCCGGTGCAGGCCCACACCGCGACGGGGATCGCGCACGCCGTCCTCGCGAATCGGGTGTCGTATCGCTTCCACCTGTGTGGCCCAAGCGAGGCGATCGACACAGCGTGCTCCAGCTCGCTGGTCGCGGTGCACCGCGCAGTGCGCGCCCTCCGCACGGGGGAATGCGACGTCGCCATCGCAGGGGGCGTCAACGTGACGCTGACGCCGGGGCTGTTCGTCGCCTTCGCCGAGTCCGGCATGCTCAGCTCGGACGGCCGGTGCCGGACGTTCGATCGTAGCGCGAGCGGCTACGTTCGAGGCGAGGGCGTCGGCGCAGTTGTCCTGAAGCGACTCGATCGCGCGCTCGCGGACGCTGATCACATCCACGCGATCATCAAGGGCAGCGCGGTGAACCACGGTGGCCGCGCTGCCTCGCTCACTGCCCCCAACCCTCGCGCGCAGGCAGCGGTTCTGCGCGCAGCATATGCCGACGCCGGCGTTAGTATCACCACCGTCGCCTATATCGAGGCCCACGGCACCGGCACGCGGCTGGGCGACCCCGTTGAGATCGAAGGTATCAAGCTGGCGCTCGGTTCCGGTGGTGCGCCGGGTTCGATCGCGATCGGCTCGGTGAAGACAAATATCGGCCACCTGGAGTCCGCGGCAGGAATCGCCGGCCTGCTCAAGACCGTGCTCGCGATCCGGCACGGCGTGCTACCGCCGCACCTCCACCTGGAGGCGCTCAATCCGCACATCGAGCTCGACGGCACGCCGCTGCGGATCAGCGACCGGCTGTGCGCCTGGCCGCCGGCGGCGCGGCGCCGCGCCGGTGTGAGCTCGTTCGGCTTCGGCGGCGCGAACGCACACGTTGTCGTAGAGGCAGCGCTGCCCGTTGCGCCGCGCGTCGCACGAGGTCCGCTCGTGTTTCCGCTGTCCGCGCCCGACGCACCGAGGCTCGCCGCGTACGCGACCGCGCTCGCCACGCGCCTGGAAACCGAGCCCGAGCTCGAGCTGCACGCTGTCGCATACGTCCTGCAGCTCGGGCGTGACGATCAGCGCGAGCGATTTGTCGTCGTCACTCGCTCCCGCGAGCAACTTGTCGCCGCCCTGCGCAAGCCTACGCCGGGCGGACTTCACGGCGACGCCGACGCGTTGGCCACAGCCTGGCTGCGCGGCGACCCCGTCGACTGGCGGGCCCACTGGTCAACACTGCCATTCCGCGTGTCGCTCCCGATCTTCCCGCTCGCGCGGACCCGCCACTGGTTAACAAGCGCTGCGCCCAGCGTGCACCGATCGGCCACTAGCTCGCGGATCGCGGACCTCGTCCGTGCTCAGCTCGGCGAGCTCTTGGCCGTCGACCCGACCGGCATCCCCGGGGATCAGCCGTTCGAGGACCTCGGACTCGACTCGATCTTCGCGATGGACCTCGCGGACCGGCTCGGTGCCGCGCTCCGCATCGAGGTCCAGGCGCCGACGCTGTACGATCATGACACAATCGACGAACTCGTCGCGTTTCTCAGCGAGGCGCCGGAGGCCAAACCGTCGGCGGAGGCCGCGGTCACGTCGCTCATTGGGGCCGTGCTGCGACGCCTGATCGATCCGCGGCGCTCGTTCCTCGACAGCGGCTTCACCTCTATCGACATGCTGCGCGTCGTCGGCGAGCTCGAGCGTGGGCTGGGAACGCTCCCGAAGACCTTGCTGTTCGACCACCCCGACGTTTCGGCTCTGACGGCGCAGTTGTGCGCGCTCTACGGCATCGAGGCCGTACGCCAGCTGCGCCCGAGCGGGGACGAGGTGCCGGCAGCCGCGGCGAGCGGGGCAACGATCGTTCCCAAGCGCCAGGTGCCAGCCGGATCCCGGCTGGCGAGCCTGCTCTGCGACCTGGCACGGCAGCACGGTGTCGAGAGCGGCCTCGCCGGCCGCGACATCGCGCCGCTGGTGTTCGTCGCCGCCGACGAGCGCGGCTACCTCGAGTTCTCGCGCAGCGGCGACCGGCTGCTGGTCTGGAGCTACACAGGGCCGTCCGACGGGTTCGTGGGCATCCTCGAGGAGCTCATCTCGTACGTCCAGACGCATCGCCTGCGCCTCACCGTGCTGTCCCCCGTGCGGCTGGAGCAGGTCGGGGCCTTGGCATTTACCGCGACTCCGTTCGGCGTAGTCCAACAGCTCGAGGACCTCGCAGCGTTCACGCTCGACGGGCCCAAGCTGCAGCGGCTGCGCGGCATGGTGCGCCGCTTCACGCGCGCCGGGGACGTCGCAGTCACCGAGTACTCGACGGGCAGCGATCCCGCCGTCGATGCCCAGCTTGTCGAGCTAGTCGAGCGCTGGGCGGCGGGCAAGCGGGTCGTCAACCCGTACGCGTACACGATCCGGGAGGAACTGCGCGGAGGTGCCCTGCCAGCGGATCATCGGGTGTTCCTCACCTCGGTAGATGGCGTCCTGCGCGCCGCGGTGATCGTCACGCGAATGTCGTCGGAGCTGGGCTACCTGCTCGACGCCGAGTTCTACGGTGACGACATGCCGGCAGGCGGACTCGAATACTCGATCGTCCAGATCATCGAGGCCCTGCGCACCGAGGGAGTCACCATCTTCAGCTTTGGCGCCACCTTCGGCGTCAAGGTCTGCGACTCACCGAACACCTCGCCCGAGGTAGAACGCGCGCTCGACGAGCTGTCCTCCTCAGGTATGCTCGGTCGGGGCAACTATCAGTTCAAGAGCAAGTTCCGGCCCGACGAGCTGCCGATCTACCTTTGCCAGCCGGCCGATCGTCCGACCAGTGTAGCTGACGTCCTGGTGATGATCGGGAGTCCCGAGCCTTTGGCACGTAGCCCGCTCCAGCTTGCGCACCGCGATGTCTCGATCGATCTGCTCACCGACTCGTGGGCCGAACGGGACGATCCGTGGATCGCCGAGCGGATGCGCGGGCTAGAGCAGGCCGCCGCCGGCGCCTCGGACACGATCGACCAGCCATGGTTGCCGTTCACCCTCGTGCTTTCGACGCCGAGTGGGCGCACTGCCGAGGCGCTGCTGTGCCGCAGCTGGCCAGGCCGGCGCGGTACCGTTCTGCACAACGGCCTGTTTCCGACCTGGTTGTTCAACCTCGCCGACCAACGGTTCACCCCTGTTGCGCTGCCCGGTCTCGATGAGGGGACCGTGCTCGAGGATGCGCTCGCGCGCGACGCCAGGGGCGTGTCGTTCGTCGTCGTGGAGCTCTCGTGCAACGCCGCCGGGGGACGGCCGCTTTCGCTTCCGGAGCTTCAGCACGTCGCGGCGACCACCCGGGCCCGGGGGGTACCTCTGGTGCTCGACGCGACACGCCTGGTCGAGAACGCGGTGTCCATCGCCGATCACGCCAGACGCGACGTGTGGGACGTCGGTCGCGAACTCCTTGCGCTCGGCGATGCCGCAACGTTCAGCTTGTCAAAGGACTGGGGAGTGAACTTCGGCGGCCTGGTTGCGAGCCGGATCCCGGAGCTCGACGACCGGCTGCGGGAGGAGGCTGCGCTGCGCGGTACCGATGTTGGCCTGGCGAGCCGTCGACTACTCCAGGTCGCGCTAGGCGATCTCGACGCCGTGCTCGGGCAGGTCCGCCAGCGCATGGCCGCCGTCCATGCGCTGGCGAAGCGCCTCGCGGATGCGGGGTTGCCGGTGGTCGCGCCCGTCGGCGGTCACTGCGTGCTCGTCGACGTCGATCGCGTCCCCGGCTTCGCGGGGCGCCCGATCGAGGAGTTCCTGACCCAGGTCTTCGACCTCACCGGCGTGCGCGGCGGCCCGCACCTCGCCGGCGACGCGTACCCGGAGCTGCGGACCTGCTGTCGCCTCGCCGTTCCGGTGGGATTGACTGTCGAGGCAGCCGAGCGCGCCGGCGCGCTATTGGTCGGGACACGCGGCGCGCGCACCGTGCCCGAAGAGTGGTTCTCGCGCCAGCTGCACGAGCTCGGCACGGCGCTGACCAGCACGGACTACGCACCGGCCAACCAGAACCTCGACGTGCTCCGCGAGCTTGTCCCCGCGATCGAGTGTCGGATGGTCACCGTAGCCGGCGGCGAGGTCGAGGTGTTCAGCGCAGGGTCTGGTCCGACGCTGCTGCTGATGCAGCCCTTTAACATCGGCGCCGGGATCTTCGCACCCCAGTTCGCGACGCTCTCGGATCGCTTCCGGATCATCGTCATCCACCAGCCTGGAGTCGGTCGGACGCGGGTGATCGGGAGCCTCAGCCTCGAGGGCATCGCAAGTCTGCAGCGGCACGTGCTCGCGGCGATCGGCATCGACGAGCCGATCCACATCGGTGGTGCATCTGTCGGCGCGATCTTCGCGCAGTACTTCGCGCTTCGGTTTCCCGAGCTGACGCGGTCACTTAGCCTGATCGGCGGCTCGTACCGGTTCGCCAACCGCAAAGGCCAGATCGACCGCCTCGAACAGGTGATCGCCGAGGACTTCGATGCGATCGCGACGGGAAGCGGCGTGCCCTGCGCTGTCGAGGATCGTGACCGGTTCACCCAGTTTCTGCTGCGCTGCGAGAGCATGGATCCGCAAACCGGCCTGGGTTATCTCGACCTGTTCGCAAAGGAGCCGGCGCTCGCGCCGCGGCTCAATGAGATCTCGGCGCCGACCCTGATCCTGCACGGCCGGCACGACTCGGTCGTCGGCGTCAAAACCGGACACTTCCTGCACGGCGCGATCCCCGACGCACGCTACGTTGACTTACCCAGGTCCGGTCACTTCGTCTGCGTCACTGACTCCGACGCGGTCAATGCGGAACTCGCGGCGTTCCTCGACGAGATCGTGACTACAAGCAGGACTGAACGTACTCGTCGAGCCGGCTCTCGTTGATCAGCAGCGTTGTCGGGGACGGCTGCTCGATCAGGCCTGTGGCCCGAAATCGCTTGAGGAAGTAGCCGACCCGGGACCGCGTGGTCCCGACTATCTCGGCGAGCTCCTCTTGAGTTATCTTCTCGTCGATCAGCAGTCGGCCCTGATGCGGCTTTCCGAGCTTGCGTGCGAGGCGCAGCAGCGTCGCGGCCAGGCGGCCTTCGCTGTCCGCGGTGACGAAGTGCGAGACGATCTGCTGCTGCTCTAGCAACTTCGCCGTGAGGTACTGCAGGCTGGCCTCCACGAGCTTGTGCCTGGAGACCGTCTCGAGAAACTCCGCGCGAGGAATCGCACGCACGGCACACGGAGTCATCGCAATGACGGTCTCGAGCCGTTCTGCACATAACAGGCAAGATTCGCCGACCATGTCTCCCGGTGCGCAGATGTCGAGCAGGCACTGGCGTGCGCTCTGCGATAACAGAGATACCTTCAGATAGCCGCTCTCGACGAAATAGATGTTATAATTTTCAGTACCACACGTGTAGAGTGCTTCGTTCGCGATCAGTCGTCGCGATGCGGAGCGATTCGGCATGGAAGCACATAACTGCTTGTAGAACGCACGATGGTCGAATCGCAGCTCCTCATGGCCCAACAGCATCGCACCGCCGGCATCCCCGAGCGATATCGGAGCTCCCGGACGGCGCCCCAGCACCTGCGCACGAGCCGTCATGTCATCACTCTCCATGGATCTCGGCGGGATGTATGGTTTCCGGAATGAATCGACGATCGATGAGATCGCTGAGGTCGATGGCGCGCCGCAAGATCTTGGCCTTGAGCGCGTAGTGCATGATCGACCGCAGGTCCTCGTCGCTCGGAGTGAGTTGCCGATACGACACTCGGTCGGGCGGCTGCGTCAGGACGAAAGTCAGTAGCTTCTGATCTTGATTATAGTATTCCGTCCTGGCGGCAAGCTTCGCCGCGGCTAGTCGGTTGCGTTCCACCCACTCGCCGCTCTCGGCGATCCCGCGAACGAGGTCGCGGACGATTTCTGGATGTTCGCGGATCAGCTCATCGCGGACAACGAGTACACACGAGATGAAGTTAGGCCAGATGTCCTTGGCGTGATACAGGACGCGGCCGGTGCCGGCGAGCTCGGCCTTAGCGGCATGCGGCTCTCCGACGAAGTAGGCATCGATTGCGCCGGCGGCCAGCGCACTCGGCATGTCGGGCGGCGCCATGTCGACAAATTTGATGTCGTCAGATTGCATGCCCTCGTCCTCCATCAGCTTGGTGATCACGAGGTACTGATTCGAGTACCTGCTGGGCCGCGCGAACGTCTTGCCCTTGAGGTCGCGCAGCGATCTGGCGTTCGAGGATCTCGGCACGATGACCGTCGAGCCGTCGCGGTGACCGAGATAGACGATCTTGATCGGCACGCCTTGTTCGCGCAGCAGCATCGCGAGCGGCGCGAGCAAGAACGTTGCCTGGATCTTGCGCGCCTTGAGTGCCTCGGCCACCGTCGGGAAGTCGCTGTAGCGCTGCGACACGAATCGCGTCGACGACGTCGTTGTCTTGCTCGCGAAATCGGTCACCGGGCACGTCAGGTGACAGGTGACCGGCAGATAACCGACTGCGAGCTCGGCTGCTACCGCCGGTGCGGTGCCTTGCCACGGTCGCCAGTGCAAGACCGTGAGCGCGGTGAGAACGACGATCGCGATTGCGACGACTCTGGTCTTGCTGGTCATGTCAACCCGAGCTCCTCCATGATGGCCTGCTCGGCGTCGGGGACTCCCGGCGCCGTCGGTAACCGCGGACGACCTGGCGGTAGTGTGATCACGCGGCGAACGCTAGTCGGTCGGGGTCCCAGGACGATCACGCGATCGCCGAGCTGGACAGCCTCTTCTATATCGTGAGTGACGAACACCACGGTGCGCGGGCGTTCGCGAAGCGTCGCGACGAGTTCGCGTCGCATGCGCAACCGGGTCTGGTAATCCAGAGAGCCCATGGGCTCGTCGAGTAGCAGGGTGTCCGATTCAGCGGCGAGCGCACGAGCTAGCTCGACTCGTTGCCGCATTCCTCCAGACAGCTGATGTGGATAGAGATCTGCGAACTCGGTGAGCCTGGTCACGGCGAGCCACTCGGCGACCTTGTGCTCCCGCGCTCCGCCGTCGAGTCTGGGCGGCAAGCCACACGCGACATTGTCGTGAACGGTCAGCCACGGGAATAGTCCGCCGTCCTGGTAGATCGTGCGGCTGCGGCCGCGACGCTGCAGCGTGCCTCGCGCGGGCGCGATATGCCCGCCAAGGAGTGCGAGCAAGGTCGTCTTGCCGCAACCCGATGGCCCGACGCAGGCGACGAACTCGCCCTTCGCGACCGCGAGATCGAGGCGTTCGATTACGACCAAGCCGCCATAGCTGAACCCGACACCGCTGGCTTCGAGCACGACCTCGGTCATCGCTCGAACCCCCAACGCACGCCGCCGACCTTTGCGAGCCGAGCGAATACGATGTCGAGAGCCATCCCGATCAGCCCGATCACGAGCATGCCGAACACCACGAGATCCATGCGCAGACCGTTGCGGGCGTCGACGATCAGGAAACCGAGCCCACTACGCACGGCGATCATCTCGGCGGCAACAACGACCATCCAGGCGACGCCGGCGGCGACGCGCAACGCGATCACGAGTTGCGGCAGGATCGCCGGGAATGTGACCCTGAACAGCACCGCCGCTGGGCCGAGCTCCATCTCACGCGCTACGCGGTAGTAGACACTCGGCACCGAGCCGGTTGCAGCCGCGGTTGCCAGCACGATCTGGAAGAACGTCGCCAGGAAGATCAAGAAGATTGCGGGGGGATCGCCGATCCCGAACCAGATGATCGCGAATGGGATCCACGCGATCGGTGACAGGCTCCGGAAGAAGTTGATCCAGGGCAGCAACGCAGCGCGGGTCGACGCCGAGCGGCCGATCACGAGACCGAGCGGGACCGCAGCTATCGTTGCGGATAGATAGCCCCAGGCGACGCGATACAAAGACGCGATGACGTTTTCGAGTAACCGACCGGAGTCGGCTTCGGTCGCGAATGCGCTGGCGACATCTGCCGGCGAGGGGACCGTGCCGGTAGGAAACACCTTGGCCGACGATGCTAGCCACCATGCCGCGAGGAGCAGTAGGCCTGTCGCGAGCGGCAGGCACCAATGCGGAAACCAAGTCGGGCGAGTACGTCGTATCTCGGGAACCGGGGAAACTATCGCGGTGGTCATGGCATGCTCGATATTTTCAAGGCCGACTGACCCATTGCGGACACAGAAACGACATACGAGCAGCTCAATTGAAACTTCCACAGCGACATGTCGAAGCCTCCTCTGCTGCCTAGACTGCCGATCGGAGTCTCGGTCTCGAACGCGGCCGAAATAAAGGCCGCGGTCAAGCAATTCCTGCAGCAAATTGCTGCAAGGCATCGCCGAAACCACCGGCCACCACTAAACCAATCAGTGACGCTTTCATCGATTCTCCTCGGGCCTCGCTCCCTTTTGGGCCGGTACCTGCTCTCGTCGTTCTAATAGTCCGGCAACATTGCGACGCGCTGCTCAATTCTGAGCAACACACGGCATTGGCTGATGACATCTCTAGCTAAACAGAAACGCGCAGCTTGTGGACCATAGGAAGCGTGCCACTTGATTCGCGATCAGGCTGGGCCGAGATTGGAAGGTGCCGAACTTGGAGCGCAGTGCGTCGTCGCGTTCGTCGGTGGTCCTATAGAACCGGTTGTGCGTGGTGAGCTTCTTGGTCACCTTCAGACGCCTTCGAGCGGGTTCAGCTTGGACGAATAGGGTGGAAGCGGAACAGCTCGATACGGTCGCGATTTTCGACGAACCAGCGTCTTCCTGCCTCGTCGACGTTGTGGCATGGCCCATTGTCGATGATCAGGAACACCTTGCGGCGACGAGCACGGCGTACGATCTCCTTGAGGAGGGGAAGGAAGGTGCCGGCGTTGAACACAGGCGCGAACTGGTGCAGGAACGAGGGGCGTTCTTCGAGGGTGACGATGCCAAAGACGTGCGCCGTCTTGCGCATCCCAAAGGTATCTACGCGAGGCTGCTGGCCCACCCGCAACCAAGTTCGATAGAGCGTCCCGTCGAGCCAGAAGCTCGCCTCGTCCCCGAAGGCAACAACGCCGCGGCACTGGCGGGCTTTTTTTTGCCCGAGGCAGGGTCTCGCGGAGCCACGTGGCTTGCCGGGGCCAGATCCGCCCGCGCCAGGCGCTTGCGAGGCCGCTGGACGGAGAACCCGAGCTGGTGCAACAGCCTGGGAAGGTGATGGTTATGGTAACGAGCGCCAAACCGGTCCTCGATGAGGTCTCCGATCATCGGGCCGGTCCAGACGCCCGACTGATAGCCCGCGGCGATCGGTCCGCGCTCGATGAGCACCGTCAGCGTCGCGCGCTGGAGCTCCGTCAGCTTTGGCTCGGGACCCTCCGCGATCTTGGTCCGAAGACCGTCGACGTAGTCGGCGTCGTACCACTGCAGCCAGCGATTCACCGACCCGCGTGTGACCTTCCAATCGCCGGCGATGTCGGTGACGCGTCGACCATCGATGTACGCTCGAACGGCTCGCCCCCGTCGCCACTCCGCCAAGTCGTTCTTGAGCTGCCCTTAGAGGATGAACTCGTCCAACCCCTTGAGTTGCGCGGGGCGTCGGCGCGAGCGTCGGATCGCGTGTCCTGTCCTGGTCTTCGCCACGATCGCGAAACGATGATCCCCTCGCGATCCGCAGTCAAGCGTGGATCTCAGGCCACGCGATCCTGTTTAGCTCCACGAGAGACTACTTGTGGAGCCTCGAAGAATCCTGGATTGCGCCGGCTTTGTGCTAAGCCCGCACACCCGATCAATGGCGACAACACTTCCTACACACCCCATATGCAACCTTTAAGCTGCACCTCGCCAGATCAGCTCCTGCAACGAGTTCGCATCATGCAGCGGCTGGCGGAGTCTCTGGCGAGCTCAGTGACAGGATATTCATGCATCTAAATTTGAGTTCCATTAAGTACAGGGGAATACTTCCCGAGGAACTTATGCCGTTCGCAATTATTGAATATTCTGCCTCGACTGGCTTGTTTTGTGAGATGTACGATCGGATGCGCGATCGCTCGCTCCGTCGGCATATCGATCACCACACGGTGGTGTCCCGGGAATCATTCAAGCTCACAGTCTCGGTCCGGTGCTTATGCCGATAATATTTGGCTGTTCGTCAACTCTTAATGGCACAGGCGCCCACTCGATTGGGAGGATCGCGAATTGGTCAACTCGGTAACGTCTCGTCTGAATCAGTGTTTTTATTGAACTGCCTGTCACGCAGGGTTTCTGCGTGTTGCGCTCGACGGCAGAGATGAGCTCACGCGGGCGCTCATTGCCGACGCTCACCCCGTTGCGTCACGATGGCCGCTACTCCGGCAGCGCCTGCTCACCGAAATCGCATGTCTGGTCACCGAATCTCCGTGGTCTCTATCATGTGAGCATCGAGTTCAGGCACACCGTGTTGGGATAGCCGACGAGGAGCTATTGCACGCAATCGCGCTCTCGGCGTTCTTCGGTCATCTTAACAGAATTGCAGACTTCGTAGGCGTTCCTCTCCACTATGAAGTACTCTATCTGCCACCTCATGCGGAGCCTGCAACACCGGCGCTGTCTCGAGTGACGGCCCGCCTTCCGATGAGTGCTCAGAGTGCAGCATGGGTGGCGGAGTTGCTGGGTGATGGCGAGCCAGTGCCAGAGGAACCGTCTGTGCTTCGCCAGCTCGTGGAATGCGTGACGCTTGCACCGTGGCAGTGTCGTAATGAGTCATTTACAGAACTGCGCGAGACTGCGTTCGACGACCCCGCATTTATTCAATGTGTGTACCGCTACGAACTCGTTTGGAGTATTTTCAGGAATCCGCGTTGCCTTGACGACGCTAGGACAAGCGTCTTAACGTAGTATGCCCTGCTGGACGTGGCGGAGGCCCGTGGACACCCTCGATGAGCCCCTTGGAGGCCGACACAGTCGATGGCCCGTCGGCGATCGTCTCGTATCTTCATCCCACGGCGCCACGGCGCCACGGCCCGACCGAGAACCTTGCTTTTGGTATACGACCAGCCACTCGTAGCGATCGGAGCGCAGGTTATCACAGCTCGGACAGGCGTCCATGGACGTCGTGGGCCGCGAGCTGGCCGCTGCGCTCGCTGCGCTCGACCTCCTATGCCTCCCGCGACGATTCGGCCGTCGGCGCAAGCAACGGAACGAGCCCCCCTGCGAGGCGGGTCATGCGCGATGCCAGCCCCGAAGCATCGATCGCGCATGGTGCACCGTGGCAGGGGACGACGCGTTTGATCGGCCACGCGAGGACGCGGGCAACCGACGCGCGAGCAGCGACGCGATCGGAGCGTAAGAAACCCCAGGTCCGGCTCTGGGCGAGCCTGCCGCCCCCGGCACCCATGAGCGCCAGCACGATGCGCGCGCGCAGGTTTGGCGGTCGGGCGATGTGGAACACCAGGTCGGCACACACCAGCGCACCACTGGGCCGATGAAACGCGACGATCTCATCGATCTTGGGCACGCCTTCGATGCGCTCGATCGCGAGCACATCGCGCCACGCGGGTTCGTCATCGCGTCCGAGCACGCGATCGATCCGCAGGTCCGGGCGCTTGGCCGCAACTCCGGGTGAGGCGTGCACGATCGCGCGCGGCCAGCGCGCCACCGCGGCCGGCACGAATAGATGATGAAACCGGCTCGGCGCGATTAGGTGGGCGACTTCTCCAATCGACGCCAGCTCCGCTGCCGTCGCATCGTCGAATTCGATTGGCGAGTACACCACCAGCGAGCGATCGGGCAAGCGGATCACGGTGGATGCTGTCGGAAACAGCGCGCCCCCGGGCATTCGCACATCACCACCCGACATTTGCCAGATGTCCTCGTCGATCGGAAGGAGCGACGCGCCCGTTGTTGTCCCAAGGCTCATGTGCAGCCTTACTGTAACACGGTGCTATGATGGTACAAACCAGGCGCCAGGACGGAACCGACGGGTCACAAGCCACCGTCCTCGCCCCACCGCGGTACCCGGCAAGGCGACACTCACTATGGGCCTGCCGCCGGCGCAGCGCACGTCTGCGTCGAGCGCCGCGGCGGTCCAGATGCATGGCAATGGCAAGCGGTCTGCGAGCGACGCGCAAGAGATCGCCACCGCCGGCCTGTCGGGTGCGGCCAGCCAGCTTCCGCACCTGGCGTCCATCCAGCGTGCATTCGGTCGCCACTACGTGACCGGTACCAAGGCGCACGTCGGCGGTCCCGCTGCAGTCGCCAGCGACGCCATCGGAGCCAACGCCTTCGCCACCGGGGCACACGTGGCGTTCCGGGAAGCGCCCGATCTACACACAGCCGCGCACGAAGCAGCGCACGTGATCCAGCAGCGTGGCGGCGTGCAACTCAAGGGCGGCATCGGCGAGGCGGGGGACCGTTACGAGCAGCATGCCGATGCGGTCGCCGATCGCGTGGTGTGAGGCGAGTCGGCCGAGGGACTGCTCGACCAGATGGCGGGTGATGCCTCGGTGTCGACCACCGCGCCGGGTGCGTGCACGCAACATCAAGGGCAAGGGACCCGTTCCGATGGGCGAGTTCGAGTTCGAGATCGACATGAAGAAGCAGGAGAATGTCGGTGGAAACTCGGGAGAGAGCGGCAAGGTAACGTTCAAGCCCAACGACAAATCTCCCGATGCAAAGTCGATTCGTCTTACGCAGATCGTCAAGACACTCGATCTCGGCAAGACGCCGGCTGCGGATTATCATTCGACTGGTGGCGAGGCGGATCGCAACCTCGTACAGACGAACGACCGCTCCGAGGCATACACCCCCGCGAACGCCTCCCGGCGTTCACGCTTCGTCGTCTGTGCGACTTACGTGGAGAGCCGGCTCGCCGAAGACCTGGATGTGACGATGATGGCGAATGTCGCGGCGTTGAGCCCGGCGCACTTCGCGCGCGCGTTTACCGCGACGGCCGGGATGACGCCCTTCCAGTACGTGATCACCCGCCGGCTGGCGCGCGCGCATGAGCAGCTCGAGCGCACCGGTCGCTCGGCGCTCGACATCGCGCTTGGCGTCGGCTTCAAGACAGCGAGTCACTTCACAGCCCGGTTCCGCCGCGAATTCAGCGTGACGCCGCGGGAGATCCGCCGGGACTCGCGCCGGCCAGACGAGCACCTCGACCTCGAGCACCTCGACCCAGCTCACCGCTCGTTGCGCTCGAACTCGGCACACGGCATCGATGTCAGGCTGAACACCCTGGTTCGGACACCAGGTACTTCTCGAAGAACACGCTCGTCGCGACGCTGGCCGGCGGCATGGCGGCATAGGCGCCAAACGCCTCGCACCGCGAAACCCGGCCCGGCTGTACACCCGGATCGCTGCGATCTGGCGGTCGCCGGTCTCGAGGCAAAGCCGCGCGATACCCGCGTCGCGGGTCACCACTCCATCCGCGCCAGCAATGCGTCGGCGATGCCGTGACCACGCGCAGCCGGTCGGACGTACATGCGCTTGACCTCGGCGAAGTCAGCGAACAGGGCGACTCCTCCGCAGCCGACGGCAGCACCGTCGACGCGCGCGACGAAGAACTGGATGTGTGGTTGAAAGATCGCGTCGAGCGCAAGCCCGTGGCGGTGCTCCGGCACGTACTCGGCGGTCAGGATGTCCTCGAGCTCGGCGATCAGGTTGCGAACGTCGTCCGTTTGGAACGGTCATGCGCTCGATGACGAGACCCATGTTCATGCCTTCGAATTCATCGATGGGTTGGTAGCGACACGCGTGCGAGTCTCGGGCCGCCGATCGAGCGGTGCGACGTGCTCGAGCTGTCCGACGCCGAGGGTCTGCGCGGCCATCCGGCGCAGCGGCCCGAGGTGAGGCATCGCAAACGCGACGAGCCGCAGCGCAGCCACTGGGTGACTCGCGCCGGGAACTCCCTCCGCTGCTGGACGAGCTGCAGGTCGTCCCCGGTGACCGTGCCCAGCCGCAGCGGGGCAAACAGGAGGTTCGCCGCCGCCACCGCATCCTGGACGGCGAGGTTGATCCCGACGCCGCCCACCGGTGACATCGCGTGCGCCGCGTCGCCGATGCAGAGCAGACCCGGTGCCCACCAGCGCTCGAGCCGGTCGACGACCACGGTCAGCAGCTTGATGTCGTCCCAGTGCTCGAGCAGCGCGACGCGATCGCCGAGGAACGGCACGAGCGAGCGCAGCGCGTCCTGGGACGCCGGCAGCCCGCGTTGCTTGAGCCGGTCGAGGCCGCCCTTCCGAGCGCACCGGCCTAATTTAATTTAGGTCGCGAACGCCGCGTCCGCGGGGCCTTCTCGACGAGTTCCATCAGGCAGCGCCGAGTTGCCCCCCGCGCGAACGCTGCCGCTTGTTGCCAGGGACAGTGTCTCAGTGTTCCGGGTGTTCCAGATGTTCCGGTATCTCTCCGCACCGTCGCACCCCGTCGGGCTTTCAGCGGGAGTCGTTTTTGCTGGCCGACCTCCTGGATCGCGGATAGCTACAGGGAAGGTGCAGCGAATGAAGGCAGGTGGAGCGTGCGTCGTATGCGCACGGCGGTAGAACGCGAGCCGCACGTCGGTTGGGGCGATGTGGTCGCGTTGTGCCTCGCGCTACGGTGGCGCATCGACGAGAAATGCGGGGCGTGCTGGTATCAGCGTTCGCTCGGTTTGTTGCTTGCCTCAGCGGTAGCCGATCGGTTCGCCATCTCGGCCAGGCGGTTCGCCATCTCGGCCACGCGCTGCACGAGGTCTGCGACGCCGTCGAACGAACCGACAAGATCCGCAAGCTCTCGTCGGGCGACCGCGTTGAGGACGAGCTCGCTGCCACCGCAGCTCAGCCACTGCTCGTGGAGCGCTTCGATCCGCTCCGGGGCCTTCCGGAGCTTGATCACCACCTCGCGAATTGACCTCCCCGCCTCGAACATCTCGAAGGCGCTCGCGGCCGTCTCGTCGACGTCGTTCACGCCGTTCGCGTTTCGTCGGCGCGCGAGCTTCATGACGGCGTCGCTGTCGAACACAAGCACCTCGCGAACGGTGCCGTTGGAGAGCGTGCGGCGTTCTTTCTGGGGTTGCAACAACCCGCGGCGCGCCCAGTACGCGATCGTGTTGTACGAAACGCCGACCAAGTCCGCCGCCTCCGTGTGCGTGAGCCAGCGCGGTTTATCGTCGGAAATCGATGGAGGAGTCGCCACATTAGAGGATTAGTACAAACATTGTCATAAGCAATGAGATCGGGTGCTGCAGTTGAAACTGCGTGACGACCGATGGAGTCGGTCGTAGAACAGCACTCGAGATGGCTAGTGCTGTAGAAAGAATCCTCGGATTCGCTGCGGGCGCAGTCGGAGTTGCCGAGCGAATGCTTGGCGTCACGTCTCCGTCGGGCGAGACCTTCCAGCTGCCCGCGGCGCGCAGGCAGCAAGCCGCGGGACGCTTCGATATCCTGGAAGTCATCGAACCCACCGGCGTTGTGTCGTGGGTCGTGTCGAATGGCCACGACAGCGCAACGTGCAATTCGGCGGAATTCGCCGAGCGAGTGCGGGTGTCCCTTGGCTAGCTCGGGACCACTGCAGGGCGTGCGCATCACGCATCCGCAGGCGAAGTTTCTCGAGTTCGTCGCCGAGCGCGGCGCCGAGATCCCATGGGACTGGGAGAGGTGCCGCCTCGACGTCAAGGCGATGATCGCCGATCTCATCAACAAGGAGCTGCTCGTCGAGCGTGAGTACGTCACGCACGCGTTGCAGCTGAGGGGCGACCTCAAGCTGCGTCTGACCGACCGAGGTCGGGCGATCGTTGCGCAGCTCGAGGTCGCACAACGCAAGGTGCTCGTGGTGACTGAATAGCCTGTCTAGCCCCGCAGGCTTGGGCAAGTTCGCCATGGGCTGGGGCATCAGAGGAATTGCAAACATGGTCGAGATCAACCGAGAACACGTCGAACACCTCGTCAGTCAGAACCGGACGTTGGCCGAGCGAGTCGAGGCGCTCCGAGCGCGGCTGTCGGCCGCGGCGTCTGCCACGAAATCGGCGATGGCGACTGCCGGTCGGCAACTGACGCTGACCCCGACCGGGCATCGCGAACACCTCATCCGCACGCTCGAGGTCAACGTCGCGGCCTTCGTCGGTGGGCTCAGTCAGGGGAAGGCTGGGGACGAGGGGAGCCAGTTTCTGGGCGTGCCGCTCGAGGCGTGGCTAGGCTTCGCGATGGAGGCGGTCGGCTACTTCGGCGGCCCCGGCCAGCTGTCCGAGCATGCGATCAACCTCGGCGACGGGTTCCTCGCATCGTGGACCTCGGGCCTGGGATTCCACGTCGGTGCCAAGTGGGCAAACACCGGGCATCTGTTCGGGGGCAAGGGCCAACCAGCGCTGGCCGCCTCGAACGGCGCCGCCGCGGTGAGGGGCGAGATCTCGCCGCACCAGATGGCGCAGATCGTCGCGCGTGTTCGCGGTGCGGCGGCGATGCACGGGGGGCCGCACGGCTGACGCACTCGCCCGGCGCGACCGGGCCCCGAACTGCTGCGCGAGCGCATCGCTCGGCGGCTGGGGGCTCGGCCGCGAGCCGCATCGCGACCGCGCGATGCGCTTCATCCCTTCAATAACCACTCTCAGCGAAGTCACGAGCGCGTGACCGAAGGGTCGAGTCATGTCCTATATCGGAGCTGAACAAGCTCGCGCACTCCTCGGTGCGTGGCACGAAATCGTGGGCTGGCAGGAGGCCGGCCGCCCGAGCAACATCCACCATGGCCCGTACGGCGGCCGTCATCACGGGCATGGCCGGCACTTCGGCTACGGCCCTGTGTACGGCGGTCCTGTGTACGGCGGTCCAGCTTACGGGCCCTACGACTACGCCCCTAGCTACGGCCCCGCGTACGCGCAGGGCTACTACCCGACGGAGGTCTACCCGACCCAGATCTATCCGGCGCCCGAGTACCCCGTGCAGGTGTACCCGGCGCCGCATGCACACCACGCGGCGGTCCACCCGGCGCACGGCTATCCCGCACACGGATACGCCATTCCAGGCCACGGCAGCTCGTCGCCCGCCATCGTCGAGCGCCCTGGCCCACACCGCGCCGATCGCATCACACTGCCGATGTCGTCGGGCGTGGCGATCTTTCCGAACACGTCCGCACAGATCACGTCGAGGCCGCAGGCGGTCGCGTTCCGGCCGGAGCGGATCATCATCGGCGGAACGCCGTCCTCGTGGATCGTGAACGACGTGAAGGTCGGGAATCGGTCGCAGTTCGCTCAGAGCGGCGACGTGCCTGGCGAGATGTTCGCAGCGACGACGATCGACGGATTCGTGTCGATGGAAACCGTCCAGACAGCGATGGATTTCGTCATGGTCGTGACGTTCGTCGGCGACAACCAGGAGGGCGCACCGTTTGTGTGCGGCGTCCTCGGAACGGCGGCTGTGTGATGCGGGGCCGCAGTCAATACATCGGTGCCGATGAGGTGCACGCTCTCATCGGCAAGTGGCAATCCATTATCGGAGCACAAGGTATGGTCGACATCGTCGGCGCCGGCTACAACTACAATCCATACTCCCAAGGAGCCTATCCGTATAACAATCTGTATGGTCGGGGCTACCCGCACCAGCACCATCGGCATCACCGACGGCATGGCTATGGCAGCTACGGCTACGGCAGCTACGGCAACCAGTACGGCGGCGGGTACGGCAACCAGTACGGCGGCGGGTACGGCAACCCGTACGGCGGCTACAACCAGGCGCGTCCGGGCCTCTCGTTCTGGCCGAACGCGTTTCGCGACCACCGTCGCGCCGAACTCCAGCATCGCGCCTATGTGATGGGGGATCCGGTCGCGCTCGGCGCGCTCGAGATCCTCGGCGCCGAGGATGCGGCGGCGGCCGCCGCCAACGGCCACCCGACCGACGCACACCTCGACGCGCCGCCGGCGCCAGTTCCGCCGATGCCGATGCCGCCGCCGATGCCGCCGCCGCCACCGCCACCGCCGCCGGTTACCGTGATGCCGTCGCCTCCGCCGCCCATGCCGCCGCCGCCGGCGCCGCCGCCGGGGCCACCGGACGCCGCGCTTGCGGCCCTGCCTCCCGGGCCCCATCACGGATACGGTCATCATCACGGCCACGGCCACCACCATCACCACTTCGGGCACGGTGGTCCGTATCCGGCACAGATGTATCCGGCGCACCCCGCGTATGCGTACGGCTACGCGCACGCGTCGCACCCGATCGCGGGACGCGCGCAGCTCGTCGAGCGTCCGGGTCCGCACCGCGCGGATCGCATCACGCTGCCGATGTCGTCGGGCGTGGCGATCTTCCCGAATACGTCGGCGCAAATCACGTCGAGACCTCAGGCGGTCGCCTTCAGGCCGGAGAGGATCATCATCGGCGGAACGCCGTCGAGCTGGATCGTGAACGACGTGAAGGTCGGGAACCGGTCGCAGTTCGCTCAGAGCGGCGACGTGCCTGGCGAGATGTTTGCGGCCACGACGATCGACGGATTCGTGTCGATGGAAACCGTCCAGACGGCAATGGATTTCGTCATGGTGGTGACGTTCGTCGGCGACAACCAGGAGGGCGCACCATTCGTGTGCGGCGTCCTCGGAACGGCCGCGGTCTAACCCATGCGGAGTGGGCGGCTGAGTAGTTGTCGGTCATGTGGCTTGGCCACGTGGCGCTCGCGTAGCGCGCGCGCCGACGGCCAGCGAGAGGCGATATGACCACACCGCTGTTCCATGTGTCGCTGCCCGACACCGACGACGCGGCCCACTTCGCGCCCCTTCAAATTGCGCTCGAAGGGCTGGCGCAAATCAACGAGTGGCACATTCGCCGCTCGCTGCGGCGTGTTGCCCGCGGGCTGTCCGACACCATTATCCCTCCGCTCTACGCGTCCGGCGTCGTCTATCGCGAGGAGGCCCCGGGGCATGAAGACTGGATGGACGTTCCGGCGGTCCTGCGCCAAGGGTATGCGGACTGCGAGGACCTCGCTGCGTACCGCACCGCCGAGCTTCGCGTTGCAGGCTTCAATGTTGAGCCGGTCATCAAGTGGCAGTGGGTGCCTCGCGAGATCATGATTCGACAGGGGTATCCCGAACACCACCTGCCCGGGAGAGGCGTCTGGCTCGTGCACTGCTGTGTGCGCTGGCCCGACGGCCGCATCGAGGATCCATCTCGGATTCTCGGCATGGGCGGGCAATTCATGGAGCGCATCTAGCCATGCTGATTCCGATCGTTCTTCCTCTCCTCACCCTGGGGGCCGTCAGATACCTGGCGCGCAGCGTCGACGCTTCGCACTCGGCGGCAAGCATTCCGAGCGCAGCCGACGAGCCATCGCCGCTCGTGGTGCTGGACGCGTTCCTCTGCATGGGCGAGCAGCCTCCGCCGCCGGTGGTCGCCGCTGCCATCGGTCACGCAGAGTCGCTCGGCTACAGGGACCTTGCAGACGAGCTCGTGCGCGTGTTCGTCTTGCCGGCCATCCTGCAAGCCGAGGGCGACGCGCTTCCGCGCGAGCGCCCGCGTCCCGAGGCGATGCCGATGACGGCCGTGCCGACGTGGAATCCGGCCGTGGCGGCGCCGACGTCCTGGCCGAGCGCTGGCATCACGCCGACGCCGGCCGCTGCTGCCGCTCGCCCTGATGCCGCCGCCGCGGCGGCGCCTGGGCCGGCGTCGAGTGCCGGTGCTGCGCCGCTGGGCGCCTCGGCCGCGGCGATGTCAGCGGCGGCGACGCCGGCGAGCTCGGCGCGTGTGCCGCCCGCGGCGGCGACACCGCCAGGCACGTACTCGACGGTGGTCCCGGCCGACATTGATGCCGAGGCCCTGGAGGTGCTCGAGGAGCTCGCAAGCACCGGGGGCCGCGCAGCGAGGGTCGAGCTCCTGACTGGGCCCGCGGCAATCGAGCCGGAGGGCGCAGCGCTGAGCTCGCCGATCGACGGCGTTGGAGCGGACGCCTGGGCCACATTCGTCGGCCGGGTTGCGCGGGAGCCGCTGACGTTCAGCGCCCCGCACCACGTGGGCCAGTTCCGGGTCCGGCGCGAGCGGCTGCGCGAGCTCGGCATCGACCCCGCGACGGTGATCGGCTCGCCCGAGGCGCAGCTCGCGGCGCTGGGTGCCGACATGCGCGACGCGTATCAGCACGCCTGCGCGTCGGGCTTGGTCGATGACTACCTCGGCACCACCCTCCATGTGACCGCTGGCGAAGATGCACAGCCGGCCGAGGTGACGCTGTCTGGCGTGCTCGGGGTCATCCAAGCAGCCGGACTCGAGGGCGCGGTCCAGTGGCTCGAGCAGCCCGCGGATCGCACGCGCTTCATCAACACGACGCAGGCATTCCTGCGCTGCAACGGAGTCTTCTAATGAGCCTGAACCTGAACATCCCGAACCTCGTCGGACGCCGCTGGGGAGGCCGCGCACGTGGTTTCAGCGGTCCGGGCGGATACGGCTTCTATGGGGTCCCCTGGTTCGCGACCGAGGAGGTCGTCGAGCTCAGCCCTGGTGTGCCGGTCCGGATCACGACCCGCCCACGAGCGGTCACAGTCCTGTCCGGTCTGGGGACCGGCCGCCCGGATCGCGAGCTCGCCGACCTCGGTGCGTTGATCGCGCCCGGGTCGAGTGGTCTCACGGTGAAGACATGCCTGGGGCCGGATCGTCAGCTGCACGTCTCGATCTGCATCGACGGTGAGTGCTACGAGGGCTCGGTGGACCTCTCCGAGGTCCTCGAGCGCATCGCCAGCGGGATCGCGTCGCACCACGCCTCGCTCCACGCGGCGCCGCTGCATCACGTCGCCGACGATCCGGACGCGCTCGAAGGCACTGCCAACGCTGCGAGCGCCGCGGTCGAGGCCGCCGGCGACCTGGTCGTCGGCGCGCTGATCGATCAGCACAGCACGACGCTGTCCGCCGGCTGGTGGCATTCGCTCACGCACGCCGTCTACGACGTCCACCACGCGGTCGCGAAGACGGTCCAGAAATTCAAGGCGCCGATCACGATCGCCGCCACCGCGGTGGCGACGGCATACGGCGGACCCGCGGCCGGCGCGGCTGCCTCCAAGTTCACCGGCCCGATCATCGACGCGGTCGCCGACGACTTCAAGACGCGCAAGGATGCCAAGGCGGTCATCGATGCCGCGCATGCAGCGGCGCAGAGCGATCCGCGCATGGCCAAGGCCCTCGCCGACGCGCACAAGGCGGTCGCGGACACCGCGGCGGCCTATCACCTCACCTCGACCGCAGCCGACGCGGCGAGCGGCGATCCGAACGCAGCCCGGAAGCTGGTCGATCTCGATCGAGCGGCCGCGAGCGGCGACACGGCCGCGCAGCGCGCGATGTCAGTCATCACGCAGGCATTCTCCGCGGCCAGCGACGGCGGCGGCGATGCTGCTCTGACGACGACGGGGGCAACCCCCGTGGTACCGTTCGCGCTGGGAGTTGCCGCCGGCATCGGCGGTGCTGCCGCGTGGCGTCGATATCACGCATGGAAGGCCCAGCGTGCGGCGGCTGCGATCCAGGACCCCGCCACGGCGCCGCCGCCGCAGGCGCCGCCGCCCGCCGCGAGCCCGGCCGCGAGCCCGGCCGCGAGCTCGGGCGAGCTCATCGGCGCGGCGATCACCACGCTGAGGCGCGCCGCGAAAGCTGCGGTGATGTCGGCGCACCGGAAGCACGGCGCGACCGCGCTCGGCTACGTCAAGGACGCTCACATCTCGACCGTCGTGCCGTTTCCGTCGCTCGACGACGCGGACGACTGGTTCGGCGCGCTCGACCCGCGGCACTACCTCTACGCCGCGTACTTCGACGCAACCGATCCGACGTGGCCGAGCCCCATCAACGAGCAGCTCGGCGGCGCGGCGGCGGCGTCCGCACATGCCCACGTGTCGGAGGCGGCGCTGTGACGGCCGCGGGACGCTACACGGGACGGTCCGGCAATGCGTGGGTCGTACGACCCAGCGCGCGCGCTCTGGAACGGAAAGCGGTATGGGAGGCTCGCGCCAGAGCGGGTGGTAGGGAGCGCGCCGTTCCAGCAGTGCGCACCGTTCAAGCGCCTGCGAACCGCACTGGAGTCGGAGCCTCGATCTGGCAGACACCGGGTGCCGTCGTATCTGAACTCGAGCGCATCAACGGCGACTTCGAGGTCTTCGAGCACGAGTTCGGGGGCTTTCTAAAACACCGTGGTTACCCCGACAAGGTGGTGCCAGCGCTGCGACCGCTCGTGGAGCTGTTCGAGGACGTATGGACGCCGCTACTCAAGGAATGGCGAGCGTTCTTCGAGAAGCACGACAGTTGGCTTGGCAACCTCATGTGGAATCACGCGCCAGAGGCCGAAGCCTACTCGGACCAGCTCGTCGAGGTCCGCGCCCGCGCCAAGCAGCTCGGCATGGACGTGTCGTCGCCGACGCCCACGCACTTCGCGCCGTCGCTGCTGTTCGACCCGCGGCACAACGTGATCGACAGCCTCGGGGATGGCGCCCAGAAGGCGATGACCGACCTGTGGGGCGTGGTGAAGTTCGCGCTCTACGCCGCCCTCGCGATCGGCGGCGGGTATGTCGTGCTCACGCTCGCGAAGACCGCGAGGGCCCGGGAGACGCTGCGATGAGCGAGGACCTGCACAGCCGTGTCCTCGCTTTTCTCCGAGGAGAGTTCGCGCGCACAGAAGGACGGCAGTGTGTACGCCTCGAGCTCTCGAGCGCGCAGCCGGGCTTGCGCGGTGACGTGCTGCGCACGTGGGACCGCCACGAGGACCCAGAGCTGTTCGTGCAGCTAGGGCGCATCGAGGAGCTCGCGACATCCATCCTGCGCATCACCGAGGACCACGCGGATTCGTTTGGCTCGGGCCAGCACCGTTTCGAGCTGCGCACGGAGCAGCACCACGGTGGCCGGCAGAAGCTGGGATTCCGGATCCTGGCCGGCGCTGGCGATGGCGACAGCGCCGCCACCGGCGAGGACGCGCCGACCGCGATGGGAATGGTGGCGCAGCAGATGCGCCACAACGAGCTCCACATGCGGATGTCGGCGCAGATGTACTCGACCACGCTCGGCACGATGCAACGCCAGATCGCCGAGCTGAGCGAGGACAACGCACGGCTCCGTCGTGAGCGGAACGAGCACTACGTCGAGCTCGAGGAGGCGCGGTCGCGCCGCGACGAGCGCGAACTCGCGGGCATGCGGCAGATGGCGTCAGAGAACCGCAAGGACCTGGCTTTCGGGAAGCTGCTCCAGCTCGCCCCCGTGGTTGCGGGTCGGCTGCTCGGCAAGGGCACTGCACCGAGCGAGGCGCCATCGCCGCTCACCATTCTCATCGGCGAGCTTGCGACGTCGCTGACCCCCGAGCAGATCGCGCACATCGCGTCGGCGCTCTCGCAGAACCAGCAGATCCTGTTTGTCGAGGCCATGCGCGAGGCGATGCGCGCGAACTCCGACGGCAACCCAGCCGGGTCCACGCCCGCGCCGGCACCTGGCGCACCGAGCGCCGGGACCAACGGCGCGCAGGCCCACTAACCCCACAGCACAGAAACCTACAGCACAGGAAGTGAGACGAGGAACATGGCAGACACAACCCCGATCGCAGGCGGCCGACCGCCGAGCAGCCCCACCTCATACAACCCAGTTGCAGGAGCGTCGTTTCCACCGGGTACTCCCGTTCGGCAAGACCTCGCGCACGACGACACGGTCCTTCCGGCCGTCGCCAACTCCATCGAGACCACGATCGTTACGGGTCTTGCCGTGAGCTCGGGCGTCGCGCCCTGGGGGCAGCGCACGAATCGCGTCCTGGTGCAGTACATCGGTCCGCTCACGCTGACAGCTGACCAGTGGGACGAGATCACCGGCGATGAGGGTGGGCTCGTTCGGGACGTGCCGTACTTTCTGAGCGCGACCGTCCCCGGCAAGCTGACGAGGACGGCGCCCTACAGCTCTGGGGGCGACACCTTCGACGCGCCTGTCGGCGTGGGGCTGTCGCCGACCACGCTGCTCATCCTGCTCAGCTTCCCGAGCTTCAACGGCAGCAGCAGCGCGCTCAAGGCGAAGTCCGAGGCGTCGAGCGCAGCGCCGACGAGCTCGAGCGACAAGACCACCGCGCCATGACGGACACCCGACGCATCGCGGGCGGGCCGCCGGTTCCAAGTCTGGCGATGGTGTCCGCCGACCAGGTGACGATCCTCGGCAACGGGACCCCCGAGCACCCGCTGCGCGCTGGCCAGGCCGTCGACGCGTCGGTGTTCACCGCCGCTTTTCGCGGTGGAGTGTCGCTTCCTCAGCGTGGTCAACCCGTGTTCGTCGCGTTCGTGTCCGTGCCTGGCGGCATCACGACGGTGCAGCCCGCGATCGCGATCGAGGACTTCGCGACCTCGCAGGTCGCCGGCGTGATCGTCGCCGTCAACCCGGATGGCACGGTGCAGGTCAAGAGCTCGGGGCTCGTGGAGCTCGCGCCCGAAGACTGGGACCCCGTGACCGGAAATACGGGCGGGCTGCAACTCGGTGTGACGTACTTCCTCGACGCGGTGGAGTTCGCGAGGCTCGTGCCGACGCCGCCGACGACGCCGCGGGTCTTCGTCGCGCGCATCGGCATCGCGCTGAACGCGCGCACGCTGCTGTTGGCGCTTCCGTCGCAGATGACCCGGAATCTTGACGGTGCGACGGTGCGGGCGCGCTTTGACGGTCAGCCGCCGCCGCTCGGCATCGCCGTCAAGGTCGAAGCGCCGGGCGTGGTACGGGGCGCGTTCAACATCAAGGATACCGAGGCGGCCGCCATCGGCGTCGTCGTACTCGTCGATGGCGCCGACGTGGTCGTGCAGACCGCGGGGGTCGTGACGTTGACCGTCGCGCAGTGGAACCGCGTGACACACTCGGCGGTCGGGCTGTTCCCCGGGCAGCCGTACTTTCTCACCGGGGACTTCGAGGCCGGCTTCTATTCGATCGAGAGACCGTTCGCTCGCGGTCCCGTGATCGCGCAAATCGGCGTGGCGCTGACGACAACCGACTTTCTGCTGTCGACGCCGCCGTTCTCGATCGCTGCGGGGACCGTTTAACCACGTCATTCACGAGAGAGCGTCGCCATGAGGACATCGACCCAAGGGAAATCCAACGCAGTGCTCGACCGGGAGACGGACGCTCGCTTCTGGGCGCAAACGCATTATCGCGTGGGCAAGCGCCTCAATCCCGCCGATCCAACCGACCGGGCGATGATGCGGGTCTGGCTCGACATCTTCGCGAAGGTCCAGCGCGAGGACCGAGCGGGCCAGCTCGTCTTGACCTATACCCATCCTGCGGTCGAGCAGCACCTCAGCGACGCGGAGCTCGCCATGCAAGCAGCCGCGGCGCACCTCGACGCGGCGGTGAAAGAACCCGACCCGGTGCGCGCCCAGCAGCACGCCGAGGCGGCGGCTGCGGCGACCACGACCGCGAGCTCGGCCACGCACGCCGCCGCGGCCTTCCAGCCGGCGACGGTGTCTCCAGTGGTGGTGGCCGCTGCGGCACGGGAGGCAGCGCACGCAGCCGCGGTGCCTCCACCTGCGCCGGTCGTCGACCAGTTGCCGGCCGAGCATCCGGCGGTGTCCTCGATCGCGGCGCAGCCGATCTTGCCGCCCGAGCTCGCCACGGCGCCGTCTGGATCCCCGGTCTCGATGCCGCAGCCTGCGCAGCGGCTCGCCGTTGCGCAGGCGGTGTCGGCGCCGGATGTGGCTGTCGCGGTCCACGAGGCCGCGCAGGCACGCGCGGACCAGGGCGTTCCGGCGCCGACCGGGACGCTGCCCGCGCAGACCATCGCGCAGATCCGCGACATCGCCATCGCGGTCGCCGACGAGGCGAGCGGCGACCTCGTTGGTGTGGTCGCCATGCAGGACCCGACCACCTTCGCCGGGGTGGAGGGAGCGCCGACGGGTTGGTCTTGGCAGGTGTTCCCGTCGCTGCACGCCGCCGCCGACTGGTACGGCGAGCTCACCGATAAGCCGGAGACCTTCTTCTACGTGGCTTACTACGACAAGACGAGCCACGCGTGGCCCCAGCCCGTCAATGAAGTGTTCGGCACGGGCAGGGCCATCGACATCACGGCGCAGCCCGTCGCGCCGGCCCGCTCGCACCCGAGCGGCGCGGTGGTGGCGGTGGTGGCGGCGCTCGCGGTCGCTGGCATCGCAGCGCTCGCGAGCAGCGGGAGGGAACCGGAATGACGCCGCTCACGCTGATGACGCCGCTGTCGCGCGAGCTCGTCTATCCTGAGCACGGCTATCCGCCACGGCCCGGCGAGGACCGCCCGAGCTTGTCAGCCTGGGCGAGGCTCGCGCGGGGTGGCGCGTTGGGCAAGAAGTCGGTGCTCGTCTACAACGCGACCCGACGAGCTGCGCAGCAGAGCTCGCCGGTCTCGATCCTCCGCGTCCAGGGCGACGACCTGGACGCGCAGCACCTCACGCTGACGCTCGCGCCGCCGCTCGTGGTGCCGTTGGCGTTCTCGCCGCGGCTCACCGCGCGGGCCCAGAACGTCACCGGGGAGCAGGACAACAACGACATCGTCAGCCGCGGCAATTTCCCGGGCGAGCGCAGGCCGATCGCCTGGCCGCCGCTTGAGGCCATCATCGTCTGGGGCGTCGGCGGCACGTCCGCCACGGTCGCGGTGGACTTCATCAATGGCGCGACCGTCAACCTCGTCGCCTCCAGCGTCGAAGTGCACGCCGCGGTCACGGCCTCGCCCGACACGATCGTCGGGACCAGCGCGGCGTACGTGCTCTGCGCGTGGGTCGGGCCGGGCTTCGCTCGCCCGGGGGTTGCGCAGAAGACCGTCTATCTCGGCACGCTGTGCGCGTACGCCGAAAGCAACGCGTCGCCGATCCCGCGCTTCTCGCGCAGCGCCTACGTGCTGGCCAGCGACTCGTCGGATCGGCCCCCGGTGACGGCGGCAACGCTGCGGTTCTGGCAGAGCCCGAATCGGACCGGCAACGTCGGCAACGTCGTCGTCTCGGGCGAGCGGCCGACCTCGTTCGATATCCCCGCCGGCGCGGCCTACGCGAGCGTTCGCAGCGGCCTGGCCGTCGAGGCTCGGTTTTCCATTCTCTACAACCTCGCAATTTGAACAGACGGAGTACAGCGATGAGTGACGTCAGACTTCTTCCACGCCTTGCGGCACGCCCAACCGGCATCCCGCGCTCGAGCACCCAGGTTCCTCAGCGCCAGCCGACCGACACAACCACGTCTCACGTGTCGGCGTCGCCGGCCGCGGGCGCGCAAGCCCAGGCCCAGGTGAGGGCCGCGCGCCGGCCGCCAGGGATGCGCCAGGACGCGAGGGTCCAGATCCTCGACCGGCGATCGCCGGCACCGGAATCACCGGCGACAGCCTCGGCATCGACCGGGGCCGATCCGGCGAGCGCCGGAATCCAGGGCCCGACCGTGCAGCTCGTGGAGCGGCCCCGGTCGCCGGGTCCCGCGGGTGCCGCGTCGCCGTTCACCATCGAGCAGATGATGCTGATCGGCCACCTGCTCGATCGCTACCTCGAGAACACGCTGGCCATCCAGGACACGGCGAACGCGGCCCTCGCCGAGGGTGCCCTGATCGTGCTCGCCGGGCTCCTGCCGGCGCCGGCAGCGCCGCCGCCGCCAGCCCAGGATTCGGCACCGCTTGCGGCGCCGACCCCGGCGGTGGTAGTCGCCGCGCCGGTGGCGGCGCCGAGTCCGACGGTGGCGATCGCGGAGACCGACGACGCCAACGCTGCGCGTCGATCGCGTCGTCGCCCTCGCGGGCGCGGCGCTGGCGGTCACGCCAGCGCGCCATCGGAAGGCTCGACGCCCGCGGGACCGCCGAGCTCACCGGAGGGCCCGAGCTTGCCGAGCGACGGGGAACCGAGCACGCCGGCAGCGCCCAGCGCGGCGCCCGAGAAGATGTAATGGCCAGAGAGGCATCAGGAGGGATCTTGCTGTTCTTCGTGGTGGCCGGTGCGGCCGGTTACGCGCTCGCCGGCCGACCCCGCCGGGCGGCAGCAGCCATCGCGCCGAGGGCTTACACAGAGCCCCCGGTGCTCAGGGGACCCAGGAGAGGACGTATGACCGAGCCGACCGCGACGGACACCAGCACCAGCAGCGTTCCACCGCCGACCCTCGAGCAGTGGGCGGCCCTTCTTGCGCCCGGGTGCCTCGCGCATCGCATTCAGCTGCCGTACGCGCTCCGGTGGATCGATCTCGAGAGCGGCGGCAATCCGTGCGCGATCGGCCATCCAGCCGCCCACGGCCCTGACGGGAATCCCCGCGAGATCGGGATTGCGCAGCTGTACAACCCCGATGACCTGGCGCGCTCCGGCGTGACAGGTGCGCAGCTGCGCGCGTACTGCGTGCCGGGCGACGACCACGCGATCGTGTACAAGGGGCGGACCGTTCGAGGATTCTCGTCGGCGCTGTTGCGGCCGCTCACCGCGGCCGAGATGCAAGAGCAGGCCGACGCGACGATCGACCTCATCGCGCGCTGCATGGTGATGGCGACGCACGATCTCGTCGCTGTCAACGCGGATGCCGCTTGGTCGCGGTCGACGCGCAATTACTGGACGTTGGTGAAGCTGCAACACGGTCTGCCGGGCCTGTCCCACACAGGGCTGCGGGCCGTCGCTCGGCGCTTGCAGCGTGCCCCGCACAGCTGGCAGGAGTTCGCGGCCACCGTCGGTCACGTGCAGCTCGACCCCGAGACGATGAAGTATCGGGATGAGTTCCCCGCGATTCTCGCCAACGCGGAGCAGTGCGCCAGCGTGTTCGCCGAGCCCGAGCTCGCTTGAACCAGAGAGGTCGCCATGACGACGAAGCGCACACCCGGCACCCGCCCTCCCACGACCAAGCCGTCGCGCATCCAGGTCGGCGACTACAATTCGTACCGGCTCGAGCCGGCTCGGAGTCGGACCCACTACGGAGAGCATCGCCAGCACACAGGTGGTGTCCCGTACGGCTATCGCACGAGGAAGGCGGACGATGCGTGGCTCGTCGTCAGCAGGCTGAATGACCAGGTCTACGGCCTGGTCGAGGAGTGGGCCGACGGCGACTGGACGTTCTCGAAGACGGAGTCGCAGGTCGAGGCGCCGCGATGGCTTCGCCCCGCCATGGACGGTGCCATGGGAAACACGATCTACAACCTGGAGGCGCGCCTCCATCGTGGTGCGACGCCGGCGGAGGCCATCGCGCACGGTCTTTTCATTCGGATGACCGCTGAACCGGAGACGCCGGCGGCAACGGGCAAGACCTCGGAGCAGCTCAGCTGGGAGATCGAGCAGGCCACCGGAGTCCGGATCAGCTCGGGCGAGTAGGCGCGACGCCTTCGAGGAAGAACCCATGACGATGACCGGCAAGCTCAAGACCCGCAACGGGCAGCTCTACGTGCTCTACACCTACAACGAGTTCGCGGAGCCGTTCCGTCAACGCATCTGGTGGCGCGTGCTCGAAGTGCATCGCAACGGCTACCACGCGGTGGATCCGGCACCCGAAGACGAGGTGACCTATCAACGAGGGGGACGCTGGAGGGGCAACCGCTACACCGTCGTCACGGGTGACGGCAATCGAGAGGCGGCGCTCGTCGAGCGCGAGCGCGTGCCTCCGCCGCCGAGTCGCGGCAAGGAGCTGCGCTGGAACGATGGCCGCTGGGAGCGGCTGCTCAGAACCGGGTGGGTGGCTGCGGGCGAGGGCGACGAGCCCACGGCCGCGCCACGCCGGCGGTCCGGCAAGACCGCGCGTCAACTGAGCGACGAGATCGAGCAAGCGACGGGCATCAAGGTCCAGGGATAGGCAATGGCCAAGCAACGACTACGAAAGCAGCTCGATCGACTCGAGCGTGATCTCGCGGCGCACACCAAAGCGGTCGAGCGCGTCGCCCAGCGAGGCCGGCTGTCGGAGTTTCGACCGGTCGGCACCGAAGGCGCATGGCCGGCGTGGGTCCTGGCGTTGAAGCGTCAGCCGGGCTGCTACGTGATCCGCGACGCCGGGACGCGGCGGGTCCTCTACATCGGCTCGGCGAAGAAGGACCTCTACGACACCATGACCCGACATTTTCAGACCTGGCGCAGGGGCAAGCAGTGGTGGAAAGGGATGCGCGGGCCCGGCGCCCACGATCCGGGCCTGGTGTACCAGCGGTCACGCTCGGAGGTCGCGATCCAGCTCACCGAGAAAGATGAGCGGCTCGAGGTCGAGGCCGCGCTGATCGAGCGCTTCGCGCCGCGCGACAACCTCGTCTTGCACCCCGACGGCATCGCGGAGGCGGATCCCGACCTCGCCGGGGAGCCGGACGCCCACGACATGGCGTTCGGGGATGAAGCGTTCGGCGACGAGGTGCTCGGCGACGAGGAGATCCCCTTCTGATGACCGCCGTCCCGCGACCACAAGCGTCCTCGTCGTCGCCCTATGTCTGCAAGGCGTGCGGGGCGACCCACGGCCGATGGATCGCGCGCTGCCCGAAGTGCCAGGCATGGAGCTCGTCCGCGGCCTCACCCGTTGCCTTGGAGCCGGAGCCGGAGCCGATCCGGCCGCCGCCGACTCCGCCGAGCTCGGGGCTCGCCGCTGTCCCCGCGCCGCCAAGCTCGCCGACAGTGCGGTCTGGCTCCGTTCCGATCCCGATCACCGACGTCGAGGCATCGGTCGAGCCCCGGCTGGTGACCGGCATCGAGCCGCTCGATCGTGTGCTCGGGGGCGGCCTGGTGGTGGGGAGCCTGGTGCTGTTCGGCGGCGAGCCGGGCATCGGTAAGTCGACGCTGCTGGCCCAGCTGCTCGCAGCCGTGGGCTGCGAGCGCATCCTGTACGCGACCGGCGAGGAGTCGATCGCGCAGGTGGCGATGCGCGCGCGCCGGGTGCATGCCGCGCACCCCCGGATTCGGATCGTGGCCGAGACCGACATTGACAGCGTGCTGGCGCACGCCGATGAGCTCCAACCCGAGCTCCTCGCCATTGACTCGATTCACACGCTGGTGAGCGCCGACGTCGCCTCCACGGCAGGATCCGTCGCGCAGGTCCGCGAGTGCACCACGAGGCTCGCGGCGTTCGGCAAGTCGCGTGACCTGACCATCTTGGTGATCGGGCACGTCACGAAGGATGGAGCACTGGCCGGCCCCAAGACGCTCGAGCACTTGGTCGACGTCGTGCTCCAGTTCGAGCTCGGCGAGCTCGGCGCATGGCGCGAGCTGCGCGCGCACAAGAACCGCTATGGCTCGACGCTGGAGGTCGGCAGCTTCGAGATGACGAGTTCGGGCCTTCATCCTCGCGATCCGGCTGTGGAGCGCGCGCCGGAGCCGCCGCCTGGTGCGCTGCTGTCGCTCGCACGCGAGCTCCTCGAGCGCTACCTCGCGCTGGGCGGCGAGATCGATTCGGAGCTCGGTGCGCGCGTCGAGCAGTTGAGGAGGTGGTGAACATGTCGAAGTCGCCGACCCAGATGGACACGGACATCGCTGAATTCCTCGTGCTCGGTGGGCGCGTTGTCGCTGATCCCGCTCGGGAGGGATTCGCGAAGCGGGCTCTCCGACTGCCGGCGCAACCCCCGGTAACCAAGGCCCCCGCGACGAAGCCGACGCGGGGGCGCACATCTGGAAGCACCCGCCGCGAGCCGGAAACCGCCCATGGCAGGCCAACGCGCAACGCGCGTGCAATCCCCATGGGTCAGCTGACCTCGAACACCCAACACCCCGGGCGAGACGCCAGGAACGAGACGACGCCCTGGCACATCTGGGAGCACGCTGTGTTCGAGATCGCTGGCGTCCCCGTCGAGGAGGGCCGCAAGTACGCGACCCGCGGGCGCATCCAGCGCGCCTATCAGGCCGGCGAGCCAGCGTGGAT
>VBLP01000180.1:0-21756 GCA_005887925.1 Deltaproteobacteria bacterium | reverse complement strand
GAAGCAGGTAGAACGATGCGCAAGAATCCTGGCCAGCTCCGGCTCAAACTCGATGCGTATGTGGCGACGCCCCCATCGCCGCCGACGAAGACTCCCACGGAGCTGGAATCAGACCTCGCCGAGTTTCTCGCTGATCCCGACGCTGCGCACGTGGCCGCTGATCCCGACGCTGCGCACGTGGCCGTGAGTCCGTACGAGGCGAAGCAGACCGCGCGGCGAGAGCGCCTGGAGCGAGCCTCGGAGCGCGCTCGTCCCAAGGAGACCGAGCCGATGGAGAAGACCTCGAAGGGCGGACCCGGCAAAATCTCCGCGCGCGAGTTCAGCGCCCTGATCGACCGCGCTGGCCGCGCGCGAGACTCACTCGCAAGCTGCCGGGACAGCGAAGTCCTGCGCGAATCGGAGACCGCACGTCGCGCGGCCGAGGCACTGCGCGCCGCGAGACTGAAGCGTGAGAACGCGAAGTTGGAACGCCAGCGCGACAACATGATTCGCACGATGCTCCGCACCGCTCGTTCCCGCCTCGACAACCTGTCCTCGCGGATCTCGGAGTTCAAGGCCAACCAGATGAGGAGTGAGTATCACAGGCTGATGCAGCGCGCCGAGAGTCCCGGGGCCCTGGCGCGGACGGCGCTGGCGAGAAAGTTTCGCGAGCGGGCGACCTCGCTAAAAGAGGCCCTTGAACGCGCCGGTTGGAAGATGCGCAACGGCGGTCTGCTCGTCGAAAGGGCCGGGTAGTTCATGTCGAAGTCGCCACATCAGATGGACACGGATATCGCGGAATTCCTCGTGCTCGGCGGGCGCATCGTCCCTGAGCCCGCAGCGCCCGCGGCTCACCACATCCCCGAGCCGACAGCCGCCCACGCGACGAGGCGGTCTCGTCGACTGCCGCCACGCCCCTCGACGACCAAGGAGACGCGGCTCGAGGTTCCGGGCAGAACCGGCCACCCGTTCACCGTCGTTCTGCGCCCGGCGAGCGTGCGAACCACGTACCTCAACGGCTCCGAGACGAAGACGGTCACGCTGGCCAAGCGCAGCGAGGAACAGTGGCTCGTGTCGACGAAGTCCGGGCGCTACCTCGGCATCTTGCAGGAGGGGAGCGGGCGCGAGCCCTGGGGCGTCGCGCAGCTCGCGACCGAGACGACAACGATCGGTGGCAGCGGCGTTCGCGTGCGGAGCTACATCCTCACCGCGCCGACCTGGCGGGACGCGATCGCGGAGGGCGCGCTCGTGTGGTGGGCACCCTGACGGGAGGCGGACATGAAGAAAAGCGGAGCGCAGCTCAATTACGACATCAGCGTCTATCTCGGCGAGCCCGACGAAGCGCCACGGCGCGCTCGAACGTCGCCGTGCCGGTCGTGGCCGGGAGCCGGATACCTCGTGCAGGCGTCCTATCGCGTGCCGCCGTTCCTTGCAGACGATGTCTTGTGGGTCCAGCGTCGTGATTCGGGCCCCAGAGGGCGGGTGTACTGCACTGCATTTGACATGTTGTGGTACGAGCGGATCCCCGAGCGAAGCGGTTGGCTCGACCTCGAAACGCTCACCCCCATCTGGCAACCGGGAACGCGGGTCGAGTTGAGCCCGACGTGCTCGCTGTGGCAGCAGGGATACCAGCGCGGCACCGTCCGACAGGTCACCAAGGACTGGACGGTGATCGTCAAGCTGGACGCGCCCGAGGTGCGCCAGCTGCAGCGCTTCACCGATCACACGTTGCTCAAGCGCGTCTGACGGAGGCGGTCGTGAAGAAGTCATCTAAGCAGATCGAGCGCGATATCGCCGCGTTCCTCGGGGCGGAAGCAACGCTGTACTGGCCGGGAGGCTCGGGCGGCGGCGGCAGCCGGAAACGCGTGTCGGGGAACCCCGTCATGCGTCCGCATGCGCGCACGTCGCCGTCGTGTCGCTGGTGCCCCCGATTTCATACGACCGCCGAGCATGAGCTCGAGGAGACCGGCAGCGTGCCGGCGCAGCCGGGACGGCGAGCGCCGAGAACCAGGGCGCCGCGGGCCGCGAGCACGGCGGCGACCACGCCGGCGCGGCCAGCGCAGCAACGGCCGACGTCGCCGGCGCAGCCCCCGCTTGCGCTGGTACGTCACGCCGTGGCGGCGGTAATGGGGCCGGGCAGGTTCGGCGATCGCAAGGTGTTCGTGTCCGCCCTCTGGCGACGCGTGGGCCGCAAGCTCGGGATGTCGCTCGACGAGTTCAAGCGATGGCTGTTTTCGCAGCATCGGGCCGGCGCACTGCAGCTCGCGCGCGCGGACCTCGTCGCGGCGATGGACCCGAAGCTCGTTGCGAGCTCAGAGATCCGCGTCCCGGGCGCCGAGTTTCATTTCGTTGTCGATCCGGAGCCAAGGGGGCCCGATGAGGAACAAGTCTGATGCCGAGCTTGCGCGAGAGATCGCCGAATTCCTCGCCCAAGCTCCTCCCAGTCGCCGGCAGAAGATGCCCCGATCCGATGCACGCAGGGGAGTCTGGCGCGGCGGTGACAGCCGGACGCTTTATGCGTTCATCGGCCACCGAACCGGCGAAGTCTTCGTTCGCCCCGGAGGGGGTGTCATCAACGTGGGGCCGGACGTGACGGTGCGAATGGCAACGCGCGACGAGGCTGAACGTGAGTGGCAGAACCCGCTGCACCCCGGCTGGAAGGTCGTCGAGTAGCAGCGAATTCGGAAAGGAACAACATGCCGACCATCTTCGTCACCAACCCGCACCAGGCGCTGCAAGTCGAGAACCAACGACTCCGGCGTGAGAACGAGCGGCTGCGGCAGCAGCTCGCGAGCAGCGCCGAGCGCCGGGAACTCGACGCCAGCAGCACGCCGGCGACCGTCGCCGCAGCGGCACAAGCGCCGCCGCCTGCTCGCTCTGCGCCAACCCCAGGACCCGGAACGCGCGCGCCAGCTCGCCCGAGCTCGGGACCGGTCCCGAGGCCGATGATCCATCTGGTCGCCACGGCCGGGCCCATTCCGAGCATGGCTCGGCCGAGCCCTGCGCCGGCCGAGGTGCGACCGAGCCGCACCGATGCCCCCGCACCCAGCGAGGTGCGAGTGAGTCGCGTCGAGCTGCGACCGGGCCGCGCCGAACCAGAGGCGATGGACGACGCTGCGGTGCGGTTCCGGCTGCTCGAGCTCGATTGAACGGACGGGAGGACGAAGATGCGCACGAATCCCGCCCAGCTCCAGCTCGACCTCGATGCGCTCGTGGCGACGCCGGCACCACCACCAACGAAGACGCCCGCGGAGCTGGAGTCAGACCTCGCTGAGTTTGTCGCCGATCCCGAGGCTGCACACGTCGCCGTGAATCCGTACGAGGCGAAGCAGGCCGCGCGGCGAGAGCGCCTCGAGCGGGCCTCGAAGCGCGCTCGTCGCGAGGCCGATAGCGCCCACGGCGCAGCCGCGGGCATCTGGGGCGCCATCCCGATGGGTCAGCCGATCCTCGTCGGACACCACAGCGAGCGGCGACACCGTCGCGATCTCGCCAAGGCGGACCGCGCGATGCGCAAGAGCATCGAGGCGCACGAGCGCAGCAAGGAGCTCGCGGCGCGCGCGGCTGCGGTGGGCTCCGGCGGTGTTTCCAGCGATGATCCCGAGGCGGTGAAGAAGCTCCGCGCGCAGCTCGTGAAGCACGAGAAGGAGCAGGAGCAGATGAAGCGCGCCAACGAGGCGATCCGCAAACACGCGAAGGCGGGCGCGATCGCGCAGGTCGCCGCGCTGACCAAGCTCGGGTACTCCGAAGCAAGCGCGCAGAAGTTGCTGCAGAGGGATTTTGTCGGGCGTGTCGGATTCCCGGATTGGGCCCTCACGAACAACAACAAGAACATCCACAGGATCAAGAAGCGAATCGCCGAGCTGACTGCTCGTGACGCGGCTCCGGAGCGCGCGGCGGTGACGGGCGAGGTCGAGGGGATCGCGTACGAGATCGTCGAGAATCGCGAGGCCAACCGCGTGCAAATCAGGTTTGCTGCGGTGCCCAGCAAAGCGGTGCGCGAGCGCCTCAAGGCGGCAGGGTTCAACTATTCGCGAGCGCAGGGGAACGCGTGGCAACGAAAGCTCTCCCCCGGTGCGTGGTATCACGCGCAGCGAGCCGTTCTCACACCGGCAGCGACGCACGTACCGCCGAGAACTCCGTGATGCGTATCGTGGCAGACGACTGCGAGCTCAGCGATCGGCGAGCTCGGCGTCGGTGACCTGGTCGAGGACCTCGAGCTCGGCGATCGCCCGGGGGCCCTGCGCCGCGATCGCTGCGGCGGCAGATGCCCGGTCGTGCGACCCACGCCGGGCCAGCATCCCAGCTTGCCGGGCCCGACGCCGAACTCGGGCGCCGAAAGATCGCGAGCGCCGAGGCGCGTTGGGGGGCAACCTCGCGGCCGGCTGGCGCACCGTGGGCGACGAGCTCATTGCAGTCATTGTCGTAAGCATTGAGATCAAGTGCTCGGCTGAAATGATATGGACGAGTGAGCAATGACGTCGTATTGACAATCATCATGAAGATTCTGCTAGTGGTCCTGTTGGGGATCTGTGCGATAACTTTTGCGGGCTGTTCTCGTCGTCGTGATGAGCTGGCTGCTGGGTCCTTCGACGACATGGTGAGGCGTTATCGCGACGGCAAGAACCACTTACCGAATGATATTCCGATTGCCGATGTTACAGGCGTGTTCGCGACGGTGAGCGCGCAGGGCTTCGTCGATCTCGGCAATGAGTTCTTTCAGGATCTGGGAGCCAACGGTCGGAGGTGCGTGAGCTGTCACGTGCCTACGGCGGGATGGACGCTCACGCCGCCGGAACTCGCTGCGGTGTTCCACGCGACGGACGGAGGTGTGCGGGCGGACCCCTTCGGGCTCGGGGCAGTGTTTCGCACGCTGGACGGAGCCAATTCTCCCAACGCCGATGTGTCCACGCTGGAGAAGCGTCGTCAGGCGTACAGCTTGCTGCTGCACCGTGGCGTGATCCGCATCGGGCTCGCGATGCCTGCCAACGCCGAGTTTGATCTGATCGCTGTCGACGACCCGTACTCGTTTGCGAGCGCGGCGCAGCTGTCTCTGTACCGACGCCCGTTGCCGACCACGAACCTCAAATTCGACAGCACGGTCATGTGGGACGGTCGCGAGGTGGTCGCCGGCGAGACCGTGCTCCAGCAGCTCGAGACGCAGGCCAGCGACGCCACGGTGATTCATGCCCAGGGCAAGCCATTGACCGATGCTCAGCGCAGCTCCGTTGCAGCGTTCATCGTCGGACTGGCGAGCGCGCAGACGTTCGACCGCGCGGCTGGCCACCTGCACGAGGACGGCGCCAGGGGCGGCCCCGAGGAGATCTTTGCACAGCCGTTCTACATCGGCATCAACGACAACTTCGGCGACAGCAAGACGGGCGCGCCGTTCAACCCCGTCGTGTTCAACCTCTATGACGCGTGGACATGTTCATGTGACCGCGATGGCGATGCACGCCGCGCTGTGGCTCGCGGCCAGGCGCTGTTCAACACCAAGTCGATCGCGATCGTCGGTGTCTCGAGCATCAACGACGAGCCGGCGTTCGGCACGCCGGATACGCTGATGGGCACCTGCACGACCTGTCATGACACGCCGAACGGCGGCAATCACTCGGTCGTGCTACCGCTCAACATCGGCCTGTCCGACGAGTCGCGCCGCACGCCGGACCTGCCATTGTACACGTTCCAGAACCGGACCACGAAGGCGATCCTCAAGTTGACCGACCCGGGTCGCGGTCTCATCGACGGCAAGTGGGCGCATCTGGGCCGGTTCAAGGGTCCGATGCTGCGCGACCTGGCTGCGCGCGCGCCGTATTTTCACAACGGCTTCGCGGCCGACCTCGCCGCGGTGGTCAACTTCTACGACGAGCGGTTCAACATCGGGTTCAGCGCCTGCGAGAAGGCGGACCTGGCGGCGTTCCTCCACGCGCTGTGAGGCTCGCCGGCGCCGAGCTCGAGGGATGAGATTCTGCCAGCGACGGGAGGTCCGTCGACAGTCCGCACACGCGTGAATGAACCCCGATCCGCCGCTCTCACGCGTGCAGTCGTTACCTGTCTGCGGGTTCAACTCCCGCCGCTGGCACCAGCCGAGTTCGCTGCTCGATAGGGCGGTCGCGCTCGACATGCGGCCCGCGACCGCGCATGTCGGTCGCGTTCCGGCTGACTGACGATCTCTGAACGAAGGAATCACAACAATGAAGAAGGCTTTGCTCGATCTGGTGACCTCGAAGAAATTTCTCATGGCGCTGACCGCGATTATCGTCTACGTCGCGGGTCGCTCCGGGTTCGACGTCGACACCGCGGTGCTCGATCGCATCTACGCGGCGCTGCTGGTCTACGTCGGTGCCCAGGGCATCGCCGACAACGGCAAGAGCGCGGCGCAAGTCGCAGCCGGGGCGGCGATGGCCAGCGCTAGGCCGTCGCCGGTCGCGGTGGCGCCATCGCGCTGACGGCGCCCAGCGGTCCCGGATCGCGGCCCCCTCGGCGCCACCCGACCCCCGCGACGCGAGCCGCCGGCCGGCAGGAGGGTTGGCGAGCATCGGCGGGCGATCCCCGACCTCGTGCGGCCACAACCGCCTCGACCCAGGAGACCGAGCGATGGAGAAGACCCCGAAGGAACTCGATGACGAGATCGCCGAATACCTCGCTAAGGCCGCGCCGGACGCTGGTCGGTACATGCTCGTGGACAATCGGACAGGAAAGGATATGCGGATCGCTCACGACTTCGAGGTCAAGCAGATCCAGAGCAAGCGGCATGGCATCGCGATGCTCGAACTTGGAGGCGGGTGGAACACGCCGGCCAAGCTCTACGAGGTACGGCTACGCGACACCAAAGCCCCCAAGGTGAAGACGGGTCCGGTGCCTGGCAGACCCGGAGATACTGTCAAGTCACGGCGCTTCTACCTCGGTGAGATCGATGGCGGCAGACTCTACGTCGACGAGCGCTGCTATCGGACGCTCGAGCAAGCGCTCGCCGACGTCAAGCCGCGCGGATGGCGCCGGCACAACAGCGTGATCGTCGAGACCCAGCAACTCGCTCATGCCGGCGTGAACTATGGATCGCGCAATGTCCTGCATTCGATCATCGACGGTCAAATCCTGGACGATAGGTTTCTCCCAGCGTGATCGGCGAGCTCCTCGCGCGCGGCGGTCCGGGTCTCGCAACCTCTCTATGTTCGAGATGACTGATGAACAGTTCGACCTGATGGTCGACCATCTCGCAAAGCCCGCGCAGCGCGCCATGAAGGCGCGCGGATATCTCGCGGTAACGTGGTTTCCGGGCGCGGTCATCGTGAACGGGAGGAAGTGCACCACGCTTGCGGAGCTCGTTGCGGTGACCTCAGCAGTGCGGGCGAGGTTGCGGAGGTGGTCGTTTCGGTGACCGACAGGGCACGGGTCATCACGAACGCGACCAGCCGCGTGCCGAGACTTGACGCGATTGTGGGTCGGTCGAACTGTGGCCCCGTTGCGGGAGTGCCTTGCTAACCAGTATGGTACGGACGAGCGACAGGTCGCGTCGCTGCCGCCGCTGCTTGGGCGTCAAGGGAACGGCGTTGACAGATGCAAGGAGCGGCTGAATGGAGGAGACCATGGGCAGGCTTGGTGAAGGTTACGGCAGCGAGTATCACCTCCGGAGGTATCTTGCCGTGGCGCCGGCGACACTCAGCGCAGCGATCGCGGATGAGATCGGAGATGGCGACCGTGCCTGCGAGTGGCTGCCGTTCGGAGCTGGCAAGAGAGGGGACCGCGAGCTTCGCGGTATGGAGTTCCTGGATCCGACAGCGCGAGGTGCGTGGGCTGACTTCTGGTCCAGAACGGGGACCCCGCCCAACTGGGATGCAGTTGGCCGACGCGCCGGGATCCGCGAGTGGGTCCTCGTGGAAGCGAAGGCACGTGAGGGCGAGCTTGTTTCGCCACCGTGCGGCGCGAAGGAGGACGGCGGTCGAGCCCGGATCGAGCAAGCGCTCCGCGCTGCGCGGCGGCACTTCGGGGTCGCCGACGATCGCGACTGGATGGGGAGCTACTACCAGATCGCGAACCGCCTCGCCTCGCTGTATTTTCTCACCGAGATCGCCAAGCAGCCTGCGCGTCTTGTATTCCTCTACTTCGTCGGAGACACATTTCCAGACGGCAGTCGATGCCCGGCAAGCCGCGCAGATTGGGAACCGCTGGTTGCGAAGGCGAACGGGGTGCTCGGGCTCCCTACCGACCTCGACCGGGTTCATCACGTCTTCCTTCCGGTGTTGTGATGAAGCTTGCAACGGTCATCGTCGGCACCGACGCGGAGCGTTTCGGTCGCGTGGGTGCCAACCCGGAGCGCCTCGCGCTCGCGAACCAGATCGCTCGCTTCGTCGAGAACGAAGGTGCTGCCCTGTGCGTGATGCCGGCAGGCTACCTGACCGCGACGAGCGGAAGGCCGACCGCAATCCGTTCATCGGCGGCGCAGCTCGCTTCGATTTTCGCGGTGGACCTAGTCGCCGGGATCGACGCCGGGCACACCACGATCGGAGCCATGCGGCGCGGCGCCGCCGAAGTCGGTGCGCGTGTGGCTCGTCCGCGTGGCGGGTGGCCGTTCTGGGGGATGTTCTCGCGGAGCGGCCGAGTCGGCTCAGTCTTCCAGCAGCGAACGGTTTACCCCGGGGAGGAGACGGACGACGTGGAGGCCAGGGTCATGGACGTGGCCAGCCGACGGGTTGGGCTGCTGATCTGCGGCGAGGTCTACAACCCTGCGCTCGCGGCATCGCTCGGCGACGAGAGGCCCGATTTCGCGGTCGACATCGGCCACCGGAGCATGGGGCGGGGGTTCACATCGACGCTTCGCAACGCCGCAGCGGCTGCGGGTTGCCGTGTGTTCCATGCGCAGCACGTCGCCTGGCGGAGTCGCGGGGCCTGCATGTGGACCGGTACGTCGCGAAGGGCATGGGCAGAGACCGCTTGCGACTGGGCCTCGTACAAGGCCGGCGACGATCGCGACGCGCTCTGGGCCGAGGTCAAGCTCTGGGAGCTGGGAGATGCGCGCGCTTCCGCGGCTGGGGGCAGCTGAGGCCACGTTCACGTCTTCCCGCCACGCGGCCATACTGCAGTGGCGATGCGCGCGCTCTGCGGTGGCAGTGATGCCGCAGCTCATCTCGTCGAGGTCGCGTTCCAAGATCGTGCTCGGCAAGTTACTCGCCCGCATCGAGCTGGTCGCGGTCGACGTAGTCCTGGCGAGTTGGTTGCCTGCATCGAGCTGGTCGAGGTCCGTTACGGCGCCTCATCGAGCTGGTCGAGGTCACGGTCGACGTGGTCCTCGTGCGCGATCGGCGCGCCGGCGATGTTCACCTCTGGCAAGCTACGGCGCCCTCTCTCCGCTTGCTTCCAGGCCCAACGCCACTATCTGCGCGCTGCGTGGCAGCCGCCGCGGCTTGCGGCAGGTTGTATCGTAGCGCGTGAAGGCCGAGTTGCTCGTTGTTCTCCTCGATGAGCGACTCAGGCTCGCTCTTTCACGAGCGCAGGGACTCTCGACGACAGAGTTCCCTGCGTGCCCGCATGACGCCGGCTGCGGAAACCGCTATCATCTCGTAGGCGTGGATGGCTGGAGATCAGAGACGACAGCAGCGGATGCGCGCCCGGGAGGTCGTGGGCGGGTACGATTGGAGAGATTGGATCCCGCCAGCGGTCCTGTGACTCGACCGATCGGGCTCGGGCGCCGTCGATCTGGAAGGTCGGCATGATGCCGTCGACTAAAGGCAATCGATCCGGTTGAGGGAGGAGGGAACGATCTTCGTGCCAAGCGAACGTAGCCAAAATCAGATTGTGCGTCAAAGCGGCGTCAATCCGTCCAGCGAGCTCGATGAGCGAGCTGACGTTCTAATCGTCACCGCCGTAAAAAGTGAGTGGGACGCCGCCCTCGCAGTCGACACTGGTTCCACGCACGGAAGCCATTGGAAAAAGCGTATCGGATCGACCGGGTTGGAGGTCGCTTTCCGCGAATTCGAGGCCGTCGATGGCGTCATACGAATCGCGGTGACGCAAGCGCTTGGTCTGGGCGGGACAAACGCGGTCATCGCCGCAGCCCAACTCCTCAAGGAATACGACATCCGATGTCTCGCTATGTGCGGCGTGTGCGCGGGACGACGCAGCGAGGTAGCGCTGGGTGACGTCATCATCGCAGACCGGCTCTGGGAGTACGACTCCGGCAAGCTCAAAGTCGAGGTTGTAGACGGGGCGCGCATAAGGCGAGAGCAGAGCGACATCGAGATGTATCGGCTGCACCCCGCTAGCTGGCGGCAGGCCGCGGAGCGCTTCACCATCGATCGCAGTGCCACCTGGCTCGCCCTTCGGCCCCGAAGCTACGAGGCGCAGGGTGACTGGATCCTTGAGAGAATCCTCAAGGGGATCGACCCGGCTCAGGATCGCGAGCGGTCAGAGAAGTGCGCGAGTTACGACAACGCGCTCGCGCGGCTGTGGAGGAAGAACCTGCTCGCAGACGGAACACTCAAGCTGACCGATGATGGCCGGAAACGTATTGAAAGGTTACTGCTCCTCCACCACAACATGTTGCCTGAGCAGCCGCCGCTGGCGGTACTCGTCGGCCCTATCGCGAGTGGCGCCAAAGTAATCGAGGACGAGCAGATCTTCTCTCGACTTGCAGATCCCGTGCGCAAAGTGCTCGGCGTCGAGATGGAGGCCGCGGCGATCGGCGCACTCGCCTACACTCAGGGGCTTCCTTACTCGGTCGTCATGAAGGCTGCGATGGATCATGCTGACTCAGACAAGAACGACAATTTCAAGGCATTTGCTGCGCGGGCCTCAGCCGAGGTCCTCGTCGCGTTCCTTCGGCAGAACATGCCGCCTCGTCGCCAAGACTCCCGACCCCATTCGCCCAATCTGCCCCAGGGCAAGGAGCTAGAGAGTGCGACGAACACATCCGCTGCATGGCGAGCTATGTGTAGCTATGCCGCTGAGGTCTATCACGAATACGAGACCAAGGAGTGCTACATTCGGCTCCATGGCCATGTTCAGGGGGGTCATGAGGAGAAGTCAATCGATCTCGAACGTTATGTTGAGCGTTGTATTGCTAGCAAGAGCAAAGCTCATTTAGCGCTATTGGGTGACTACGGCAGTGGTAAAACACTCTTTTGTCAAAGGCTAGCTGCGAACATTGGCAAGCAATACCTCGAAAACAAGTCCCAATTGGTGCCTCTCGTAGTCCCACTAAGAGGACTCCATAAGGCCGCGAATCTCAAGTCATTCATAGAAGATCAATTGGCAGGTCATTATGGGATCTCTATATCGCATGACGAGTTGCACAAGAAACTCCGCAACGGTGAATTGCTCGTCATTCTGGATGGCTTGGATGAGCTCAGTGTTGTCGTCGAGGAATATGCTCGAATTGAGATCCTCGAGGAAGCCTTGGACTACTTAAGATCTTCGAGAATTGGAATCATCACTTGCCGAACGCACTTCTTCGAGAGCCAGCAAGAGACAGACAAGCGACTTGGTACACTCCTGCCGGACTCCTTGATTGTGAGGTTGCGAGCGAATCTACTAGATAAGACCAATTACAAGATAGTCCATGTCAACGAATTTGATCCTGCAGACATATCGAAATACATCCAATTCTATTGGCATGCTAAGGCTGCCGAGGTTATGAAGCAGATCACCGCTGTTCATGATCTAATGGATCTTGCTAAGCGGCCAATTCTGCTGCGATTAATCAAGGATACATGGGAATTCTTGCCCAAAAATGCTGAGATAAATCGTTTACTACTCTATCATACATACGTTGCGATATGGTGGGACCGCGAAGAAACGCGATTGGTGATTCCCAAGGAAGAATTAGAATCAGCACTGATGCATCTAGCATTTCAAACCGTGAGTCGCAAAAAAGATGGAATTTCGCTAAGAGACCTCCATTCGCTCTTACCTTCCAGTCGGAGTAGCCAAAAACTACCTGAGGAAGCTATTGGAAGGTGCATGGCGACATGTACCTTCCTGAATCGGGATGGGCTCGGAGTGTATCGCTTCATTCATCGATCTTTTGCAGAATACTTCGCGAGCAAGGAAATCGTCAGAGAGTTGGAATATCTTGATTTTTCGAGTTTCTCAAGAGCACGTCACGATATGGGTTTGATGCCGGCAAATCTTGCGCGCTTTATCGCTGATCACCTGAGAGAGAGTCCACTCAAGGGAGTGGTCGTCCGACATCTTCTGCGCTTCCTGGCTTCGCAGGTCAACTGGAAGCTCCTTCACGGTTGGTTGGAGCGACTCCTATTGACTTTGCTCTATCGAATCTATCAATTCGCGACAGGTTACCGACCATCGGCTTACTTCCCACCGTTTTCTCCAGGATTGCGGATTTTTCACGGCCCGTGCCAAGTCCTAATGGCTCTGGGAGACGTCAGTATCTTGCAACCACTGTATAAGGTGATGAGGGGTGCCAAGGGGAATGCATGGCATACTATTAGCGTGGAAGATGACAGTGGATTTAAGGAATTTACGATAGAGATATTGGAACAAGCAATCATCAAGCGCAAGTCGTATACATTCTCAATATAGCGCAATAATGTACACGGCAGAGCAGGGGATGCGCGTCTTCCTCCAGCGACGGCGTCGCCTGCTCAACTGGTCGCGGCTCACGTCGCTCATCGCGTTCTACGACCTGATGATGCGCCACATCGACGGCGTGGTCGCCTGGGCACGCCACCATCTGACCAACGCGGCCCTCGAAGGCAACAACGCCCGTGTTCGTGCCATCAGCCAGCGCGCACATGGCTACCGCAATCTCAACAGCCTGATGTCGGTGCACTGTCATGCGTCTTGGAGGTAGCTCGACGAGACATCACCCGAATGCGGCCCGCGCGAGCATCCGCGCCGCCGCATCGCCGGAATCTAGCAGCGCGATCGCGTCGAGTTGGCAGGCCAACGGCCTGGTAAGGAGGTCGCCCTCGACGTTCTGTTGGTTTCCGCGAGCGCGGTGGCGGGCCGGGTGCCGCCGTGCATCGCCGTGGCGGCCGTGATGCCGCTGGCCGATCCTGGTCGAGGTAGCGCGCTGCGACCCGATCGCCGGGCGGCGCAGGGTGGTCTCTCGAGTCGCGTGAGTTCGGCGAGCAGCAACGGTCCCTACCGGGATGCTCGCGCGAGCTGGTCCCTACTTCGGTCCCTACTTTTCCGTGGCGCCGTGAAACGCCTGGATACGCCTTGAAACGGTCAACGTATTGGAACCTGTAGATCTCGAAGTAGTTTCAAGCTCGTCGGAGGACGTCCGAGATCCGGCCGGACACCGGACAAGGCTGGCTGGGCCTTAGAATAGGCAATTACCTCTGAATTGGTTGATGCGAAGTCCGGTGGTTGTGCGTGTCGCGCCGATCAACTGCACGACGGTCTCGTGGTCGACAAGTGGACGACCGCGCCAGTTCTCGGTGATGTGGGGCCGCCTTGTGGTATGCCCACGCGTGGGAGCGCGATGACCAACACACGTCGAGGGTTTCTACAAATGATGGGCGCAGGCGGAGCAGTCGCCGCCGTTTCGCGGTTCGCCGCCGCCGATCAACCGGAAAACGCCCGCCGCTACTCGTTCGTACAGATCGACGTTTTTACATCCCATCGTCTGCAAGGTAACCCGCTCGTGGTTTTTCCTGACGCGCGCGGGTTGAGCGACGCGGAGATGCAGGACCTGGCACGCGAAACCAACCTGCAGGAGACTACGTTCGTCTTTCCGCGCGATCCGGCCGTCGAGCAGCAAAAGGGGATCAAGGTTCGGATTTTTGTTCCGAACGCAGAAATCCCGTTCGCCGGACATCCGACCCTTGGCACTGCCATGGTCCTGCGAAACCGCGCCGTCTCAGCCCACGGGGCTACCGTGAAACCCGAAAGCGGCCCGAAGGAGATCGTGCTTGACCTGCAGGTGGGCAAGATCCCCGTTGCGTTCCGCACCGACGACCAGGGAAATGCGTTCGGAGAGATGCACCAGGTCGACGCCTCGTTCGGTCCCCTGCACGATCATGCCACCGTTGCCGAGTTGCTCGACCTCAAGGCCTCCGACCTGGTTGCCGATTGGCCCATTCAAACCGTGTCCACGGGCCTCTATTTCGCGATCGTGCCGATCAGAGAGCTGCACACCCTGCAGACATTGAACCCTGATCTGCGCAAGCTCCGCGCCTACCTCGATCACCACGGTCCCGCGTATTGCGACTTCTACTTCGTGACGCGCGATACTCACGATGCCAACGTCGGACTTCGCGCCAGGGCGCTCTCGTTAGACGGCGAGGATCCTGCGACGGGATCAGCCGCGGGCTGCACCGCCTCCTGGTTGGTTCGCTACGGGATTGTGAAGCCAGGACAAACCGTGCACATTCTCCAGGGCGCCGAGATCCATCGCCCGAGCCATCTCCTTGTTCGCGCGGACAAGGCCGGCGACAAGATCGTGAATGTCCGGGTCGGTGGCAACGCGATCGAAGTCGTCGAGGGCCAGGTCCATCTGTGAGCCCTCGTCCCGAATCGCGGCGCACAACGACAGGTACGGGCGGGTCAGCGCGCGCCCGGAGAGCGCGGCAGCTGCACGAGGTCTGCACGACTCCGCACAGCGAGGTTCGGACAAGCACCTACTTCAGTTCGCGTTCGAGATCATCTGACGCACGGCCTCGACCGCCCACGCACGATCGATGCGCAGCTCGCGCGCTCCCGGCCGCGCGTTCGTGCGCACGACGAGCTTCTCGTACGCGGCGAGCGAGCTCGACATCAGCTCGGGCTTGCGGCCTTCCTCGTCGAACAGCACCCACTGGATGACGCCGGCCTGCGGATCGGCCGCGTGGAACAGCAGCACGCGATCGATCTCGTTGCCGAGCGACGCGAGCAACAGGACCTTCGTCATCTCGATCGCCCAGTCCTCGAGCCCGGCGTCGAGCAGCTTCACCTTCTCGACGAGCGCGTTCAGCGTCGGCACCAGGCGCTGGCCGCCGGTCGCGCCGGACGCGCGGAACAGCTCGGCCGCGTGCGCCATCGCGTCGTCGCCGCCGGGCACGACCCGACAGAAGTAATCGGCGATCGGGTCGTGGAACAGCACCTCGGCCGCGAGCTGGGTGCGTTTGCCACACGCGCAGGCGAGCACGTTGAGCTCGCCCGCGAGCAGCTTCGTCTTGTGGTCGGGATCCTTCTGCGTGTTGATGCTCTGCACGAGCTGAGCGTCCTGCTCGACGCCGCAGGCAGGGCACGTCACGGGCGCGGTTCCGACAATGGGCACGCCTTCGGATAGCACGGCTTTCACGATCGGGACGGTGGCGGCGGCATGCGCAGCGCGATGCCGCGAGGCACGTCGGGGCCCAACGGCGTGGCGACGCGGATCGCGAGCACACTCACCCACTGCCGCAAAAATGCGGCAGTCGTCGTCGACGAAGAGGGATCGAGACGACTGGCAATCTGGCCCGGTCACCTGCACGTGTCACCGCCGAGCGGGCAACACACGCCAGCGTCTGTGTGGGGCGATGCTGGCGATCAGTCCTATGGCGCTCAGCGTCGCGACGAGTACGGCAAACGTGATGGTGAGAGTGAGCATCACGCCCTCCCCGTGAGGCGGCTCGCGCTCGACTGGGAGTCCCGGGGTTCTTCGTGTCTCGTTCGACCATTCATCGCCGCCCATCCTTTCGATCGAGATCGCAACTCGCGCTCGACCTGATCATCAACGTACGGCGTAATCATGCGAAGGCAATGGTGATTCGCACCGCGACCCGAGGAGTCACATGCGACGTCGTGCGACGGCGAGCTCCACTGCCCGCATCGTCGCAGGTCTTGGCCGGCGACGTCTCGCGCGCGGCATCGATCGCCCAGGTTGCACGCGACCCGAGCCAGAGACGCTCCGCCTGCGCGACCTGGTGGGGACGACCTGGATCGGCGGCGGTATCGGTCTCCGCGGTGTTCGCGCGCCGCTGGCCGGCGCGAACACCTTGGTGCAATGGTCGGCCTGCCCCCGAGTCGAGCTATGGGGCGTGAAGGCCGAAGCCGAATCGACGAACGGTTGCGTCCCTACCGCGTCCCCATCGGATCAAGCCCGATCTGACTTGTCGATCTCCGTCGATTCATGACTCGCCCTCGACGGATGGAGTCTGACCTCATGTGCCGGGTACATCCTCATAGAGCTCGGCCAGACCGTGGACGATCATCTCGGGCGACTGTGCGCGCGGTGCGCGGCGGAAGAACAGGTGACTGCGGACGGTCCTTCCGGCGGAAGGGTAGCTTGCCACCCGGCGCCGGAGTTCGCGCGCGGCGTTCGTGAGCGACGGTCGCCCCGACCACTTGCACTCACCAAGATCGATCCATCCGTCGGCGCGCAGGCCGACGACGTTGACCTGGATCGCCCGGTCCCAGTACTCGCCGACCTGCGCACGACTGGTTACGCCCTCGGCGTCGTACAGCCGGGGTAGTGCCTCGCGGCACAGGCGTTCGAAGCCTTCACCGCAGAACGCCTCCCACTGGGGAGCGACGAGCTGATCAATCGCGCGATCGGGTGACAGGCGCCGCAGCGTGCTCACGTGCGGCGCCACGAAGCGGAACCAGAACCGGAGCAGAGCATCAGCGATGCGGTAGACGACCGCGGTGCGGGGAGGCGGTTTCGGCGACAGTGGCGCGACGCGCTCGAGGTAGCCGAGCCCCACCAGGTTCCGGAGATGCGGCGCCAGTGCGCTGGTGGTGAGCCCGACCGCGCGCGCGATGTCGCCCTGCGCCTGCCGGCCCAGCGCGATCGCCTCGAGCACGCTCGCCGCCTGCTTGACCTCGGATAGCTCCTCGCGCAGCAAGAAGTCAGGCTCGCGCTGGAAGAACCCGTCGATCTCGAAGACTTCGGTGACCAGGCCCTGCAAGACCGAGCGTTGCGGATCGAAGCGCTGGAGGTAAGCGGGGATGCCACCGCATACAAAGTAGACCCGGGCTTGCTCGTCCCGGGACCATCGTGGGTGAAAGTCGGCCGCGTCACGGAAGTCGAACGGTTCGATCCGTAGATCCGCCGTCCGCCGACCATGGAGCGGCGAGCGAGCGCCCAGCACTTCGCGCTCCATGAAGCCGATGACGGAACCACACAGCACCAGCATGACCTGGTGGCCACGCTGCCACTCCAGATCCCAGAGCCGCTGGAGCACCGACGGCAGATCCGGGCTGGACTCGCAGAGCCACTGGAACTCGTCGATCACGAGGACCAGCTTGCGGCCCTCGGGAGCGGCCGCGACCACGAGACGGAGTGCTGCTTCCCAGGTGGCCGGTACCGCGTCGGCCAGCTCTGGTCGGGACAGGGCCACGGCGGCGGCGCGCATCAGATCCGCGATCTGTTGCCGACCCGGCGCCGACCGTAGACCGGAACCATCACCGATCGCCGCGTCGCGTAATGGCGATCGAGCGCCAACAGCTCCGCGCGTCGACCGATGAACCGCCGGTGCAGCACCCCGCCGATTGTGCTCGGAGATGGCTTACTAAGTCAACGCTTAGTAAGTCTGGAAACAGCAGCAGCCCGGCCCGGCCCGCGGCCGCGGCGCTACTCTTTCTTGCCTCAGGCATCACGTGGTGTCATGAATCGCTTGGTTCCGGCGAGCATCGAAGCTCTGCGATCCGATGTTGCGGATCGGGGGGCTGTCGTGGACCCCAGCATGGACCCCGCGATCGGTCGCGTGCGCTTCGACGCGGCGAAGGCGGCGTGGCTATGGACGATGATCACCACCGGGCTGATCGGCGTGCTCGTCGCGACGCCGACGACGCTGGCGATCGCCGGCGCGCTGCACGTGGTCACGCTGTGCGTCGGACATTCGGTGGGCTTGCACCGCGGCATCATCCACCGCACGTATCGCGCCCGGCCCGCCGTGCTCGGCGTGCTCGCGTATCTCGCCGTGTTGACGGGGCTTGGCGGTCCGCTCACCTGGGCGCGGCTGCATGCCGTGCGCGACCACTGGCAGAACCAGCCCGCCTGCCCCGCCTACTTCGGCTACCGGCACTCGCTCGCGCGCGACTTCCTCTGGTACCTGCCCTGCCGGTTCGAGCCCACCGATCGCCGCGCCGAGCAGCGGCTGCCGCCGGACCTGCTCTCCGATCGCTCCCGCAGCCGCGCGCATGGGACTTCGCTGGTACGAATTCGACCTCGGCTACGGCGCGATCCGCCTGCTCGCCGCGCTCCGCCTCGTCGGCCTCGATGCGAGGCAGCCCTGAATCCCGGCGACGCGCCTGGATCCGAGCTGGTCACGCCAGGGGCACGAGGCGCACCGCGAGGCCGCCGAGCGTCAGCCCCATGACCCACTTCTGGAGCCGCAGCCAGCGCGGGTTGTTCTTGAAGAACGTGCTGACCGTCCCGGCCGTCATCACGATCAGGAAGTTGACCGTGATTCTGAGCTGCGTCATGCCGAGCATGATGCTCTGCGTGATCACCGAGCCGTTCTCCGGCTTGATGAACTGCGGGAACAGCGACATGTAGAAGATCGCCACCTTGGGGTGGGAGGCACCCAGGCCTGACCGCGCGACCGTCCGCGAGCGCCGGCGGCGACCTCGGCCGCTGATCGGACGCGTCCCCCCTCCCCCATCGGGCTGTGCCGCGGCGCCCCGGCTCGCCCGATCTCGGGGGCTGCAACGCCACGTTGACGATGGCACCTCCGGAGAGCAACAATGTGGATGGCCTCACACGAGGACGCTCGCCGATCAGGAGGAACTGCAACGCACCGCAAGGACATCTCGAAAAGCGAGCTGGTGGGTGGGGGACATCACCAGAACATGGGCCTAGACAAGGAGAACGCACATGGATCGCGGAGCCATTGCTGGCTGGGACGGCGCGAAAGTGAAGTGCGGCACCGTCACCACGGACTCGGGCTCGTTGATCGGAGTGCCTTACTCGCCGGTCACCCGCTTCGAGCGCGAGGCCGGACCGCCGGCCACGACTCCCGAGGAGCTCCTCGCCGCCGCGTACGCGAGCTGCTTCACGATGACGTTTGCCCAGCAGCTCACCGCCGCGGGGCACACGGCCTCGTCGCTGCGCACCGAGGTGCGGGTCCAGCTGGTCAAGCCGCACGGCTACTGGGAGATCCCGGCGATCCGGGTCCATTGCTCCGCCGCCGTCCGCGGGATCACCGAGAGCGAGTTCCTGAAGATCGCGCACGCGGCGCGGATGAGCGGACCGATCGCGCGCGCGCTGCGTTCGGAGATCACGCTGACCGTCAGCCTCGACCGCGCGCCCGGCCGCGAATGGCAGCTGCCGCTCGGGCCGCCCGTGGAGCGCGAGACCTCCGCGCACCTCTGACCGTCGCGCCCTCCGCCATCATCGAGCGTTGCCGGGCGGCTTGTCCGTCAAGCGCGCAGCGCACTCCGCCTCGAGCGTGGTCCATGCGGGATCCGCGTCGAGCGTGCGATGCGCGCTGACCAGGCGCAGCGCGGCGTCGGCGTTGATCCGCGGCTCGCCCGCGGCCTCGTCGAGCAGCCCGCGCACGAGCGTGCGCAGCAGCTCGCGATACCCCTGCCAGTTGTTGCGGGTCTTCGCCTGCAGGATCGGCAGGCGCTCGGCGGCTGCGCGATAGCCGTCGCCGAGCGTCGCCATCGCAGTGGGGAACTCGGGCAGGAGCAGGATCGGATACTCGGCGAACAGCTGCTCGTCCTTGCGCGGCGGCGCCTGCACGAGCTTCTGCGCCGCGACCGTACCGCGGCCGATCGCCAGCCAGTACTGCGCGAGCACACGGCGCACCCGCCGCACCACCGCATCCGCGTAGGGCAGCACGTGCGCGCGCGACAGCGACTGCAGCTCCTGCGCTGCCTTGGGACCCTCGGTGACGTCGAGCCGGGCGACCACGCGATCGACGCGGAACAGCACGCACTGGCGGCCGGCGCGGCCCTGCGCCGACCGCGCCCTGCCCCACGCGTGCGCACCGTCGGCGATCGGCAGCACCGCCGGGCTGGCCATGTCGTCGCGCGCGAGCAGCTGGGTGCCCGGCGCGTCGAGGTATGCCTTGGCGGCCTTGCTCGACGCGAACACCCAGCGCGCGTCGATGACGCGATGCACCGGCGCGCCGACGTCGCCGAGCCACTCCGCGGTACCCGCCGCCAGCCCGCCGTGCACCGCGAACGCGCGATCGTGCGAGCTGGGGTTGATCGCGCGTCGATCGTCGCTGCACCGGAGGCCCGCGAGCTCGGCGTCGTCGAGGAACAGCGCGTGCACCGCCGGCGCCCGCGCGCCCGGCAGCGGGGTCAGCGCATCGAGCGCCGCCCGGATCGCCTGCTCGGCGCGCTCGTCGGCGGGATCGCCGGCCGCCGCGCGGCGCACGTCCTTGACGACCGCGAGCGCGCGCTCCAGGTTGACGCGCCGCGAGCCCCGGCGCTCCTTGGCGAGCGCGGCCGCGAGCAGCCGGTGATACGGCGCGTACGCCGGAGACCCGCGCAGGGTGTGGTGCATCTCGCGCAGCCCGGCGAGCGCGCGCGTGGGGCCGAGCATCCGCTCCGCGGCATCGACGATCTCGGGCAACAGCAGCGCCGGGTGGCGCTCCACCACGCGCCACGCATCGAGCTCGGGCGCGGCGTGAAACGCGCGCATGATCTCCTCGCCTCGACACACCGGCCACCAGTAGCCGAGCGGGTCGTCGTGCACGCTCGGAAGCGGCGGCCGGCCGGCAGGTTCGTGGTGCGTCGCCATCGCCGGTACTACGCGCGAGCCGGCCGGTTGATTGCGAACACGCCCGCCGGGCGCGCAGCAATGTGCTGCTCGTCCACGACAGTGGAAGCCCGGATACACGTCGAGGCGCCGGCGATCGGGGCGCCGCCGCTCAGGTCCGCTTGTAGAACTTGCCGGCCACCACCGTCGCGGGGACGTCCTTGCCGCGGCAGTCGATCGTGAGCTGGGTGCCCGTCTGAGCGAGGCTGGACGGAACGTACGCCAGGCCGATCGCTCCGCCGACGCAGATCCCCGGGCCGCCGCTGGTCACCGTGCCGATCACGGCGGCCTCGCCGGTGCCGAGCGCGCGGTCGACGACCGCGTAGCCATGGCGAGCGATCGCGCGCGCATCCTCGGCGATCTTGAAGCCGACCAGCTGGCGCGCCAGCCCGCGCTGCTTCTGGTCGCGTAGCGCGGGGGCGCCGATGAATTCGTGGTCGAGCTTGACCGCCCAGCCCAGGCCGGCCTCGAGCGGCGTGTGCTCCTCGTCGAGGTCGTTGCCGTAGAGCGGCAGCTTCGACTCGAGCCGCAGCGTGTCGCGGGCACCCAGACCGATCGGCAGGCCGCCGGGCGGGAGGTGCTCGATCAGCGCGGCCCACAGCCGCATCGCGTACGCCGCCGACCACGGCTTCGGTGAAGCCCATGCCGGGGAGGCCGCCGAGGGTGCCGCCGGCGAGCTGGTCGACGAGCGCGATCGCCCTGGGACCCTGCACCGCGATCAGCGCGGTCGCGTCGCTCTGGTCCTCGATGTCGCACAGCATGCCGCACTGGTCGCGGAACCACTCGAGGTCCTTGGCCGTGTTCGACGCATTGACGATCACGAAGTACTCGGTGTCCGAGCGCTTGTAGAAGATGCAGTCGTCGACCACGCCGCCGCTCGGCGTGCACAGCAGGGTGTACACCGCCTTGCCGGGGGGCGCGGCCGCCACCGCGTTGGTCGCGAGGCGCTCGATCGCTTCGCGCACCCGCGGACCGCGCAGCACCGCTTCGCCCATGTGCGAGACGTCGAACACGCCGACCGACTCGCGCACGGCCTTGTGCTCCTTGATCATCCCGGGAGGGTACGAGACGGGCAGGTCCCATCCGCCGAAGTCGATGAGGCGCGCACCGAGTTGCTTGTGTGCCTCCCACAGCGGCGT
>VBLP01000705.1:4729-13801 GCA_005887925.1 Deltaproteobacteria bacterium | reverse complement strand
TCGCGCGAGAGCGAGAACACCGGCGCGCCGTCCATGACGGCGGACTCGAAGCGATACCCCACGCCCCGCGCGGCGGCGAGCTCCGATAGCTCCCGGTAGCCGTGCACCACCGGTCCCTTGTTCGCGGACACCGCGTGCGCGCCGTGCGAGATAGCGGCACGGAGGTAGCCGAGCGCGGGTTGGCCGGCGTGGGGGTCCAGTGGCACGGCCTCGAAGACCACGTCGGGGGCGCTCGCGGCGAGCCACTCGAATACGTCGGCGCACACGACGCCAGCCGGAGCGAGCGGGTCGAGGCCCGCGCTCCTCGCGCGCCAGCCGAGTCGGCGCGATGCGACTCCGGTGACGATGCACTCGACGCCGTGATCCCGCGTCAGCGCTTCGCGCCGGCGTGCGAGCAGCGCGTGCAGCGCCTGGTTGACGGTGCCGAAGCCGAGGAAGGCAATGTGGACGACGCGAGAGGGCATGGTGCGGGCGCATGGTATCGGTGTTCGCTGCCGACCCGTTCAGCGATGCAGCGCGTAATCGAGGCCGAGCCAGAACATCCAGCGCCTGATGTCGTTCTCGGTCAGGTCGTCGTCTCGGAGACGACCACCGGGGCGTCGGGGTCGTTGTGGATCCGGATCGCGCGTCACATCGGCGCCGCCGCGAGCGTCGCGACATCGATCGCGCCGGCCAGGATCAGGGAGGGCGACGATCCACGGTACGGTTCAACCCGGCTGCCGGAGCGCGAGCCGCCAACCTGCCGACCCACGCTCAGGGCAGCATCGCGGTCTTGACCGCGGGCCGCGACGTGCACCGCGCGTTCCACGCCTCGACGCTGGGATGGTTCTTGAGGTCGTGACCCATCATCGCGATGTAGGCCGTCCACGACGCGACATGCGCGTCGACGATCGAGAACTCGTTGCCCAGCAGGTAGCTCGACCTCGCGAGCGCGGCATCGAGCACCGCGAGGAGCTGGTCGGTATCCGCGTTGCGCGCGACCATCTCGTACAGCTTGTTGCGTCCGACGCGCAACATCTGGCTGATCCGGTCGACGTCGATCGCCTCATCCAGGGACGCGATGCCGATCGACGCGGAGGCCGTACCGATCGACGCGGGTGCGTGCCGATCGCCGGGCTCTTACCTTCGACCATGACATCCCGAGCACTCTCCACGCTTCCGGTGGAGGGGGATCTGACTCCGAGAGCTTGGCCGGGGCAAATCCTCAATGATTGGTTGCCGGCTGATCCTCGACCCTGCTATCAAAGGGGAAGTGAAGACTGCGAGCCAGGAAAAGTTCACGATCTGGACAGCGTCGGCGTCTCCCGACGTCCCGTTGCTGGACAAGCTGGACATGCGTGCGCCGCTGACAGGGGTACGGTCGGCCAAGGAGCGTGCTGCGAAGGCGAAGGCGAAGATGAAGACCATGCTGGCGTTTTACGCGTCGCGTTCATCGGCCGAGTCGCTGCGCAAGCTCGTCAAGTAGCTCGTTGTGCACCGGCCGCAACCGCTCGGGTTCAGCGCCTTCAATGCGGCCGGTGATCCGCTCGTCCGGTTGGAGCGAGCGGCGGCCTCCCGACAGGTGAAGTACCTGCGATGCTACCTCCACGATCTTGGCGCTCGCGGAATCGTGCTCGAGCCGAACTACTTCGATCGCGACTATCTCTCCGAGTTCGAGGCGTTCTACGCGACGAGCTCGGCCGGCTATCCGAACATCTGCAAACGCGCCCACTACTTCTCGGCGAGGGTGACGCGTGAGACCTTTGCAAAAGCGGTAGGCGGTGACGAACACGCCCGCGAGCTCGTCGAGGGCTCATATCTCGGCCACGTCGTCCTGCGCCCGATCCCCGGAGCGCCGATCGGGCGCACTGTGCTCAGGGTCTACCCAGACGACGCCGGTATCGCGGCCGGCACGCCCCGTGTGACCCAGCCAGCGCGCGAGTACGAGTCACACGTTGCCGGTTTGACGTTGAAGGCATCGGGCCTTGCATGGCAGCAACAGGACTCCGCCGTTGGCTCATGCGCTACCGTGGCGCTGTGGTCGATGTTGCATTCGAGCGCCTTCGACGACCACCATGCGATCCCGACCACCGCCGAGATCACGTCGATGGCGCACTGGTCGGCGCCGAGCGGCAAGCGCATCTTCCCTGACTCAGGACTCCAGCTCGCCCAAGTGCTCGAGGTAATCAAGGAGCATGACCTTGCACCCGTGATGATCACCGGTGACAAGGCGCACGGCGAGTTTTCGCGGGAGCGGTTCTGCTCGCTTGTCGCATCCTTCATTCGCTCGGGATATCCGGTGCTCGTCAGCGGATGGCTGGAGGAGGTGGAGCGCGAGGCGCACACGGTCTGCATGGTGGGGTTTCGCTCTCCCGAGCTGCCACGTGTGAAAGACGGCGAGTGCTTGGTCGCGGACGAGAACATCGAGGTCGTCTACGTCCACGACGACAACCTCGGCCCGAACGCTCGCTTCCGCATCGCTGTCAGGGCCGACGCGGTCTCGCTCGTTCCCGCGTCGCCGGAGCCGCGCCGCGGAACATGGCCAAGCGACAACCCGACAACGACCTACCACGAGATCGCGATCCCGCCGGCTGAACCCGCCTCTGAATCTACCGACTGATTGCTACGGCGTAAGGCAGGGCGCGGCGTGAACGAGGCGATCGACCACTTCAAGTGGTGGCTCCAGATGCGGGCCACGGGGTGCATCTTCGCCGCGTCGCTGGCGAAAGTCGGATGGATCGCCTACGAGCCCTACAGTGACACGCCGCAAGTCGACGACCTCAACACGAACCTTGACCTGTACGGGGCGCGGGGTCTCACCGCGATCGTGCTCCTGCCGTTCATCAGGACGGAGGCGGGGCTGGTCGATGTGCTTTCTGGCCTGCGTGCCGCTTCCCAGCGCTGGAAGCTCCGCGCCCGTGGGCAGTTGAACGTCCTTGCCGCTGAGCTCGCTCAGCGGTAGCTGCACGTCTCGGTCCACGTGCCGCGATCCGTGAGCGCGATGCCGCCTTCGCCCGGACCGTGCGCGACCAACACGCCGGTCACCTCGAGCACCCACCCGGTCGCGGTGTCCCACGTCGACAGGGCTCGCGAGTCGAAGGGCAGCGCCGAGTCGGCGATCTCGCCCTCGGCGTGCGTCTCGATCACTGCGGTCGCGCCGCGCACGTCGATTAGCCTCGCCTCCGCATGGCGCACTTTCGCGCCGTCGCCGATCTGGGCCTCGACCGCATCGGCCGCGAGAGGCACGACGCGCCCACTCACGAGCTCGACGCCGACGAACGCGGCGTTCGGGTCCTTGTGCGTCAGTTCGCCCGCAACATCGGCGCGCACGCGCTTGGCTTCTTCGGGCGACATCGCGCCCCCATCGTCGGCGCGGCCGACCGCGAGCGTGCCGTCGTCATGAACGTCGACGACATACGCATGCCCGCGCAGGAGGATGGGCTCGGGCACCGCGCGGCCATCGACGTCGTTCGAGCGTTGCTCGTCGGGGTACGCGACCCGCACACGGGTCACGTAACTCGCTCGGACGCCGAGCACGGTCCACTCACGTGTCGACAGCTCGCGGATCGTGAAGTGACTGGCGCGTCCGGCAAGCTCGCCGACGCCGCGGGTTCGGGAGTCGTGCTTGCATACGACGACATCGCCGACCTTGGGCGCCGTCTTCGGCAGCGTGACCCGTTTGCCGTCCACCGGCGTCGCCGCCGGCAGTGACTGCATCTGCTCCGCTTCGCTGAGCTCGCGTCCGGGCTTGCACGCACATGCGACGGCGATCACGAAGACCAGGCGTGTCATGTCGGAGGCCGACGCCCGACCGGCGCGCTGTATTCCCGGCAGTAGACGCGACTTCACACGCGGTCTTCAGGCAGCTCGTGCAAGCCCCTGAGTTCCTCGATTGGGGCTGAAGGGCACCTCGGCACCCAGCCCGTTGACGGCGTCAACCGAGGGTGCACGAGACATCCAGGATGTCCGCTGTCTCGTCGTACTCGATCGTGAAGCGCCGCGCCTTGGCCGCGTCCGCGTACGGCTGCGAGTCCGTGACGGCGACCGCGAATGCCGCCGTGGGCTTCGACGCGCCGAGCAGCTTGTCGAGAGCGGCGATGCTCGCCCCGCTCTGGACGTTGTCGTCGACGATCACGAGCGTGGTGCCGCGGGGAACCGGCGTCGAGGTACGCGCGAGGCCCGCAAGGATCTGGTCCGCGGTGCGACGATTCCCCTTGGTCTTACCCTCGACCGGCTTCCGCTGCACGGCCAGGACGGCGACGTGACCGAAGCCGACGCCTGCGAGCGCATTGCAGAGCCGCAGCGTACGAAACCGGGCCGTCTGGATCGTCGCTGCTGTGACCGACGAGGACGGGACCGGGACGAGCGTGATCGCGTCGGGATCCTCGGCCTTGAAGAACTTGGTGAGCCTGTCGATCCGGTTCGCGAGCATCGCGGTCACGTACTCGATCGCGTTCGTCCGATCGACCTGAACCGGCCGGCCGATGGGATGGAGTCGGTGCTGGATCGATTGCTTGGGGTTGGGTGGCACGCGGTTGTCCTTGACCGCGTAGACGAGGCCCCGCACCTGTGATGCGTTCGGCGTCGCGCGCGCGGCCTCGGCACCTTTCGCATAGTAGGTGCCGAGCGCGAGTCCTCGGATCCTCCTCATGACGCGCGCGCGAAGTCGATCACGTCAGCGCTCGTGCGAAGGACGCGACCGAGCGGCTTGTCGTCGCCGATGAACCGCTTGGGCCAGGTGAGCTTGGGATTGTCGAGCACACCCGCGGTGATGAACACCGGATGCCCTACCATCACGCTCTCGGCGGCCTGGTGCTGCGAGCCACTGGTGTCGCTCGCCTCGATGATCACGGTCGCCATCGCGAGCCGCGCCATGATCCGGTTGCGCTCGGGGAAGTTGGAGGGGACGAACTTGTCGCCCCAGGTGAACGGGGAGAGCAGGAGGTGGTCGCGGTAGATGGCGTGCTGGAGCGCCGCGTGCTTCGCCGGGTACACCTTGTCGAGCGGCGTGCCTACCACCGCGATGGTCTTGCCACCGTGGTCGATCGCGGCGGTGTGCGCCTCGTAGTCAACGCCTTCGGCGAGCCCCGACACGACCACGATGCCGGCGCGCGCACAGTCACGGGCGAGCTGTGCGGCACGGCGGCGACCCTCGGCGGTCGCCTTGCGCGCGCCGACGATCGCGATGCGAGGCCGAGCCGCGAGCGAGATGTCGCCGACCGCGTGGATCTGCGGGAACTTGAGCAGGAGGCCATCCGTTACCCCGATGCGATCCGAGCTGAACGTGACGACGTCGGCGCGGCTCGGCGGTACGTACTCGTCGGCGTGCCCAGCGGTCATGTCCAGCACTGATCGAATGTAGTCGCCCGGTCTGACACTGCGGCCCAGCAGACACTGTACGCATCAGGCCGGCGACTGCGAGACGCCGAGGGCGAATCACTTGCCGTGCGGATGGGAGGGTGAACTTGACATCCGTTTTCAGGCGTGCCGGGCCCGCAAACGCAGCGGTTTCTGCTGCCACGTTGCTGCCACGTCGGCCGAAAAACAGCCGGATCAGCGACGGCCAGCTGGGCGACTCGAGCTGCGCAAGCCTGCGTGGTCATTACAGAAGCGCGAGATGGTTGAAGGTCTCGGCTTGCGTCAGCAGGGTTCAAGTCCCGTCCGCTCCGCCAGTTAACTCTCTGAAATTAAGACGCTTTCCTCCGGCAGACCCGGTTTTACTGCCAATTTACTGCCACGCTGAGCGAGCTTCGCACGCGCGGTGAGCATCGCGATGACCTTCTTGTCGGGGTCATCTTGGGTTCGCTGCACGTCCAGGATCGGCTCCGGGAGCGCCGGAGATGAGCCTCCGCAAAGTGGACGTAGAGCATCGTCTCGTCGATGCGCTTGTGGCCCATCCACGTCATCAGCTTCCACGGGTTCACCCCGAACATCGCCGCATGGGTCCCGAACGCATGGCGACTATGCCGAGCTCGGCATAGTCACCACATGATTCGGTTCGCACGGGCGTTCCCCAGGTCGGAAATTGTCTCCGCACTGCGGAGACAATTGTCGCGGAGCCACTTCAAGCAGCTCATCTACGTGGAGGACGAGCTGAAGCGCACCTTCTACGCCGAGATGTGCCGGGAATGGGTCAGCAGCTGATTGCAGTCGCAATCGGCGTGCACCAGCACGACCTACGGCGACGGGCAGGTCACAGTGCCGCTGATGCTGCTGAACATCCCCGACGAACCGAGCTCGGTCGGCACGTTCGCGAACGTCGCGGTCACCGTGGCGCTGGAGACGGTCGCGACGAGCTGGCCGCCGGTCGCGTAGTACACGCCGTTGGGCGCGTCGCCCGCCGCGATCACGGCCTGGCCGGTCATGAGGCTGTTCGGGTTGCCGATGCAACCGTAGGTGCCGGCCGCCGGTGGATGCGGATACAGGAAGTAGACGACGAGCTCGTGGCCGGATGTCTCGACGGCGATGCTGTGGACGAACCAGTACGGCGATCCGGTCGGTAGCTCGCACGTGGCGGTGGGCGACGTGTAGGTCTTGCCGTTGAACGTCCACCGGTTGACGGGCGCCGCGGCGTCGACGGGCGCGTCGGGGAGGGCGGTGTCGGCGGCCGCGGCGTCGACGGCGTGCATCGGTGAGCCGCAACCGAGCATCGCGACGATCGGCAGGACGCGCATTCGACCATGATGCACCAACTCGGGCCGGCAAGAGGCGGCGATCAGCTGTACTTCGCGGCGAGCGCTTCCCCGGCCATCTCGTCGAATGTCTGGCGGTTCAACCGCAGCGGCAACGACGGACCATCACTCCTGCGAAGCAAGCGCTACCGGCTTCACGACCACGACCCGCTGTTCACCGACGCGTTCCGCCCGATCACGCAGTCGTCCTGGCAGCCACGCCCGCACGTCCCGCCTCCGCAGATCGGGTTGTCCGCAGGGCACGCGGTCGGGGCGCCCCAGGCTGGGCATAGATCCGCGCCGGGACCGCAGGTCTCGACGTTGTTGCCATTGCATCGCTGCGCCCCGAGGTCACAGACCTGTGGGCAGCTCGCGTCGGGCTGGACCATGGTGTTGTGATCGCCACACCCGGCAGGCGCCATCGCAGGCGCTCCGATCAACAGCGCGCAAGCTAGATGCGTCGGTTGGCTGCGGCAAATGTCCGACGGCAGTGGTCGGAACCAGTGATCGGACCTTCTCTCATCATCGCACCGTGCATTGGCGGGGGGTGGAAGTCGCGTAACGTGGTTGGCGGAGCCCGGCAGTCATGCCACGTCCGCAACGCGGATGGACAGCACGATGTTCCCGCGCGCAACGGATGCGCCCAGGACAAGGAAGCGGCCTTCTATGGCGCCGGCTTTGGACTGGCGATGGGAGTGGGCCCGCAGCGGCGTGTGTCGCGGCGGGTGTCAGGGTCTTGGCGGTGGATTGACGAGCGCATCCGACGCGATGCCGGGGATGCCCGGCCACGCCGCCGCGTTGAGGACCAGTCGTATCTCGCGGCAGCCGGGATCGGGCTCCTGCGGCGTCCGCGGTCGCGGGACGTGCGCGGTGTTGTCACGCCGCGCTGTCCGGCTCGCCGCCGCGATGTAGTTCGCCATCATCTCATCGGGCTGACTCATCTGCAGATAGGAGAGCGCGTCGCCGATGGCCTGCTTCTCGGTGCTGTAGATCCGGTTCGCGGAGGCCACATTGTTGATCGAGCTGGCGTACAGCGCGAGCGTGTTGGCGAACGCGGCGCGGAAATCGTTGCAGTGCTCCTGTTCGCCCTGCTTGACCTTGACGGCGCCGTCGGCGGTGAGCACCCAGCGGATCGGGTAATCCCCCGACCGGCACACGGTGCCACCCTGGGTGACCCAGTGAAAGATCCCCTCCACGAACTCACCCGGGCTGGTCACCGCGGACTGGATGGGAGCCATCTCCGCCCGGGTGGGCTTCAACCGGAACTTCGTCTTTCCACCATCCTGTATCGGCTCGGCCTCGATGGGAGGGGGCTTGGCATCGGTCACCGTGGAGGTGGTGATGCCGAAGCCGCCCTTGGCCTGCGCGGCGGCCGCACGCCTGGCTCCCCGCGACAGCGCGGTCGCCTCGAAGGCGAGGAAGCTGGCGCGGTCCATCTCCACGATGTTGCACGGCGCGTAGACGCTGCGCGTGGCGTCGCCACCCCAGCCCCACGTGGAGACCGGGCCGGTGGCGATCGGGCCTTGCGCCGGATCCGCGCCCGGATCTGCGCCGGTCGAGGGGCCGTCGCCGGACTTGTCGGCTGGCTGGGACGCGGGCCCGTTGCCCTGGTTCGCAGACGGAGACGGGCCGTCGGGCTGGCGCTGGACTGCCGGGACCGCCGCAGGCTGCGGTGCGGCTGCCTCGCCGGCCTTGCAGGTCGTGCACTCACCGGCCCCGCTGATCGCGCCGCCGCAGGTGCTGCACGCGTGCCGGGTTTGATCCTCGCGGCCGCGGTCGGGCGCGCCGGGCGCGCGCTGCGCGAGGAGATCGGCAGCCGACTTGCCTTGCACGACGAGGTCTGCGACCGCGTCGGCGTGGTGCTCGTAGGCATCACCGGCCTGACCGACGCCGCCGCTCAGCTGCACGCCCCCGCGCTGCTGGACCACATGCGCCGCCTCGTGCGCGGCGGTGTGCAGATCCGGCGCACCGGCAAATACCACGTGGTTGCCCGCCGCATACCCCGAGGCGCCCATCGCAGCGGCCGCGCCGGTGGCGGCGCCGCCGACGTGGGCCTGGATCGAGGCAACGTCGTGACGAGGGCCGAACGAGGCCTGGATCCGGTCCGCAAACGGCAACGAGGTCGCAGGACTCTCGATCCCGCGGGCCGCCGCGGCATGGACGTGCTCGTTCGACGGCCCGCTGGCGCGACGTTGCAGGACTGCGGCGCTTCGAGCTGGAGCCGTGGAGCTCGCGGTGAAGCGTGTCGCGAGATCGCCTGGAGCGCGAAGGTCGGGGCGGCCGAACGTGCGTTGAACCCAGTCTCCATGCGGAGGCGCAAATGCTGCCGACGCGCCATGAGCCGCGGGTGACCGGACAGCGGCGTCGTGGCTCGCGCCCTCGGTCACCTGCTGCTGCACCGTGGACGAGTACGCACGTTCGG
>VBLP01000705.1:0-4682 GCA_005887925.1 Deltaproteobacteria bacterium | reverse complement strand
TTCTCCCGCTCCACGAAACCCCACATGACTCCAGTATAGCGTGAAACGGTTCCCCGTGTTTCGGCTCCACATGGCAGAGCGAGCAAGGACTGCCGCACGTCCATGCCGGCAATCAAGGCGATCACGCCGTGTGGGACACAAGCAGTCGGCAGCACCTGCGGTTGTGTTCTCGAGCAGCGCGCGCCGGCGGATCACTTCATCTAGCCGAGTTTGTCCACCTCGTCGGGCAGCATCACCAGGTCCCTACGCCGGCTTCAGGTGGTTCCACTCGCAACGGGCCGATGGACCCAGCGGCTCGCCAAGCGCCGCGAAGTGAGGCGCAACCGACGCTGGCACCAGCGTCACCGCGGCGCCGCAGTGGTGAGGGCTTCGAACGGCCCGCCCGTCGGATGACCTCGTCCTGGCTCGCCGGAAAATCGAGAACCCTCTGCGCGGGCAAGAACGGCGAACGGTCGAGTACCTGGACCTCGACGCGCGGGGCATTCACGGTCGCCGAGTACCTGACCGAGCTGCCTCCTCGTGAGGTGCTCGGGGACACCGGACAGCCTCTGGCCAGTGGGAGACCGTTCTGCGTTGGCATCGCGCCGGCTTTCGCCTGTTCTGGCGGCGCCGATCCCGGCCGCGCAAGACGTCGCCGCTGCCGCGTGAGACGATCAACCTCATCCGCGACATGCAGGAACGCGAGATGGTTACTGGTGCGACGCGATCACGGTCGCGCTCGACGAGTGGCCTAAGAACCCGCCGCCGCTTCGATCGGCTCGACCAGGATGCGGCGCTCGGCGGAGCGGACCTCGTAGTTCAGCTCCCGCAAGAAGTTCAGGCCTAGCAGGCCATCGATATCGTCGTACCCAAGATCGAAGACATGCACATGGAAGCGCGGCTTTGGGCAGCGGAGCGCGGCGAACTCGGCCACCGCAAGCACGTAGCCGTCCTCGGTGCCGATCGCCGTCCGCACGCGAGCGCACTTGATCCCGTCGCGCGCGCTGTACCCGAGCAGATCCGCAAGCTCGGGGCTCATCGTGGTCATGACCGCTCCAGTATCGAGCACGAAACGACCGCTCGTGATTCCGAGCGGCCCGGTGACGATACCTTCGATGATGATCAGATCACCGTCGCTTGCGAAGGGTGTCTCAAGCCTCGTCATCGGGGACCAGACACGGGCGAAGCGACCGCACCGCGATACGACCCGTGAAATAGTGTCCGATCGCGGCGTAGCGACTCCGCCAGCGCAGCGCTTGATCGACCGGCGCGCGACGCGTCTTGCCATGGCCGATGACCCGCGCCGTACGGAACTCGAAGCCGAACGGGTGGACGCGATCCATCTCGACCAGGCACACCCACTCATCCGGATAGCGCGCGCAGATCTCAGCCCACGTCAGCGGCGCGGAGATCTCCGGCGCAAGGACCTCGGCAGCACTCATGGGCTGCATCATCCCCGACTGGAAGACCATGTCAAATTCTCCGTCGCCGACCTTCACAACACACGCACGCGCGCGGGATCGGGCCGGTCAGAACCGGAGCATCGTCGTTGCTTCATCGACGATGCTCTACATCGGTGGCCGAGACTGAAGTCGTGTCCCGATCCCGGTTGGCCTGATCGCGCCCGGCGAACGGCCCGAAGGCGAAGACCCACCGATCGCAGCCGCGCAATCGATCAGGTTTGCGCGGCTGGAGAAGATCCGCACAGGTATTCATTCCACAGCGCGCGCAGATTGGGCTGCCCTGCCAATGCGTCCTGGTCGCGCAGATTTGCACATTCGATCTTTCTCAGATCGTCGAACACCTTTCTCGGCAGCCTCAGCGTTCGCCCGTCGCTCTGTTCGACGAGCGCCATGTCGGGTTCGAGTTCCTGCGGAGATTCCAGCGTCCTGGGTCGATTGAGAACCGAGAACAGGTGTGCCAGGCGCTCGGCGCCCTCGCCGAACTCCTCCACGATGGCGCTGCTCACCGGCGTCATCAGTGCACAGGTGAAGGCGTTGGTGCCGTAGATTGCATGGAGCCCGCCGCCGAAGCAAACCTCGTCGTCGAACCCGCACGACTCCAGGAGCGAGAATGTTCGGACCAGGTGGTCGTGCAACGATCCCTCGCGGTGGCCGAGCGTCGTCGCACCGTTCTTCCGGAGAAAGATACTGAGCTTCTCGAAATTGTCGCTCCGCCGCTCCCTCGCCTTGAAAACCAGCGTCTGGCGCAACTCCACGCATTTTCGCGACACGCCCCGGCCGGTGTGCAGGAGTCGGGAGGGGAAGATGACGGCGCGGTTTCGCTTCGGCAGGACCGCCCGGATGATATCGCCGCGCTGGTCGAGGAACACCGTCTCGCCCGCCCAGTCTGGATCCCATTCCCCGTTCATGAACAGGATGGCCGTGTGCTCGTCGGGCCGGCCCGAGTCGGAGTGGAAGTAGCCGTCGGTGCCGTAGGTGTAGCCATTGAGGTAGCAGCGCAGGAGGACGCCGTCCTCGAGGTGCGTACGCTTGATGAAGTCCCATGCCGCGTGGATCGCGGCGAACTCCTCGACTCCGTCCAGCAGGTAGGAGACGTCTGCCAGATTGAAGTGGCCGGCGGTCACGAATCTCCGGCTCCAATGGCCGTGCGGGTCGGTGCGGGAGTTGGAGCGCGTGCCGTAAGACATCGCTTCATTGGCGACGAACCACACGAGCTTCTGGTAGATGTCCGGCGGCAGGAAGTCGTCGAGCACCGCGATCTCGTCATGCATGAGAGCCGCCTCTTCCGATCGCGGCAAGCATCTCACGTCGCGGCCCGCCGTGTCACCCCGAAGCCTCCTGGTTTCGCGTGACGCGATGACCCACTTGGCAGGGTCGGTGTTCGACTACGCTTCCCGCTAACGATGTCGACGTACGAGTACCGCGCCATCCACAGCAGCTGGGCATCGCCATCGTGGAAGCGAGCGTGATGATCTCGTGCCCGCCGGGCCGTGACGTCTCGGCCCGGACGCGCCACGATGCCGGCGTGGAGGACACGATCCGCGTTCGCTGCCCGTACTGTCGAGAATGGGTCGATCTGTACGTCGACCCGGATACCACGGGCGTGCTGGTCGAGGACTGCGCGGTGTGCTGCCGCCCGTGGGCGGTCACGGTGGAACGGGACGCCGGTCGTCTGCGTGTGCACGTCTCGCGAGCGCAGTGACCCGCAGTGCGGGTCCGCGGGCGACCCGTCGTTCGCCATAGTTCCATCCGCCGAATTCCGAGCACCCACACCGGGGATCTGCCCGAGGCCGCCGCCGACAGGCCGAACGCGACGAGCCGGCCCACCGGTGCGAGCAGCGAGTAGCCTTGCGACCAGCTCTTGCCGCCGACCGGGTCGAGCACGAGATCGACGCCCTTGCCGCCCGTCGCGCGCGTCACCTCGGCGACGTAATCCGCGGCGCTGTCGATCGGATGCTGGCACCCGCGCTGTCGCAGGAAGTCGTGCTTGGCGGCGCCGGCGATGCCGTAGATCTCGCAGTCCCGAGACCTCGCCAGGTCGATCGCCGCGAGCCCGACACCGCCGGCCGCTGAATGAACGAGGACGCGCGAGCCCCGGCGCAGATTGCCGGTGAACAGCATCATGTGATGCGCCGTCAGATAGACCACCGGCATCGCGGCGGCCTCCTCGAAGCTCATCGCGTCGGGCATCCGGAATACCTGCGCTTCGGAGATCACGAGTGTGTCGGTGTAGCCGCCGAACCGCGGCATGCCGAACACCCGATCGCCGACCGCGAACCGGGTGACGCCGCTGCCGATCGCGTCGATCACGCCGGAGACCTCGTAGCCCACGACACACGGGACCTTGGGCGCGTCCGGGTACAACCCGACACGCGCCATGAGGTCCGCGAAGTTGATCCCGGCAGCGCGCACGCGGATCCGGACCTCGCCGGAACCGGGGGTCGGATCGGGCGCATCGCGAACCTGCAATACCTCGGGTGGACCGGGCTTGGTGATCCAGATCTGCTGCATGAGGCAGCAACCCTCGCATGACCGGGCACGCGATGCATCCCGGCGAGCCCGGTGGATGCCGCGGGGGCCGGACGCTCGACGGGTCGACCGCGAGGCGATGAACCTTGCGAATGCGCTGGTTGCCACGTTGGTGCCGGGGCCATCGTGGGCTCGCTTGTGGTGGAGCAGTCAGTGGGTCGCCGGATATGGGTCGGTGACGACGAGCAACGAGCCATGTTTCGGATCGCAGACGTACGCGTGCCCGATATCGTCGATGGCAACGCAGTGCGAGTCGGAGGCCACCCCGACGCTGCCGAGCACGTCGAGCTTGCCACCCGCGCCGACACCGAGAATGGTCAGCGTCGCGCTGTCGCCGCCGGGGACGTAAAGGTGGGCGAGCCCGGAGCTATACGCGATGATGTCGACGCCCTTGCCGGTGCCGGCGCTGCCGAGCTGCTTGCCGTCGTGCACGACATCGAGCACCATCGCCTTGCCCTCGTCGCATCCGACGAACAACAGGCCGCGCTTCTCGTCGAGCGCGATGCCGCGCGACGCGCTGCACCCGTTCTTCCATCGCGCGACCTCCTTGTGCTTCGCGATATCGATCGCCACGCTCGCGTCGTTCCAGGTGTGGGTGTAGGCCCGGCCTCGGCTCGCATCGATCACGAGCGACTCGGGGCCGCCCGGCACATCGATCACTCCCTTGCGCACGAGCTTTCCGCCTTCGAGCGTGAAGAACTCGATCTGCTT
>VBLP01000706.1:904-6403 GCA_005887925.1 Deltaproteobacteria bacterium | reverse complement strand
GCGCGCGCTGCACGACGGCGACCGCCGCTACGACGCCAAGGCGCTCTTGACCCGGATCTCGCTGGCCAAGAACGCGTTCATCGGCCCGCTCGACTACCTGCCGAACCCCGCCGACGACTACGACGTGCAGACCGCCGAGATCTATCCGCGCTACCAGGACATGCTGCGGGCGTGCGCCGCGTTCGACTTCGACGACCTGATCGTCGAGCCGGTGCGGCTGTTCGAGCGCGACGCCGAGGTCGGCCGGCGCTGGGCCGAGCGGTTCCGGTTCGTCATGGTCGACGAGTTCCAGGACACCAACGCGGCGCAGCTCCGGCTGGTGCGGCACCTGGTCACCGGCCATCACAACCTGGTCGTCGTCGGCGACGACGATCAATCGATCTACAGCTGGCGCGGCGCCGATCCGACCAACATCCTGCGGTTCGTCGAGCTGTTCCCCGGCGCGCGCGTCGTCAAGCTCGAGCAGAACTACCGCTCGACCCGGACCATCCTCGCCGCGGCCAATGCGGTGATCGCCCACAACCAGCACCGCCACGGCAAGCAGCTGTGGTCGCAGCACGACCAGGGCGAGCCGATCGTCCACGCGGTCGCCGCCACCTCCGAGGACGAGGCGCGCTGGGTCGCCCGCGAGATCGCCCGGCTCCACGGCGACTGCCGGCGGTGGAGCGACATCGCGGTGCTGTACCGCTCCAACCTCCAGGCCAAGGCGCTCGAGGACGAGCTCCGGCAGGCCAGCGTGCCGTATGTCATGTACGGCGGGCAGCAGTTCTTCGAGCGCAAGGAGGTCAAGGACGTGATCGCCTACCTGCGGTCGCGCTCAACGTCTCGGACGAGCTCTCGCTGCGCCGCGTGATCAACTATCCGGCGCGCGGCATCGGCGCCACGACCGTCGAGCGCCTGGTCGCCGCCGCCCAGGCCCGGCACGCCCCGCTGTGGGATGCGCTGCGCGGGGCGATCGCCGGTCCCGGCGGCACCGAGATGCTGCCCGGGCTGGCCGCGGCGATCCCGCGCGAGGAGGGCGACCCCGAGCCCCGGGAGGTCGACGTCGGCGGCGTGCGCGGCGCGACGCGCAACGGGATCATCGAGCTGGTCCACGTGGTGTCCGAGCTCGCCGCGGCGCTCGCGTCCGGTGCCGACGTGGTCGCTGCGGCGCGGACCCTGATCGAGGACATCCGGCTGTACGACGACCTGCGCGCCGCCGCGGGCTCGCTCGCCGCCGCACAGCGCCGGATCGACAACGTCGAGGGCCTGCTGGGCTCGCTGGCGCAGTTCGCCCAGAAAGCGCGCGGCCGCGAGGCGCTCGCCGAGTACCTGCGCCGGCTCTCGCTCGAGACCTCGGAGGACCGCGAGGACGCCGGCGACCGCGTGGTGCTCACGACGCTGCACGGCGCCAAGGGCCTCGAGTTTCCGGTCTGCTTCCTGATCGGGATCGAGGAGGAGCTGCTCCCGCACATCCGCACGCTGCAGCCCCAAGTCACCGACGTCATCGATCGGCGAATGCCGAGCGCGGGGGGTGGGGACCCCGACGGCTTTGCCGGCGGGGCGGGGGCCCTCCCCCGTGGGATCGACGCTGAACATGCGAGCGACATCAGCGAGGAGCGCCGGCTGTGCTACGTCGGCATCACGCGCGCGCAGCGCAAGCTGTACCTGACCCGCGCGTGCCAGCGCGTCCAGCGCGGCCGGCCGTTGCCGCGCACGCCGTCACGGTTCCTGCTCGAGATCCCCGACGAGCTGCTCGAGGTCCGCGACATCGCCGAGGAGGCGCGCCAGGCGGTCCCGACCGACGAGGTGAAGAGCTTCTTCTCCCAGCTCGCCCTCGACGACTGACGCGCGCCCGCCGGATCGATCTGTCGCAATCCATGCGCGCGGATCGATCTTTTGCCGCACGTCATGCGCGCGCTCGCGAGACGTCAACGCGACCTCGCCGGGGCGCCCGCGAGCGGATGGGGTCGGGACCGTCCGCGCAAGCGTCGGTGGTTCTTCGGCAGGCGCGGTCCCGACGCCCATCCGCGTAGCAGCCCACGGTGAGCAGAGCGTGTACGCGCTCTGCCGGGCGCTATGCCCCTAGTGGCAGCCCCTGGGGTTCCAGCAGCTCAGCTGCGGCCCGCCGCCGGGCGTCTCGGTGTGCTGGAAGTAGTAGGGCACGACCGCGGTGGTGTCGTTGCGGCGCTCCGGGAAGCGCAGCACCTCGACCGCCTCGCGGATGCACGACTCGACCTTGCGCGCGGCGCGGGCCGGGAGGGTCGGCGCGGCGGCCTTCAGCGAGGCGATCGCGCCGTCGCGGCCGATCACGAACGTCAGATCGAGGTGGCCGGCGCGGCGGACATCGTCGAGGTGCGCGAGGTAGCAGCGCTCGATGTCCGGCGCGTACGCTCGGACCTCGGTGGCGACCTCGCGCGCGGACAGGAACGGGTCCTTGCGCGCCGGGCGGGCGCCGGTGATGCCGAGGTCGCCCGTGACCGAGGCCACGGGGGCAGCGCCGCGCCCCGATGGCAGCGCCGTGGCGACCTGTTCGGGGGCCTTGACGGGCTCCTTGTGATCGGCGCGCGCGGGAGCGACGAGCGCGCCCAGGACGAGCAACGGGGAGAGGGCCGAGGTCCGCATGTCCGCCGGAACTGCAGCGGCCGTACCACTCCCAACAGCGCGAGATGACTCGGCCGAGGCCCCCCGAAGACACACTCGTGTCTACCGGGGGAGACAAGCGCCGGCGGGGGATGCTCCCGCCGGTTGGCAGGTAGGGCGCGCCCGTTCACTGCTTAACATTTGAGGAATGTTCGTTCCCGAACCGATTCTTGGTATGGAGTCGGGCATGAAGCACACGGCATTTCTGTGTGGGCTCCTCCTCGCCGGCTGTGGTGGCGCAGCGAAGAGTCCGAGCGCCGGACAACCCACGGCGGCCGCGACCGACACCAAGCCGGCGCCGCCCGCGGCAGCCGAGCCGGCGCCGCCACCCGCGGATCCGGCCCTCGGCTTCCGGCTCCAGTACACCAACCCCGGCGGGATGTGGCTGCCGCAGCAGATGACGCTGCCCGTGCACGTCGACACGTTCCGCAAGATGGGCTCGTTCGTGTCGCCCGACGGCCTGATCGTCACCAACCACCACTGCGTGCAGGGCGCGCTGCAGCTCAACACCAACAAGAAGGCCGGCCAGAACCTCGTCGAGGACGGCTACATGGCCAAGACCCGCGCCGACGAGAAGCCGGCCGGGCCGGCGCAGCGCGTGCTGGTCGCCCAGGCGTTCAAGGACGTCACCAGGGACGTCCGCGACGGCCTCGACAAGATCAAGGACCCCATCGCCCGCAAGGAGGAGGCCGAGAAGCGGAGCAAGGCGCTGCTCGCGGCCTGCGAGAAGGATCGGCCCAGCATCCGCTGCACGGTGCGCGGCTACTTCGGCGGCGGCATGTACATCCAGACCGAGAACCTCGAGATCCGCGACGTCCGGCTGGTCTACGCGCCGGCGCGCTCCACCGGCAACTACGGCGGCGAGGTCGACAACTGGCACTGGCCGCGCCACACCGGCGACTGGTCATTCTATCGCGCCTACGTCGGCAAGGACGGCACCCCCGCCGAGTACTCGGCCGATAACGTCCCGTTCCACCCCAAGAGCCACCTCGTCGTCTCGACCGCCGGCCTCAAGCCCGGCGACTTCGTCATGATCACCGGCTACCCCGGCCGGACCGAGCGGACGCGGATCGCGGCCGACATCCACCACGACGTCGAGTGGACGCTGCCCTATCGCATCGCGCTGGCCGAGGAGCGCTACAAGATCGTCGAGGCCCACCTGACCGACGACGGCGAGACCAGCACCAAGGCGACCGTCATGAAGCAGGGCGTCCAGAACTTCCTCGAGAAGGACCGCGGCGTGCTCGCCGGGCTGACCAAGGGCAACCTGCTCGCCCAGAAGGACGCGCTCGACAAGCAGATCAAGGACTGGGCGGCGCAGCCCGGCCACGAGTCGTTCAAGCAGGCGATCGACAAGCTCGAGCAGATCGGCGCCGAGGAGCGCCGGACCGCGCGCGTCGACTTCGACCGCGGCGTCGCGTTCGGCGGCTCGCGCCTGATGGGCACCGCGCTCTTCCTGACCCGGTGGGCCGAGGAGCGCGCCAAGAAGAACGAGGACCGCAAGCCCGGCTTCCAGGAGCGCGACCTCAACCAGGCGCTCGGCGGGCAGAAGCAGTTCGCCCGCGCCTACGACCGCGTGCTCGACCGCGCGAGCTTCCGGCTCGGCCTCGTCCGCGCGCTGCAGCTCCCCGAGGCCGACCGCCCGTGGCTCGCGACGCTGCTCGACGCCCGCAAGGGCGCCAAGATCGACGAGGCCCTGATCGACAGGACCCTCGACGCCTGGTACGGCGCGCAGCAGCTCGAGGATGAGAAGCTCCGCATCTCGCTGCTCCAGACCGGCACCCTGGCGCAGCTCAAGGCGTCCAAGGACCCGTTCCTCAAGGCCGCGCAGCGGATCTGGCCGATCGTCAAGGCCGAGGAGAAGAAGACCGACACCCGCCAGGGCGAGCTGATCCTCGTCACCCCCGCCTACGTCGAGGCGATGCGGCAGGTCCTCGGCGGCCAGCTCGCCCCCGACGCCAACGCATCGCTGCGCATCACCTACGGCACCGTCAAGTCGTTCAAGCCCGAGTCGAAGGACCCGGCCGACTGGCCGTTCACCACCGCGTCCCAGATCCTCGCCAAGGACACCGGCAAGGAGCCGTTCAACGCGCCCAAGAAGCTGCTCGCCGCGATCAAGGCCAAGAACTACGGCCCGTACGCCGACCCCGCCCTCGGCGGCGAGCTCGCGATCGACTTCCTGTCCGACCTCGACATCACCGGCGGCAACTCCGGCTCGCCCACGCTCAACGGCAAGGGCGAGCTGGTCGGCCTCGCGTTCGACGGCAACATCGAGGGCGTCGCCTCCGATGTCGTGTTCAACCCCGCGACCACGCGCACGATCCAGGTCGACATCCGCTACGCCCTGTGGACGCTCGACCTGCTCGACGGCGGCGACCATCTCCTCAAGGAGATGGGCATCACGCCCAAGCTCTGACGCGCGCCCGGCAACTGCATCACCCGCCGCGACTCGCCTCGCGCGCGGGTGTCGGGACTGATAGTGAAGCGGGATAACGCAAGCTCGAGGGAGACGGCGGGTCAGGGCTCGTTGGTTGAGGCGCGGGGTTGGCCGAAGTCGAGGGCAGCCTGGCCAGGTGATGTGACTGTATTCGGGGATGAGCTGGGCCGGCTGTGGTGGTCGATGGGCTCGCGACGGGCCTTTCGGAGTGGTGTCGGAGCGCTGCGTGGGGGAGATGTGCGTCTGGGGGAAGGGCGCGTGGTTGTAGCGGTCTGGTGGGCGGAGAGGCGGTCGCGGGTGAGGCCGATGTAGCGGGGGTCGGCGTCGCCGGCGAGCCAGGCGCGGTGGAGGCGGGCGGCGACGACGGCGGTGGTGCCGGAGCCGACGAAGGGGTCGACGACGAGCTGGCCGGGGGCGCTGGAGGCGAGGATGAGCTTCTC
>VBLP01000706.1:0-874 GCA_005887925.1 Deltaproteobacteria bacterium | reverse complement strand
GCCTCGGGCTTCTGGGTGGCGTGGGGGGTCTTTTCGGCCATGCCGTTGCAGATGACGGGGACCTCGAGGACGTCGCGGGGCTTGGCGCCGAGGGGGTTGGGCTCCCAGCGGTCGCGCTTGGCGGTGGCGCCGCCGTACTGGGTGGAGACGGCCTGGATGCGGGCGGGGTAGCGGGTGGTGTGGCCGTTGTAGGGGATGCGGATGGCGTCGACATCGACGCGGGCTGCGGCCTTGCGGAGGTGGAGGATCGACTCGTGCGAGCGGCCGAAGTCGCGGCCGAGGTTGGCCTTGTTGCGGTAGTACCAGACGAGCCAGCGGCAGGCATCGAAGCGGCGGGCGCTGCGGGCCTTGACGTCGGCGAGGATCTCGGAGAAGCCGCAGACGTAGGCGGAGCCATGGGGGGCGAGGACGCGGGCGACCTCGGCGAGCCAGGTGTCGCACCAGTCGACGTAGGCGTCGAGGGATTCGAACTCGTCCCACTCGGCCTTGGCGATGGCGTACGGGGCGTCGGCGATGACGAGATCGACGGAGGCGTCCGGGAGCCGGCCGAGGAGCGAGAGGACGTCGGCGTGCCAGAGCTCGCCGCGGCAGGTGGCGTCGTGGGCGGGGATCTCGAGTGCGAGGGTGGGGCCGGGGCCGCGCAGGTCGCCCGGGATCGGGAGCTCGCGAACGACGCGGGGCGGGCGCTTGGGCATCGAGTCACGCAGGGTAGCGGAACTGTCTGACGCCGGGGATGGTGGGCGCGCCGGTCGATTGCGCCGGCCGATCGGCGATGCTTGCTCGGCGAGAACGCGCGTGCCAGGTTGCGGCGGCATGGCCGCGGACGTGCATCCGACTGCGATCGTCGACGAGGGCGCCGAGATCGGTGAGGGGG
>VBLP01000703.1 GCA_005887925.1 Deltaproteobacteria bacterium | reverse complement strand
GAATTTCCAAGTATTTGATAATGCGAAAGAAATGCCGTTCGACGAGCAGCGGGTGGCGCGCGCGTTTCCGATCGCCGGCGCGGTGACGTTCGGCGTGCTGCTGGTCGCCGCGGCGAGCCTCTTGCTCGCCGCCGGGATCGCCGCGGTCCAGCGGCGGCCGAATCTTCCGGTGTTCCCGACGACAATTGCACTGCTCGCCCTGATGATCGGGCTCATCACAGGGTGTGTCTTCGTGGCCACGAAGCCGGGGGAGGCGGGGTCCGTCGGGGTCGCCTGGAGCTTCTGGGCGTTCGGGATCGGCTCGGTGGCGGGGATCGCCGGGGCGCAGCTCCTCGCCAAACTGATCCGGCCAGCAGATCCGGATCTGCTGGACGAAGCGTAGTCTCATGTCGCTGCGGGGAAAGACGCTGTTCATCACGGGGGCGAGCCGCGGCATCGGTCTGGCGATCGGGCTGCGCGCCGCGCGCGATGGCGCGAACATCGCGATCGTCGCGAAGACCGCGGAGCCCAACCCCAAGCTGCCGGGCACCGTGTACACCGCGGCGGAGGAGATCGAGCGCGCGGGCGGCAAGGCGCTGCCGATCGTCTGCGACATCCGGTTCGAGGATCAGGTCGGCGCCGCGGTCGCGACCTGCGTCCACGGGTTCGGCGGCATCGACATCCTGGTCAACAACGCGAGCGCGATCAGCCTCACCGGCACCGAGCAGACCGCGATGAAGCGGTATGATCTGATGCACCAGATCAACACCCGCGGCACGTTCGTGTGCTCGCAGGCGGCCATCCCGTACCTCAAGAAGGCGAGCAATCCGCACATCCTCAACATCTCGCCGCCGCTCAACATGGAGGAGCGGTGGTTCGCACCGCACGTGGCGTACACGATGGCGAAGTTCGGCATGAGCATGTGCGTGCTCGGCATGGCCGGCGAGCTTCGCCGCGACGGTGTCGCGGTCAACGCGCTGTGGCCGCGCACGGCGATCGCCACCGCGGCGGTCCAGAACCTGCTCGGTGGTGAGGCGGCGATGCGAGGCTCCCGCAAGCCGTCGATCATGGGCGATGCTGCCCACGCGATCCTGACCAAGCCGTCCCGCGAGTTCACCGGACGGTTCTGCATCGACGATGATGTGCTCGCCGCGGAAGGCAAGACCGACCTCCGCGAATACGCGATGGACCCCAACGCTCAGCTCTTGCCTGACTACTTCATCTAGGGAGCCCCCATGGCCAAGGCCAAAGCAAAGAAGTCGAAGACCAAGACGACGAAGAAGGCCACGAAGGTTGCGAAGGCCGCGCCGGCGAAGAAGTCGGCCAAGCCAGCCGCCAAAGCCAAGCCCGCGGCGAAGGCGAAGGCGAAGAAGCCCGCGGCGAAGAAGCCCGCAGCCAAGAAGCCCGCAGCCAAGAAGCCCGCGGCCAGGAAGCCCGCAGCCAAGCCACCCAAGCCGGCGCCGCCGGCCGAAGTCGTGATGGAGGTCGAGGACATCAACGGCGCGCCCGAGACCGAGCACTGGCACGAGCCGGCGCCCAGCCCGACCCCGGTCAACGAGCCGGTCGAGGACGAGGGCGAGATCGAGTACGAAGACGACGAGATGTCGTGATCCGGCCGCGGCCCGGCGCACGCAGGCGCACGACTACGCCGCGGCGACCAGTCGCGCGCTGCGCGGCGCGCGCGCGGGCTTGAGATAGCCCCACACGCCGGCGAGCAGGACGAGCGCCGAGAACGCGGCGCACAGGATGCCCCAGAACCAGTAGGTCCCGCCGAGCGCGCTGGCCATCTGCTGGGTGTCCGACGCGCCGCTGTAGCCGTTCTGGATCTGGACCTGGTCGACGAACAGGTACCCGCCGCCGGTGTACACGCTCAGCGCGAGCTGGACGCCGAGAAACACCAGGACGATCTGCGCGTGCGCCGGGCTGGCGCGCAGCGCGACCAGGAGGCTCAGCGCCGCGACCGCCGCGCCGAAGCCCCAGCCGAACGGCGTGCGGGTCCACAAGAGGAGCGAGAGCGCCATGAAGCCGCCGAACGCGGCGAGCGCGAGGCGCGCAAGGCCCGGCCTGCGCCCGGCGGCCAGGAACGCGCCGCCGACCACCGCCGGCCCGCACAGCCCGCCCGCGGACACGAACGCCTGGGAGAACGCGCCGCCGGTGCCGCGCGTGTGCGCCAGCCCCGAGTAGGTGTACATCTCGAAGCGATCGAACTGACCGCCGACGACCAAGGCCGCGATGCCGTGGCCGAATTCATGGACATAGATGTGCAGCCAGCGGAACGGCGCGAGCAGCCACCACGTATGCTCGGGGCTCGGGATCAGGAACATCGCGAGCGTGATCGCGATGCTGCCCACGAGCACGATCGCTGCCTGTCGCCTCGGCGACCCCGGCACGCGCGGTTTCTCCATCACAGAACTGTAGACCGCCGCCGCACCCCCCGCCATTTCCGCCCGTACCGCCGCGATTCGTCAGGGTTCATCCAGGTTAATACAGCGGCCATTCCGCTGGACGCAGGTTCACGCGGTGATCCTCGTAGGTGTAGCGATGCGGCGGCACGTAGGTGTGCACCGGCTCGACCGGCTCGACCGGCATCAGCTCGACGTCCGGGTAGCGCTTGGGCCTTGCGATCTCGACCGTGCATCCCGCCTCGCGCATCACGTGCTCCGAGGTCGAGCCGAGGATCCAGCGCTCGATCCCGGTCATGCCCTTGCTGCCCACGATGATCAGGTCCGCGCCGACCTCGCAGGCCAGCGTCAGGATCTCGGGCGCGGCCTTGCCGATCCGGGCGTGCACGAAGAAGTGCACGCTGCCGCGGACCTCGATCTGGTCGAGCTCGTGCTGGGTCTCGGCTGCGAGTGCTTCCTGCACCCGCGCGGCGTACATGTAGTCGACCCCGTTGTACGACGGGATGCTCGGGATCGGTTCCCGCGGATCGATCGCGCACACCACGTGGAGCACATGGTGCGGCGCACGCCCGGCGAGCGTCACTGCGCGGCGCAGCGCGGCGCGGCCGGTGTGGCTGAAGTCGTAGCCGACGACGACCGGACTGATGCTCGAGGTCATACCCGGATCTGCAGCAACGCTCGTGCCACGGCAGGCGACCGCGGCGACCCGCGCGCACGCGCTCGCCTGGCGGCCGCGGCCGCTTGCAGTGGGCCGCGCGGCAGGCCATGGTCGACCGATGGCGACTGTCGAGATCACCGAGCGCAGCTTCCAGGAAACGATCGAGAAGCCGGGCATCGTGCTGCTCGATTTCTGGGCCGCGTGGTGCGGCCCGTGCCGCGCGTTTGCGCCGGTGTTCGAGAAGGCGTCCGAGACCCACGCCGACATCACCTTCGGCAAGATCGACACCGAGGCCCAGCAGGGGCTCGCGTCCGCGATCGACATCCAGGCGATCCCGACGCTGATGATGTTCCGCGACGGCGTGCTGCTGTTCCGCGAGGCCGGCGCGCTGCCGCCGGCGGCGCTCGAGGAGCTGGTCCAGCAGGCCCGCGCGCTCGACATGGACAAGGTCCGGGCCGAGATCGCCGAGCACGAGCACGAGCACGAGCACGGGCACGGGCACGGGCACGGGCACGGGCACGGGCACGGGCACGGGCACGGGCACGGGCACGGGCACGAGCACGAGCACGAGCACGAGCACGAGCACGAGCACGAGCATGGCCCGGACTGCGACCACGAGCACTGAGCGCGCTGCGCGGCGCCGGTGCTTGCGGGCCGGCACGGGCGGGTGGCTGCCGTCGATCGCGGCGCGCCGTGGATGGTGGTTTGCGCTCTGATTCCAAGGCCCTACAGCGACAGATGCGACGCTCGCGGATCACCGCTGCGAGCGCGAAGCATCGGGCTCTCGGACTGCCTGATGCTCCCGAAAACTGTGAGGGCCACTGCTACTGGAGGGTGTAGATAGCCTATTCCAGAGCTTCTGGCGTGTTACAGAGATGGAGCGGGCGCACCTACGCTCGCCCCCGATGGCCAAGGGTGCCGCTCGTATCGTTCAGCATCGCCTGGGTGCGCGCATGCAAGCGCTC
>VBLP01000704.1 GCA_005887925.1 Deltaproteobacteria bacterium | reverse complement strand
CTTGACCGTCACATCGCCGAACCCGGCGGTGTGTGTGTGTCCGTGTCCCGCGAAGAACACGACCAGGCTGTCCTCCGGCGCCAGCTTGGCGAGGTGGTCGGTCAACAGCCGCCGCATCGCCTCGCCGGTCGCAGCACCGTCGAGCAGCGGTGACGCGACCTGCGCGAACCCAAGCTGCATGAACATCCGCGCCGCGCCCCGGGCGTCATTGACCGCGTTGTGGAGGCGCGGCCATGCGACGTACTCGTCGATGCCGATCACCGACACCACCGACCGGCCCGTGTCGACGCCGAGCTCTTGCGAAGACGCGCAGGGTTCGATATCGCGGTGCATGCGCAACTACGTGCTAGGCGACGCAACGTCGCCCATCACGACACGCATTCGCGGACTGCCGATCGTTCGCGCACGCTGTACAGGTGCGACATGGGGTCACACGGTAACCGTTACGGTCGCGGGTCGGCTCGAGCGACAGGTCAGGAAGACCCTGCTACCTGCCAGATGCCGAACCGGACCGGTCAGTCGAGCTGCAGGGTGAGCGCGTCGCGCCGCGGCGGCGAGAACGACGCCTCCTCGACCCACATGCAGTCGAGCTTGTCGCCGACGAACATGCTGCGCGCGAGGTTGACGAGGCGAAACGCGAGCGCGGCCGGATCGCGGCCGGTCGCGAGGGTCTGCAGGTCGGGCAGGCCGAGGTCGGACAGTCCGACGGTGTCGGCCACGGTGTCGGAGTCGCCGACGTGGGCGATCCGGACGTTGATCGCGGGGCCGCACGGGCCGAGCTCCATGCGCAGGAGGCGGTAGGTCGAGAACGGCATCACGCGCTGCGCGGGCAGCCAGTGCAGCACGGTCGGGCGCAGGTCGTCGAGCGAGCCGAGCACGGTGTCGAGCACCGAGAGGAACGCGAGCAGCATCGTCGCGTGGTTGATCGCGCGGTGGGCGACCATGCTGACGACGAGCGAGGCGCGGCACCGCGCGACGGCCTCGAAGCGCTCGTACCACGTCGGGCTCCACTGCAGCGCCTCGTCGAGCTGCGCGGCGTAGGCGGTCGGCGCGGCGGGGAACACGTGGGCGAGCAGCGGCAGATCGTGGGTCGGGATCGCGAGGCCGAAGTGATCGCCGCGCTTGGACGGGATCAGCTGCACGTCATCGCGCCAGCCGAGCAGTTGACTGTGGACCACCGCGGGGTCGAGCACTTCCGGTTGCGGCAGCAGGAGCTGCACCGCATAGCGGGGTGGTTGCGGCGTCATGTAGCCCTCCGAATCACCGAACATGTGGCACCAGGTACGATGGTTGAACCTCCACGTGGGGCGTTTGTGAATGGAAACTGTGCGCTGCGAGATCGCCTGAGCGTGAGGGCGTTCCGGGCGACCCGCCGGATTACAGCAGGAGCAGTCGGCCGATCAGGGCGGCGGTGCGGTCCATGCTGCGCAGCGCGTCATCGCGCGCGGGGCCGGGGCCGAGGCGGTGGAGGATGACGCCGTGGGTCCAGGCACTGTCGCGCGCGACGGTGATGCTCCAGGTCTCGCACAGGTCGTCGAGCGGGCCGAGCGCGATGTCGGCGAGCTTGTCGAACCGCGAGAACAGCTCGGACTTGGCCTGCGCCATCAGCTCGGCGAGGATGCCGTTGATCTTGAGGAAGTCGCGGCACCGGGGGCTGTCGCGATCGAGCGTGCCGCCGAGCCGGGTGCAGGTGACGTCGAGCGCGACGGCGAGGTCGCGGTTGATGTGCGCGTTCATCCCGGCGAGCGCGAACCGCAAGGGGGCCAGGCTGTGGTGGCGGCGCTCGAACACGACCCGCCAGGCGCGCGGCGCGGTGGCCGGCGAGCGCAGGGCGTCGAGGTAGAGCTCGGCGAACCGGACGTCGAGCACGGTGATGAACCGCGGCTCCTCGAACCCGCCGGCCGCGAGCTGGCGCACGACCTCGCGGGTCACCTCGGTGTAGATCCGGTTGAAGTGGCGAACGCCATCGTCGTCCGCGAACGACAGGTGCGCCATCGTGTCGGCGACAGTGTCGAGCGTGGTGTCATCGGGGAACGCGCTGGTGGTCCCTCCGCCGGCGATCACGACCTCGATCCATACCACCGCGCGCCGTGGGCCGGCCAGATCGGCGGCGGCGGCGCTGTGGAGGCCGCGCGCGTTAACCCCGCGAAGGAATTGGCTCTCGGCGTTGTCAGCCGCGGACGGCGCCGGTAGCATCACCGGACGCTGCGATGGCTGACCTGCCTGCGCTCCTCGCCGCCCTCGAGCACGACCCCGACGACGCCCAGGCGCTGACCGGGCTGGTCGAGGCGGCGCGTCAGGCGCCTCCGGATGTCCGGGCGACCCAGCTGGCCGCGGCGCGCAAGGTGCTGGCCGGGCGGGGCCGGCCCGACGCGGTGGTGCAGCTGATCGACGTCGAGCTCGCGGCGCTGCCCGACCCGGGGGCGCGCGAGCTGACCCAGGAGGAGACCGACCGCCGGGTCGACCTCCTGCTGGAGAAGGGCCTGGCGCTCGATAGCGAGCTGCTCGACGTGCCGGCGGCGCGCGCCGCGTTCGAGGCGGTCCGCGGGCTGCGCCCCGACGACGCGCTGGCCCGCGAGGCGCTCGGCGAGCTCGACATGGCGGCGTCGAACTGGCGCAAGTTCGCGGACAAGTACGTCCAGGAGGCGGCGGCGTCGACCGATCGCAGCCTGGCGACCGGGCTGTATATCTCGGCCGCCGAGGCGTTCGTGCGGTTCCAGCCCGAGGTCGACGAGGCCGACGAGGCCGAGCGCTACCTGCGCAAGGCGCTCGAGATCGATCCCAAGAGCGCCAAGGCGGCGTTCCACCTCGCGCGGCTGCTCCGGCGCGCCGGGCGCTGGGCCGACCTGGCCAAGCTCCTCGAGGAGCGCGGCGAGCTGGCGTCGGCGACCGGCGAGCGGGTGGCGGCGCTGCTCGGCCTGGCGGAGGTGCTGCGGACCAACCTGGGCGACCCCGCGCGCGCCGAGGCGGCGATCCGGCGCGTGCTGCAGCTCGATCCGACCCAGCCGCAGGCGCTGCGCACGGTCGCCGACGCGTACATGACGGCGCAGAACTGGCCGGCCCTGGTCGCGCTGTACCAGTCGGCGCTCAAGGCGCGGCGCGACGAGGACCTCGGCACGCTGCTCCAGATCGCGATGGTCCTGTGGCGCCACGTCGGCGACCTCGACCGCGCGGAGGAGTACTTCCGCCGGGTCCGCAAGCTCGATCCGGCGCACCCGGCCGCGATCGACTTCTACCGGGTGTTCTATCCCGCCAAGGGCGAGCACCAGAAGCTCCTGGCGCTGCTGCGCCAGGTCGAGAAGTCGCCGCGGGCGCGCAGCGAGAGCGGCGGCGCCCGGCCGATCGCCGTCGAGATCGCCGAGCTCGCCGAGCAGCAGAACAACCCCGAGAAGGCGATCGAGGCCTGGAAGCAGCACCTGCGCACCGAGCCGGCGTCGCGCGAGGCCCGCACCGCGCTGGCCCGGCTGTACCGCCGCACCGAGAAGTGGAACGCGCTGCTCGATCTGATGAAGGACGAGATCGAGCGGCTGCCCGAGGCCGACGTCGCGGGCCGGGTCGGCCGGCTGCACGAGATCGTCGAGATCTACCGCGACAAGCTGCGGCTCGACGTGATGGTGATCAACACCTACCACGCGATCCTCAAGATCGATCCGGACAACCGGCGCGCCGGCAACGAGCTCGCCGCGAAGTACCGCGCGCTCGGCCGGTGGAACGATCTGATCGCGATCCTGACCCGCAAGGCGGAGGCGCCCGGGCTCGGCGACGGCGAGCGCATCGCGCTGCTCCGCGAGATCGCGGACCTGTGGGCCGAGCGGTTCGGCAACTTCGCCAACGCGATCAAGCCGCTCGAGAAGATCGTCGAGCTGTCGCCCGGCGATCCCGACGCGGTGGCGCGGCTCAAGGAGATCTATACCAAGCGCCGGCAGTGGCGCGCGCTGATCGATGTGCTCGGCCGCGAGGCCAGCGTGCAGGGCGGCGCCGAGCGGCGGGCCAAGCAGGGCGAGATGGCGCGGCTGGCGGCCGAGCGGCTCGGCGACACCCGGCTCGCGATCGAGATCTACAACGCGATGCTCGCCGAGACCGGCGACGCGCCCGACACGCTGGCGGCGGTGGCGGCGGTGTACGAGCGCGAGAAGCGCTACCTCGCGCTCGCCGAGATCCTGCGGCGCCAGCGCGGCCTGGCCGGCGGCAAGGAGGCAATCGCGCTGCTCGAGAAGCTCGGCCAGATCTACGCCGACCGGCTGTCGGCGCCGCAGCAGGCCGCGGCGGCGTGGCAGGACGTGCTCGAGATCGAGCCGGGGCACAGCAAGGCGCTGCGCACGCTGCGCGAGCTGTACGCGACCGCGGGCGACTTCGCTGGGCTCGAGCGGCTGTACGCGCGGCTCGGCCAGCAGGAGGAGCTGGTCGATGCGCTGCTCGGCATCGCGGACCGGCTCGAGGCGCGGGTGGCGCGGCTGCCGCTGGTCGAGCGCGCGGCGCAGCTGGCGCAGCAGCGCGCCGACGCGGCCCGCGATGCCGCCGCCGCCCCGGCGCTCGAGCGGGCGCGCCAGGTGTGGGAGCGCGTGCTCGCGATCGAGCCGCAGCACACCGCGGCGGCCACCGCGCTCGCGCCGATCTACGCCCGGCAGGAGAAGTGGTCGCGGCTGATCCAGGTGCTCGAGATCGAGCTCGCGGCGGCGCCCGACCTGGCGGCGCGGCTGGCCAAGATCGCGCAGATCCGGCAGCTGTGCGAGCAGAAGCTGGCGTCGCGCACGCTGGCGTTCACCTGGACCTTGCGCGCGTTCGAGCTCGAGCCGACGAGCGACGCGCGCTCGGTCGGGTCCTTCTCGCGCGCCGCGCGCCGGCGGTACGACGCGAGCAGCTCGGGCCAGTCGTGGAGCTGGATCGCGAGCTCCTCGAGGTGCTGCTCGGCCTCGCGGTCGTCGGGCGCGAGCGCTGTGACCTGGCGGTGATAGCCGCGCGCTCGATCGGCATCGCCCAGCCGGCGGCTCGCGATCCGCGCGAGCTCGCGCAGGAGCTTGAGCCGGACCGCCTCGGGGATCGCCGTACCGACCAGCTGGTGCTCGAACGCCGCGGCGACCTCGCGCCACTGGTCGGGCTCGCTGGCGAGCCGCAGC
>VBLP01000179.1:2332-25941 GCA_005887925.1 Deltaproteobacteria bacterium | reverse complement strand
CCGCCCAACTTCACCTCGTACGACACGCTCACCGTGATCTACAAGACGGGTCCGTCCGCGACCAACCACCTCCTGACCGAGGCCCCCGATGGCGCGCAGCACAACGGCGTCACCTACTTCACCACTGCCGAGAAGGCGACCATCGCCAGCTGGCTCGACGGCAAGTAACACGGCCGTGTCAGCGCGATAGCCGGCGCAGCAGCGGGCCGAACGTCGTGCCCTGGACCAGGATCGAGCAGGCGACGACCGCATAGGTCATGCCGAGGATCACGTCGCGGCCGCCGGAGGCCGGCAGCGACAGCGCCATCGCGATCGACAGCCCGCCGCGCAGCCCGCCCCAGGTCAGGATCCGGATCGAGTGCGGCGTTGCCTTGCGGAACCGGCCGAGCGCGGTCAGCGGGATCGCCACCGAGCCCCAGCGCGCCGCGAGCGCGATCGGGATCGCGAGCAGCCCGGCGGCGACCATGCCGCGGTGAAATGGCAGCACCAGGATCGTGATGCCGATCAACATGAACAGCACTGCGTTGAGCACCTCGTCGACCAGCTTCCAGAACGCGTCGACGTACAGCTTGGTCCGGTCCGACATCACGGCCGGTGCGCGGTAGCCGATCACCAGGCCGGCGACGATCGCCGCCAGCGGCGCCGACACGTGGAGCGCCTCGGCGGCGGCGTACCCGCCGATCACCAGCGCCAGCGTGATCAGCACCTGGACGGTGTAGTCGTAGATGCTGCGCAGCAGGTGAAAGGCGAGGTAGCCGGTGGCCAGGCCGAACGCCGCGCCGCCGAGCGCCTCGCGGACGAACATCAGGACGACGTCGCCGGCGCCGACCTCGCGGCCGTTCGCGATCGCGAGCACCGTCGTGAACACCACCACGCCGATCCCGTCGTTGAACAGCGACTCGCCGGCGATCCGGGTCTCGAGCTGGTGCGGCGCGGCGACCGACTTCAGCATGCCGAGCACCGCGATCGGATCGGTCGGCGAGATCAGCGCACCGAACAGGAACGCCTCGACCGGCGCAATCTCGGCGCCGATCGCGGGCAGCACCACGGCGATCAGCCCGCCGACGATCAGCGTCGACAGCAGCGTGCCGCCGAGCGCGAGCGCGGCGACCGCGAGCTTGTCCGAGCCCAGGCTCGCCACGTCGAGGTGGAGCGCGCCGGCGAACAGGAGCAGCCCGAGCATCCCGTGCAGCAGCGTGTCGCTGAAGTCCAGCTCGGTGACCAGGCCGCGGACCGGACCGGCGACGTCGACCCCGAGCCGGTCGAGCGCGAGCAGCGACAGCGAGCCGATCAGCGCGATCGCCATCAGCCCGACGCTCGCCGGCAGCCGCAGCAGCTTGGCGTTGACGTATGCGAGCGCCGCGGTCAGCGACAGCACGATCGCGGCGAGCTGGAACCCGGTCATGGCGACTCCGTTCGAAGCGGCGGCCCGACCTGCTTCAGCTCCTGCAGCCTGCGCTGCACCCTTGGGCACACGGTACCCGATCGCCGGCTGCGCGGCGAGCCAGGTCAGCGCAGTCCGAGCCGCAGCATGCTGACGTGCGGGCCGCGCACCAGCTCCGGCCGCGACGCGAGCAGCGCCTGCGCCCCCCGCTCGAGCAGCGCGTCGTACGCCGCGCGCGGCACGTGGACCACGCGGTGCTCGGCCGCGTGCGCGCTCTCGGCCAGCAGCACCAGCTCGTCGGCGGTGACCCGATCGAGCCACAGCGCGACCACCGCGTGCAGCGCGAGCTCGGGGTAGGACGCCAGCACCTGGCACTTGAGCTCCTCGAGCACCAGGTCGTTGAGCCGGGCCTCGTCGGCGATCACCTTGTCGCGCACCGCGAGCACCCCCAGGCACAGCCGCACCATCATCCCGGCGCCGAGCGCCTGCACCCCCGGGCTCGCCGCCTCGCCGAACGTCACCTTGTACAGCTCGGCGAGCCGCGCGATACCCTCGGCCTCGCTCGCCAGGTCGCCGCGCCGCAGCACCAGGAACAGCTGCTTGCGCTCGTGGTCGAAGTACGTGAACGGCGTATCGACCAGGGTCGTGGCGCCGCAGGCCTCGCAGGTGAAGCGATGCAGCTCCATCGCGATCAGCGCGTCGCGCAGGTGGGGATGCCGGCCGGCGTTGAGCGAGTCCGCGACCGTGACCTCGAGCGGCTCGCCACACCGGCACTGGAACGAGCGAGTGGTGGTGATCGACATGACATGCCGCGAGCGGCGGTGGCATGATAGCAGCGTGGTCGACATCGCGGACTGGGGGCGGCCCGAGCCGTTCGGCGCGGCTGCGATCGCCACCTACCGCAGCGGCGACGAGCTGGTCGACGACCTGCTCGACGCCGTCGCGCGCCGGCTCGACGGCGACCCCGGCGGGTTCGACGCCGTCGGCTACCGGCTCGCCGCGACCCCCGCCCTGACCGCGCCGCTCCTGGTACGCGCGTTCCAGCGCTTGCCGCTCGATCCGCTCGCCACCCAGATCCTCGGCTTCGCCCTCGCCTGGGAGCTGTCGCCGACCCTGCACCGGCGCCTCGACGCGCTCGATATCGAGGCGCTGATCGCCTGGTGCGATCTGCCGTCGCCGCGCGCCGTCGGCCGCGCGCTCCACCCCGCCGGCCCGCTCGTCGGCTTCGAGCTCGTCGCCGTCGGCGACACCGGGCCGTGGTTCGCCCACACCGTGCGCGCCACCCCCGCCGCCTGCCGGCTCGCCACCGCGCCCGACCCCGCCGACGAGCCCGCGCTCCCCGCCCTCGGCGCCCCCGATCCGCGCCTGGTCGACATCTTCGCCGCGCCCGGCCCGTCGACCACCCTCGTCCGCGGCGACCGCGCGCTCGACGCCGTCCTCGCCGCCGCGGCCGAGGCCGGCGCCTCGCCTTGCGTCGGCGGCACGCCCGAGCGCAGCCTCGCCGCCGCGATCCGCGACGCGTGCCTCACCGATCGCATGCCCGTCCTCGTCTGCGAGCGCGCCGACCTCGTCGATCGCGGCCTGCTCGCCCGCGTCGCCGGCCCGCGCTGCCTCGTCCTCGCCGGCACCGGCCCGCTCGAGATGGTCACCCAGCCCGGCTGACCGCGGTCACGGCGAGTCGAAGTCGCCGGCCCCTGCCGTCGGTACCGTCGGGCCGAAACACCGCCGCATCGGGCGACGCGGATCCGGCGATCCGCCGCAGCGCCCAGGTCGGCCTCGACGCGGTGAATTACTTCGCGTGGTCACTGCACCTCGCCGGGTATGGTACACGCCAGAGCGGTGACGTTGCCAGCTGGACACAGGCCATGGCCGATCGATACGGGCGACGGCAATCGGACCTCCAGCGGAGCTACCTGATCTCGGCGGTCGTGATGGAGCTGCTCGATCCATTCTTCCTCTACAGCGTGTACGCGATCTTCGACCGCTTCCTCGTGTTCGGGGAGCGGAGTGTACCCGTGCCGGCGATCTGTTTTCAGGGTATCCCGCTCGGGGTCTCCACTCACCTCGATCCCGTTCCGTGGGGCGTGGAGTATCGGCTGGATCTACTCGCCCGGACTGCCCTGGGCACGGTCGTCCTGGCGCCGCGGGTAGGTGCCGGGCCGGGTGGGAGCTCGGCAGGTCTGGTGCTCGGCATACAGGGGCTCCGGCTGGATGAACGAGTTCGGCTCGGGGCCGACCTCGATCTGTGGCTGCAGCCGGAGCTCAGCGTCCTCAGCGAGGGGGTCGTGCTCGGCCGGCCGCCTCTGGATCCTCCAGGCCCACCGAGCCGCGCACCCAGGAAGGTCGGCGCTGGTGTGCACCTGGAGCTCACGTTTCAGCAAGACCACTGGCTCGTGGGATTCCGCGCCGGAGCGAAGACCGCAGGGCTGAGCGGGATCGATCCCGTCGCGCCAGCGCTCGAATCAACGATCGTACTCGGGCTCCGGCTCGATTGACTGATCTGGAGGTGCTGATGAGCGACGTGGACAGGCCGTGGCAGATCACCCAGACGACGGGCGTTGAACCCGGCGCGACCACGGGCGGCGATGCCGCGCTCGCCCGGCTGCCCGAGCGCGAGGAGGTCCTCGACCACCTAGTCATCGTGGAGCACTTCGTCGACGACGCCACGTGCGATCAGCTGGTGGAGAGCCATCGGCGCTTCGGGAGGCTCGACGCGACCTCGGACAACGCGCTCGGGCTCGGAAGCTTGCGACACTTGGACCCGGCCGGGTTCGACCGCGCCAGGTCCGTGCTTGCACGGATGGAGGCTCTGATCCGATCTCGCTTTCGCGAGGCCGTGGGCCATGATCACGCAGTGCTCTGCGCGCTCACGGCAGGCGGGTTCCAGCACGTGCTGCACGCCGACAATGCAATCGTGATCTGCCCACAGCACGGTAGCCAGCCCGAGCAGCTCGTCCACGCCGGGTGCTCGTGCACGGACATTCGCGTCGCTCCGAATCACACGCCGTGGCGCACCCACTCCGCGCTTCTGTACCTGAGCGACGCGCACACCGGTGGACACATCGTGTTCGGCGAGGGACCCAACGTGTATGGCCGCATCTACCGCAAGGAGCTCGCCCCCGTACACGGTCTCCTGGTGCTGTTTCCGAGCAACGAGCTATATTTTCATCACACCACGGTAGTGGAGTCCGGTGTGCGCTATTCGATGAATTGCTGGTTTACCACCGATCCGGATCACATGAGCTCCTTTGCATGAGCTCCTCTGGCGTGACACGCCGATCTCCGAGCAGGGTTGCCTCTGCGATGTCAAGTCAGCTTTGCGCTGGCGACGTCCAGTTGTCGCTGGGCGTGCTCAGTGCTCGTGGGGCGAACCACCGCTGTCGTCGAGCTCGAACTCGCGAAGGACCAATCGCGTCTGGTGCTCGCCGGGGGCGTGCGCACCACTGGGCGTGGTGCCCTGAAAATAGTGGCGCTGCCAGGGGCGCCGGGCGGCCGCCTCGCTCTCTGGATGCGGGAGGTCCCGCAGGAAATGAGCGCGGCTTTCTGACCAGGCGCGGTATCCCTTGTGGGTCTCGGGCTCGCTCTCGATGGGACGCAGGACCGGCTTGAACTGCTCCAGCTCGCCGCGCCGCATCGGAAGGATCTGACAGATCGGCTCGCGCGGGTGGAAGAAGATCGGGACCCCCGCGCGGGTGATCTTCCAGTTCATCGTGAACGTGGCCAGCGACCAGTCCGTCTCGACGATACCCTCGAGAGCCGAGGCACCGTCCCTCGGCCAGTTGGTGGGACCGCGCACACAGAGGTTGTAACCCGGTGGCGTGCGAAACAGATAAGGGACATCCCAGGTGAGGATCCCGTGGCCGAAATGGCTTGTGGCGGGCCGCATCACTCCAGGCGGCGACGACACGGTGAGATCCTCGAGCTGATCACCGCCATTCCAGACGACCATCACCGGGTGCTGATTGAGCAGGAACCACCCCGCCTGATTGGCGAGCAGCATCGGCAGGCAGCGCAGCGCAAAGCGCATGGGCGTCGCTTCCATGAAGTCGCGCTGCACCGGTGCAGCGACCAGGCGCAGCGACGGCGAACGATTGAGCTGGTAGGCGATCAGATCGAGCGACGCAGACGGTGGTTCGGCGGACGAGCTCACGAGCACCTCTCTCTCAACGCTTGGACGCGACCCAGAGTCCTTCGATGAACATGCCTGCCCGGGCCGCCATCCGCAGCGCGACGCCCCCGAGCAGGACCCACGCCGGTGGCTCGAGCAATCCGTCGACCGGGGACGTGCCGAACGCCCGCGCGCGCGCCTGTTCCAGCGCCGACGGATCCGGCGCGTGCAAGAGCCCGGTCCACGCGGTGACATCGTCGCAGCGCTCCACTTCGAGCCCGGCCTCCTCGAGATGGCGCCGAAGCTGTCCCAGATCGATCAGGTCTCCGATCCCGTGGATCCTGCAGATCGGCTCGATGTACGCCTCTCGGTCTTCACGGCTGAGCCCCTCCCGCGCCATCCAGTCGATCCCGAGGAAGCGCCCTTCGGGGCGCAGCACGCGCGCGCACTCGCGATAGAAGCGCGCCTTGTCCGGCATGTAGCAGCCTGACTCGAAGACCACGACGACCTCGAAGAACGCGTCCGGGAACGGCAGGGCCATGGCGTCCGTGACCTCGAAGCTGACGCGATCGGACAGCCCGCGGGCCGCGGCGCGCTCGCGCGCGATCTGGACCTGCCGCTCAACGAGGTTCACCCCCGTGATCCGCGCGCCCGACATCTCGGCGAGGTTCAAGGCCGGCCCCCCGACTCCGCAGCCGACGTCGAGGATGTGCATCCATGGACCGAGGTTGCCCTGGAGAAAGATCAGCTGCTCCGCTCCCAGGATGGCTTGCTCCGGCGGCTGGAGGTCCGTCTGCAGCGGCAGGTGGAACGAATCGCCCCACTGAGCGCGGTACTCCGGAGTCACGCGATCGTAATAAGCCGGAACCACGTCCCGGTAGCTGAGCAACCGCGCCGACGGATCCGCAATGAGCCTCAGGAACTGATCGTCGTCCATGCGCGTGCCTTTCTACCCGATGCAGAAGCTTTCGAGTCAATGCAGAAAGTGAGGGAGGAGCGTCGAGAGCCGCCCCGGTGCGTCCCGCCCGATCAAGCGCTGACAGCCGAGCCGGATCCGATCCATGCCGAAGTGCATGGGCACCAGGCCCGGCACGAGAACCCTCGTGACATGACACCCGGTCTGCGCGAGCTCGGTGGGCGTCAGATCGAAGCCGATCGCGGAGTAGCCCCGCCCCGCCAGTCGCTCCAGCACACCGCGCAACGCGGCCTCGTCCGAGAGCGGCACACCAGCGGATTGCCAGGGATGCTGGTCACTGGGCCGGAGCAGCACCTGAGCGAGCGCCTGCCGCAGGGCACCGTGCAGCGGCCCATGGTGATAGAGCTGATAATGATCTCTGGGAGCGCGTACCTCGGGCAGGGCGCGGTACAGCAGGGCTTCTGGGCCCGACTCGATCACCCAGGTGACTCCGCCGAGCAACTCGGCCGCGGCGTGCTCGAGGGCCAACGTGGCGCTCGGATGGCAGCCCAGCCCGTACGCCAGCGCAGTGCCGCGGAGCGCGAGCGCCAGAAAGCACGGCACGCCCAGCCCGCTGTCCAGGCAGCAGATCATCACGACGAAGCCCATCGCTTGCAGCGCCCGCAGCTCCTCCGCACCGGCGAACGGCGGAAGCGATCGCAAGGACAGCGTCGGCGTCGGCGGCATGCGGTACCAGAAGATAAGGAATGCGTCGCGCTCGATGGCCTCGCACACGGCCGCGAGCGCCGCGGCGATCGGATCCACATGCGCCGCCGTGCCGCTCGAGGTCTCGCAGGCCAGCGGCGGACGGCCCAGCGGGGCCCTTGGGTAGACGAATTCGACCGGTACCAGGCGGCGCCTGCCATCCGCGAGATCGGCCCCTTCCACCCACGCGATCGGATCGTCCATGGAGAACGGAACACAGGGAAAACCGGCGATGTATTGCGACCGGGCATAGAGCCCGAGCGTCGGGGGGAGGATGGCCACATCCGCGATGGACGCGGCCCTCGCGGTCCTCGCGGTCCGGGGCGGCGCCGGCCCGAACTGCGCGTACCGCTCGACCCACTCCATGACCGCGCGGGCCCTCGCCTCCTGCACCGTGGCGCCCGTCCCGTAGCCGACGAACGATCCGGCTTCGCTGCCACGGGTGACCGTCGCGCGATAGCACAGATCTCGCACGCGCCAGCTCGTGATGCGGTCGAGGCTGACGTCGAGCTCCAGCCGTTCGACGATGGCAGCGATGACGTCTTCAGCGCCCACTGACCTGCTCCTCGCCGATGGCGATTGCGTACACGATCGCCTCCTGCGGAAAGGCCAATCCGGCAGAGAGGCTCAGTTGCTCGTCGTCGAAGCCGCACAGCGGGACGCCGGCGAGCCCCGACGCGGCGGCGACCAGGAGCAGGTTCTGCGCGAGGTGGCCGGCCTCGAACAGGGCCATGCGATACGCCTTCTCCCCGTACTTGCCGAGCGAGGGCCGGGCGAAGTCCATGAAGAGATAGACGAGCAAGCTGGCCCCCTCGACGCCGTTGGTGCGCAACATCCCATCGACGCTCGGTGCCTCCTCGATCGCCTCCTCGGTCGCGGCGAACCGGATCAGCCGATGGCCGAGGAGCTGATAGAGATAGACACCCGGATCGAGCCCTTCGACGCGCACTGCGTGGACGAGGATCTCGATCGGATAGAGCGCGCCGGCGGAGGGATAGGTCCGGTGGCCGGGCGGACCCGACGGCGCCATGGGCAGCGGCGGATCCTGCGCGGCTCCCGCGCCGAGCCCGAGCAGCGCACCGAGATCGGCCGGCGCGAGTACGCGCCCGGTGAAGCGGCGTGCGCTGTGCCGTGCCCGCAGCGCGGTGGCCAGGCTCGCGCCCTCGAGCTCCGGGCCCGGCAACACGAGCGCGACCTCGCCGGCGTTGTCGCGCAGGACTCGACGCAGCTCGTACCCCGGATCCACGACGGGCCAGTCCCGCTGCGGCAAGGTCCTGCCGTGCAGCTCGATCAGCTGCGGTCCGAGCGGAGAGCGAACGAGGACGCCCTGCTCGCACAACAGGTGCAACAGCTCGGAGGGCGGCGACGCGCCGGGCTCGCAGGCGAGGGCCTGCTCCACGACCTCCTCGGGGCGAGGGGTCGCGAGCAGCTCGACCATCCGGCGCAGCCTGCCGGACTCGCCCGGGAGCGAGAACGGTGCGCGATCCGCTTGCTCGATAAACGCGTCCGGGCCCTCGGCGCGGATGCAGATCCCGAGCGCGAGCCGGATCATCCGCCGAGACCTCGCGGGGTTTGCGCGATGGCGATACTGCGCCCGGCCGATGGCGCGCACAGCCCGTTCGGCGGCGCCCACCATGCCGTGGCCTGGCTCGGCAGCAACCGCAGGATTTCCACGTCGGGCCCCGGCGGGAGGTTGGCCACGGCAGCGACCGCCGCGTCGATGAACGCCTCCTGCGTCGCCCGCACCCTGTCGAGGGCACCGTGCGCCTCGAGCAAGCTCATGACGCGGACGGGCGATGCCTCCGAGCCCTGGAGCTGGCGCAGCGCCTCCTCCGGGACGCCATCCTCGCGCAGGTAGATGAGCGGGAGCATCGGCCGGCCGTGGGCCAGGGAGTTCCCGACCGGCTTGCCCAGCGCCGCCTCGATGCCACCCAGATCGAGCAGGTCGTCGTAGATCTGGAATGCGACCCCCAGGCTCAGCCCGTACGCGCGCAGGTTCTCGATCTCCTCGTCCGTTCCGCCACCGAGGAGCGCGCCGAGAACGCTTGCCGCCATGAACGGTGCCGCGGTCTTGCCCCGGACGATGGAGAGGTAACTCTCCTCCGAGACCGGTCGATCGCTGCGATCCAGCTCTTCGAGCTGACCGCGGCAGCACGCCTGGGCCAGCTGACTCAGCGTCCTTACGGCATCGAGCATGCGTGCCGCAGGATGACACTCGTGCGCCTTGCACAACGCGTCGAAGGCCCCGACGAGCAGGTAATCGCCGAGCACGAGCGCCGCGCTCTGCCCGACGCGCCGGTGCAGCGCCGGCAGGCCTCTCCGCTCGTCCGCCTCGTCGATCAGATCGTCGTGAAAGAGCGAAGCCCCGTGGAGCAGCTCGATCGCCTCGGCAGCCATCAGCGCTTCTTCGGGATCGCCGCCGACCGCACCGCACGCGAGAAACACCAGCGACGCACGCAGCATCTTCCCGCGCCCGAGGTACTCGCCGAGCGCGGCACCGCATGGGGCGTCGCGCAGCCCCAGGACGAGCCGCCGCCGGCACCGCTCGAGCCGCTCCATCTGATTGCGCAGCAGGGGCGTTGGATCGCGCTCCAGGTACATCGTGATCCGCCTGTCGCCTACCACGTCTTCCGCCTCCCTCACATGCGCAGCCGATCGTGGAGCGCCACCATGGCCTTCAAGCAGAACGCCGTGGTCATCGTCCGGCTGCCGTAGTCCACCGGCCCGTCCATGCTGGGGAACGAGATCCAGGTGCAGGCAGCAAATCCACCGTCGGGTTCCTGCGTGCCGATCAGGTACTGCTCGGCGCGCGCGGCCGCGCGATGCTCACCGAGCTGGGCGAGCGCCAGACACGCCAGCGCTGTGGACAGCGGCTCTCCCTCTCCGTCGCCGAAGGCGCCACTCGGGAGCTGGCGCGAGACGAGGAAGGATCGCGCGCGATCCAGGGCTTCGCTGCCCGGTGCAAGCGATGCGAGCACGGCGACCACACGAAAGGTGCCGTAGTAGGGGCCTCGGTACCACTTGCAGGGCCAGAAGCCCTCCGGGGCCTGGACCGATCGGAGGTAGTCGCTGCCCTGCTGCAACGCCTGCGCATAGCGGTCCCGATCCACGAGGAGCAGGCCATACAGGAAGTTCGCCACGACCTCGGGGTGGACGCCCCAGCCGCCCATGATGCCGAGGTACTGACGGACGATCGCGTCGGCAGAGGACGACACGCGCGGGTCGAGGATCCAGGTATGGATGCCCCCGTCCGGCTCGGCGCTGTTCAGGGCCAGCCAGATCCCCTCGTCGCAGGTGAGGCTCAGGGCACGCCCCCCGAGGCGATGTAGCACTTGCGCGATTTGGCCCAGATCATCGGTATCCGGGGGGAGCTCCGGGACATCGGGCGTGTAGTTCCACCCGCCGCGCACGAGGCGGTGCTTGCCGCGGAGCAGGGCCATGGCCTCGGCGGCGAGGACCGCCGGTGGCACGCCCAGCCCCGCTCGATGTGCGTCGAGGAGCGCGTCCAGCGCGACGGCTCGGAACGAGACCCAGGCCGGATGGGTCTCGTAGACCCAGCCCATGCGAGGGAACCGCAGATGGTGCACTGCCTCGCGAAAGGCATCGCGCTGCTGCGCGAGCATCATCTCGGTCGCCCGCTCGAGCGGCTGCCGGCGTGCACCCTGCGGGACCGGCGGTACAGCGTCCGACTCGACCGGATCCTCCTGGAGCTGAACCCATGCAGCAACCATCATTCGAGCGAATTCGACCACGTCCGAGATCGCGGCGTCGCTGGATCCCGGTGCTGCCCCGAAGGCAGAAGGATCGAGCGCGGCGACCAGCTCGCCCCCGGCCAGCTCGATGATGTCGTAGAGATCCGCATCACTGGCCACGCCCTCTCGCGATGGCGGCACCTGCGCGCCCAAGCGCTGGACCAGGCTGCTCGGCTCGCCTCGCCGGCAATCCCCTACTAGATCGACCAGCTCATCGACTCGCCAGAAGATCTGGCCCAGCGCCCTGGCCGCCGCCTGCTCGCGCGGACCGGGCGCCGCAGGTGGCGGCGAGGCGAGCGCCGCGATGTAGAGCATCGCCACGCTCGGCAGCGCCGACTTGGCCTCCACATCCGCCAGCGAGAACGCGACACCGGAGGAGGCGACGTGCACCGCCGAGCTGACATTGCGCTCGGCGATGAGCAGCCGACCGATCGAGAGCCCGAGCTCCATCCACACCGCATCGTTGCCGGAGCGCCTGTGGAGAGCGCGGCCCCCGGCGCCGCAGAGGGCAAACAGCGAGAAGAAAAACCGCAGCCTGGGATCGGTCATCTCCGCGTACACGTCCGCCAGATACGATTCCCAGTCGCCCGACCGCTTGAAGATCGCTGCCACGAGCTCAGGCCGGAGCAAGCCAAAGAGCTCCGCGTGCAGGCCGCGCTCGTCCAGCAAGTAGTCCAGGACGGCGATCGCGGCGTTGAAGGCGCCGCCGAGGACCGCGGCATCGTCTTGCGCTGCGGCTGGGTCGAGCAGCCGGCTCAGCACTCTGGTCTGCCGATGGCCGAGCGCGAACAGGAGCGGTATCCGCTCCCAGAGACGCGGCTCGACCTGAGCAATCTGCTCCCAGACCGGATCCAGCAGGGAGCGCGGGATGCGCTCCCGCAGCACCTCGTCGCGCAGGCGGTGCCCGAGCCGCCATTGCTCCTCCAGAGCGGCCTGGTGGGCCGCCCGGGGTACCGAGAAGCCGCGCGCCCGCAAGGCGAGCCGCGCCGCGGCTCGGACATGCGGCTCGTTGAGCACGCCGCGATAGCCGATCATTGCTCGAGGCAAGTTCGATCCATGGCGGTCAGATGCGGTCAAGCGATCCGGGATCCCGAAGCCTCACGACCAGCAGCTCGACGGCGGCGGCGGCGGCGGCGGCGACGCCGGCTTCACGACCATCGCAGCCCACATGGAGCTGTAGGAGTCGGTGTTCCCACACTGGGTGTAGTACCCGGGTGCGCTGACACAGAACGATTGGCCAAGGTTGACGTACATATAGTACCAACCATCACCGTTATTGTATGCGGCCACGCTGAATGTCGCAGTGGTGAGCCTGTGACCATCAGATGCACGATAGACGACTATCCACATGTTCCCTCCAGGTACATCCCGAAAAGACTAATTGTTGATTCCGGCGCTTCGACGCTGGCGGCGAATTACTCGCCTCGTTACTTGCCTCAGGGTTTCTTCAACCCACCCAGGTGCAAGCCCGGATGCGCGGCCATCGCCTTCTGATGCTCGGAGTGAGGGATGTTGGGAGCAGGGTGGGGCGGCTTGTGCGCGGTAGCCGGCATCAGTGTGGTCGCCGAGGTAGCCGAGTGCCCGTGACCACCGTGTTGCAGGGAGAGATCGGCGATCTTCGCGACCAGCTCGTGCTCGTCGGCGATCGGGAAGTAGTACCCGGGGACCTTCGAGATGAGCTGTCCGATCGTGATGCTCTTGCCGCCGACGGTCGTCTTCGTGTTCGCCCCGCCGAGCGCATTGGCAAAGTCATGCACGTTGTGGAGTGGGTAAGTGACATGTCCACTGGACAGCAGGTGTTCAATGAGATCTGCCACCTCCTTGTCATGTGCCCTGACCAGATCGAGAATCTTTTTGTCTTCCGCATCAGCAGCCATGGGATCCTCCGCGTACTTGCAGTTGCCTAATTTTCACACGAGAACTGGTCGCAGTCAATGGACATCATAGTTTTTCGGATGTTCGGAAACACCAGTCGCATCCGAGACCTGACCGTGATCGCAGATCGCGGAAGCGCAGCGCACACACTCGACGGACGGGCGCATCGCGTTTGCTCGTGAGCTCCGCCCGGAAGCGTCGTTGTCCGAACGAGCGCTCATCAGTGCGGCGCCATGGCTCTATAGAGTTGATCGGTCAGCCCGCCTCGGAAGATATCTGGATCCGTCACGGCGTGCAGGCAATTGCAGATCTTCGACGCCGCATCCAACGCTCCGCGGTTCATCGACTCCATGATGTGCTCCATCATCTGCCGGACGGCCACGCGGGTGCTGTCGGCCACCCTGCGCTGCCACAGCACCTCCCGGAACAGCGCGAGCGCCTCGGCGTGTTTTGTGAACGACAGGGCATGCTGGACGATGTCCAGCGCGAGCACGGTTTCGGGATCGAGAACGCCACGGTCCGGTCGATGGCGGATCCGGTGCTCGACCGAAGAGAGGATATGCTCGAGTTGCGCCTGCTGGGCATCCGTCATGAACAACTCCAGGTGGCTTGCCGTCATCCCAGGGGAACAAGGCCGCGCGAGATGAGGAGCTCGGCGACCTTGGTGACCAGATCTTCTTCCGAGGCCAGCGGGAAGAAGAAATCGGGGAGCAGCCCCGCGCCGAAGCGCGTATCGTACGGTACGCCGCGGAATACAACCGTGTCCGAGACCGCGACCATTTGCTCGATGAAATCCGCCTTGGTGTTGATCGGATAAGAAAATGATTGTCGGCGGAGTAGCTCAGCGATGTCTGGATATCTGTCGAGTAGATCATTCGCCTTCACATGATTCTCCAGGATAAGTGGGCGTGTATCATCGACAGTATCTTGCTGATTCGCCATGGCGAGCAGCGACCAGGCTCCGCGGACAGGCTCCGCGGATGCGGATTGCGGTGCTCATCTACCACTTGCTCTCCAACGTCCACGTTGCCACCATGCAGAGTCTGGAACCAACCACACTCGAACCGAGCGGAGTTGATCCTTGGCGTATCTAACGTCCGATCCAGGTTCGATGTCAACGGCAATCCATCCATATGCAAGATAAAACACGCCTGGGGTCCGCCGCAATTTGTTGCATGCGTTATGACCGATGCGGACACGGTTGCATGGCAGGACTGGCCGCCTGCGTTCAGTCCATGCGATCTTGAGCAGGCAGCGGGCTGCAGCGAGCGCGTGGAGCACAGTGACGCCCCGAGGTCGGACCACTCCATGCACACCGGGTATACCTCCGCAGCCCTCGCGAGCGCTGTCCCCAACCCGCCTGGTAAGCTTTCATCGCTGCTTGGACAGAGTTCGAGCCAGCGCTGCAGATGGAGGAGCTCTGCACGGCCATGCAAGATAGCCAGAAGGTGGTGAGGAGCGCTCCCTCGTGCTTCCATTGTCTGCTCGATGAGCAGCCGGGCGACCTGGTGCCGGCGAGGCTCCTCGCCAAGCTCCGCACGGCCGACGGCGGCGCCGCGCTCGAAGCCAACCCCTCGTACTGGCTCGCTCCCACGGGTGCGCTGCCTGCGCCGATTGCCGCCAGCGCGCCGCACGTAGAGGGGCTCGCGCTGGATCACCCCATCATCTGGCTGCAGGACACAGCAACCGGGATGCTCGCTCCGTTCTGGCTCGGGCCGCGTTATTCAGCCCTGCTCGCGGAGCTCACGCCTGGGCAAGCATCAGACACCAGGCAGCTGTCCGCCGAAGAGTGCGCCGTGCTCCAGGCCGCCGGCGTGCTCGTCACACCCGGAGAACTCGCGCGCCGTTCCACTGACACGAACGAGGAGCTGGCGCACGCAGCGCGCGCGTTCGGGCGGGGGTACGCCACGCTCGGAGACCTCATCCACCCGTTCCACCTCGACGCGCTCCGCCGCCACTACCGCGAGATGATCCGGCAAGGCGCCTTCATGCTAGGCGACGGACAGAGCCCCCGGCGCTACATCGCACACAACGAGGCAGTCGCCCGCTTCTTCCACCATCAGCTCGCCGGCGTTGTGAGCCGGGTGGCGGGTGCACCCGTCAAGCCCTCGTACACATTCCTCGCCTCGTACCTGGACGGCGCCGTGCTCCCGGAGCACGTCGATCGCCCGCAGTGCGAATACAGCATCACACTGCTCATCGATTTTTCCCCCGAGCCGGCGCGCGAGTCGCCTTGGCCGATCCACCTCCACGGCGAGCACGGCATCGTTACGGTGCACCAGGGGATCGGCGATGCGCTGATCTATCGCGGGCGGCAAATCCCGCATAGCCGCGCGCGCTTGCCGGACGGATGCGCGTCGACGTCTCTGCTGTTCCACTACGTCGACGAGAGCTTCTCGAAGTCCCTCGACTGAAGCAGGCGTCACGGTTGCGCGCCTTTTAGGCGGATTTGCGGACCAGGTGCTCCTTCCGTATCTCCGTTGTCATATATATACGTTCCATCCTGTCGTGTGCCCAAGATCCTGCGGAGCATCTACCTCGATCAGTTCCTCGACGAGGCGCTCGCGCTGCGTGCGGAAGCGGAGCGCACGACGAAGACCGAGCTGATGCGAGCGTACATCGCAGCAGGGCTCGAGCGACCGGCGCGCATGTTGGGGCACGAGCAAGCCGTCGCAGACGCTCGATCGCGTGGGCCTCGGGGCCAACGCGGTTCATTGCTCGGGCATCGCATCCAAGAACGTGATTCGAAGGCCGCCGCGTAGAGCACGTGGTCGATCCGTCTCCGGCGCGCGCTGATTCACGAGCCACACAGGCGGCTCCGCGCTGGTCCAGCGGGGCGCGCACAAGCCTGGGAGCACGCTTGCAGCGTACCGGGGACCTCGTCTCGCCGTCGACGCCGTGACGACTCAGAGGGCTTCGTAAAGCGCGCGATCACCATGCGGCACCGGGGCCGGTCCGCGGTATCGACCCCCACATCGCGCCATACTGCCGCACAGCAGATCTGGCAAAATTATCGATGACTGTGGCGGGCGCGGCCTGGATCGGTACGATGCCGGCGATGTCGGACTCCGCCGACGCCCTCGCCGACAGCGCGACCCACGGCACCACGGTGGTCGATGCTGGGATCCCGGCGTCGTCGACCGAGCCGATCGCGCCGTGGACGGAGGCGAACTTCCGCGATCTGGCGTCGGAGTCGCGGCAGACGCCGATGGACCTCCGGTTGCGGATGCGGCTGTGGTGGTTGTCATCGATGACGGTGGTGCTGTCGGCGGCGGCGATGGCGTCGACGCTGGTGATGGGCGGCTCGGTGCTGGTTCAGCGCGTGTTCTTCGCCGGGATGACCGCGACGGCGGTCGCCGGGGTGTGGATGGGCTGGATGGCGCGCACCAAGCGGATGACGGTGAAGAAGACCACGGTCGCGTGGTTCATCGTGAGCCTCGGCGGGTGCTGCACGATATTGTACTACGGCTTGTTCTCGTCGCCCGGGCTGATGGTCGCGGTGTTCATCGTGTTCTTCGTCGGCACGCGCGACGAGCGGCGCGTGGTGGTGATGGTGTATGCGCTGTTCGCGGTGTTTCACGTCGCCCTGGTCGGTGTGCTCGCAGGCGGCGCACCCGAGCTCGGCACGCTGCCGTTCGGCGGCGAGCTCGGCAAGCTGGTGGTGACCGAGGTGCTGATCCAGCTCTTGCTGCTCGCCACGCTGATCGCGGCCTGCGCGATCCGGCGCAGCATGGTCGGCACCGTGCGCGATCTCGAGGAGCGGGCGCGCGCGCTCGGTCACCACGAGCTCATGCTCGACGATGCCAAGCGAGCGTTCGAGGCGTCGCTGCGCGCGGCCGGCGGTGGGCGGTTCAGCCACCAGGTGCTCGGCTCGTACCGGCTCGGCCGGCTGCTCGGCGAGGGCGCGATGGGCGAGGTCTACGACGCGATCGACACGCGGACCGGCGCACCGGCGGCGGTCAAGCTGTTGCGCCGCGGGGCGATGGAGAACCGGCGGATCGTGCGGCGCTTCCTGACCGAGGTGCGCATCGTGACGTCGCTGCGATCGGACCACGTCGCGCGCGTGCTCGAGACCGCCGACCCATCGGCGAGCCTGCCGTACATCGCGATGGAGCGGCTGTACGGCCTCGATCTCCGCCGGTACCTGCGGGCGCGGCGCGGCGGCCGGATGTCGCTGGCCGAGGCCGACGATCTGCTGCGCCAGGTCGCGCAGGGGATCGACGCTGCGCACCGCGCGGGCGTGGTCCACCGCGATCTCAAGCCGTCGAACCTGTTCCGCGCCGACGCCGGGACGTGGAAGGTGCTCGACTTCGGGGTGTCGAAGGTGATCGGCGAGCACACGGCGGAGCATTCGGTGGTCGGCACGCCGTACTTCATGTCGCCCGAGCAGCTGCGGGGCGGCACGGTCGACGGTCGCACCGACATCTTCGCGCTCGGCGGGATCCTCTACTACGCGCTCACCGGCAAGCGCGCGTTCGGCGGCGACAACCTGGCCGCGGTGGCGCTGCAGGTCGCGCATCACGTGCCGCCGCCGCCGAGCGCGCTCGCGTCCGGGATCCCGACGGCGGTCGACGAGGCGGTGATGACGGCGCTCGCCAAGGATCCGCGCAAGCGGTTCGCGACCGCGGCGGCGTTCGCCGAGGCATTCCATGCAGCCGTCGAGGGCGCGGCGACGGACCCCGACCCCGATCGCGATCGCGTGGCGACCGAGCCCGCGATCCCGCGCGAGCGGCTCGTGGTGCTCGATGCGCCGGCCGCGCCGGCCGCGGCGGCCGCGGCGGGCAACGCCGAGGGCGAGCTCGGCTCGATGGCGGACCAGGAGGCGCTCGGCGCGGCTCCGCTGTGCACGATGGTGCTGCGCGAGCAGTCGCGCCTGCCCCGCGTGACGCCGCCTCCACAGGAGCTGCAGCGCGACGACCAGCTGGAAGCGAGCGGGTAGCTACCGGCCCTTGACGAAGCTGTCCTCGGTGACCCAGGCGGCGAGCGAGTAGTCGCTGCGCACGGTGAGGGTCGCGCGGGTCACGGCGACCATCGGCTCGGGGCGATCGCCGGCGCGATCGGGCCGGTTGGCGTACATGGTGAAGACCGCGCCGTCCTTGCTGAAGGTCCAGGTCGGGTTGAGCGCCTTGTTGGCGTCGCCCTTGACCGGATCGCTCGCGAGCCTGGGGAGGGTGCCGAGCTGCTGCAGGAGATAGAGGAAGTCGTCGGCCGAGATCTGGCGGGTCTTGAAGAAGTCATCGCGCTTGAGGATCGCGCCGATCGTGGCCTGGTCCCGGGTGGCGAACACGTCCTTGTCGCGGACGACGACCAGGCCGCCGCCGCCGGCTTCCCAGCGGACCCAGAACGCGGTGCCGAGCGTGTCGAGCGGCTCCTGGCCGACGTCGAGGATGCCGCGGTGCTCGGCCTTGAAGTGATCGCGCAGGGCGGCCTCGGCGGCGGCCCATTGCTTCTTGGTCGGCTTGGCGGCTGCGCTCGACGTCATCGCCAGCAGCCCCAGCAGGAGGACCGAGAGGATTCGCATGTGGACTCCAGACCGTAGACGATCGCCACCGCCGGATTATGCATCGTCGGCCCTCGGGCGCCTACCAGGTGACCTCGAAGCGATGGATCTCGGAGCTGGCCTGTGGCACCGGGTGCGACGCGGCGCTGGGCGCATCGGGGTCGTCGCCGGCGGCCGGCGCGCCGCCGGGGTTGGCGCCGGGGCTCTTCATCGCCGGGCTGCCCGACGCGGTGTCGAGCTGCTTCATGACCGCCTTGAACTTGGTCTTGACCGCCGCGATGGTCGCCTTGCCCTGGGTCGCCATGTAGTACTGGTACTGCTCGGCGAACCACTCCTTGGCCGACGACATCGAGTACCACGACACCTTCTGGTCGTGACACTCCTTCTCGTACTTGGCCCAGTTGTTGTTGAACCGGGTCAGGTACGCGAACATCAGGTTCTTGGTGGTGTTGCCGGCGTGCGGGTGGGTGTACGCGTTGCCGAGCTGGCCGTTGATCGCCTTGGCCTGCTTGAACAGGACCTGGTGCGAGTACTGCTTCTGGAGGTTGGTCTGGAACAGCGCGGGGCTCTTGGCGGCCTTGCCCCACGCGCTGCTGGCGAACGCGCCCGCGGCCTGGCCGCGCGCCTCGGCCTCGAGGTAGAGCTTGGCGTCGGGCTCGCTGACCGGATCGGCGCCGGCGCCCTTGAGCGCGACGTTCTTGGTCGAGTCCCACCACTCGGTCTGGATCTCGACGGCGCTGCTCGCGGCCATCTTGAGCGGGCTGCCGGCGGTGGTGCCCCAGTTGTGCTCGCCGGTCTGATCGCCGACGAGGTGGCCGACCTCGTGGAGCATCGTCGACTGGAAGTGCTCCATCCCGGGGCCCTTGGAGTGCTTGGCGCCGACCATGTTGTGGGTGTTGCCGCCGCCGCCGGCGTAGAGCGGCATGACGATCGTGTTGCTGACGAAGTAACCGAAGTTGAGGACCTGGAGCGCGCCGGTGGCGTCCTTGTACTGGTTGCCGATGTACACGCCGTTGAGGCCGCGCAGGTGGGCCGGCGGGATGAAGCCGGGGCGCTGCAGGGCGAGGTAGAGCCGTCGGGTGTGGTCCTGGTCCCAGGCCTGGCCGAGCGCGGTCCAGCCGCCGCCGACGTAGTTGCCGCTCTTGAGGTCGCCGAAGCCCTTCTCGAAGGCGGCCTTGGCGGTCGGGTCGTCCTTCTTGGTGTAGTCGGCGAGGTGCTCGAGCGACTTCTTGTCGAGCGCGGCGCGCCTGGGATCGGTGGTGAGGAAGTCGTTGAGCAGACCCCCCTTGTCGAGCTCGTTCATCCACGCCGTCGAGTTGCCGTGCCACAGGATCTCCTGACCGAAGCGCTTGTCGGTGGAGACCTTGGCGCCGACCTCGTTGAGCATCTTGGCCGACGGCGGGCCGATGACCTCGAGCATGCGGAGCAGGGTGTCGTGCTCGCCCTTGAGCGTGGTCTTGTCGGCGGGGGTGAGCTTGGCGAACGCGGCGGTGGCGCGGCGCGCGCTGCTGGCCTGCAGGGCCATCCGGAACGCCTGGAGGGTGTCCTTGTCGGTCGCGCCGCCGGCCTTGGCGTCGAGCACGTTGTGGGTCAGGCCGTCGACGGCGCCGTCGTGGTGCGCGGTCTCGGGCTTGACGCCGCGCTTGAGCTCCTGGTCGGTGATCTGCTGGCCGATCTCGGCGCGGAAGATCGTGGCGGGGGCGGCGGAGCCGGGGCGCATCTCGGAGCCGCCGCGGGCGGCGACCTCCTCGGCGGCGTGCGAGCCGGCGACCGAGTACGCGCCGGGCTTGGGCGCGGTGGTGCCGCGCGACTGCTGGACGTGCGACACCTCGTGCGCGATCAGCTGCTGGCCGGACGACGAGCTCGGCTGGTACTGGCCGGCGCCGAAGAAGATGTCCTGGCCGGCGGTGAACGCGTGCGCGTTGAGCTTGCTGGCCGCGGAGGCGGCCTTGTCGTCGGTGTGGAGCGTCGCGCCGGACTCGTGCGGCGCGCCGCTGCCGGCGGTCGCGAGCGCGGCGTCGACCGGGTCGTCGTGCTTGTCGGTCAGCGCGCTGCGGCCCGGAGCCGGCGAGGCCGTGGCCGGTGCAGTCGGCGCGGCCGGGGTCGAGGCGGGAGCGGGGGCGCGTTCTTTGTCGGCCATGACCTTCCTAGTACGGTGGAGAGCGGTTGGACGTTCCGGATCACTTGCCGGCGGACGCGAGTGGTCTCTTACGAATTCGCACCAGCGGGATGGCGTCGTCTTCGGCCGGGACCTTGTTGGCGAAATCCTTCCAGATTCTGGCGTCCTTGCGGCAGTCGTAGGTGCGACAGGTCACCGGGCGCGCCTGGTAGACGCGGCAGCGGCGCGCGCCGGGGTCGGAGTGGGTGCAGTAGCCGTCCTCGCCCTGGCGGATCAGGTACGGCATCGCGTAGTCGAACCGCACGATCTGCTCGTCAAGATCCTGAAACGAGAGCGGAAAGCTGAGGCGACAGCAGCGGCCCTTGCACAGCGGGACGAGCGATGCGCAGTCGATGTCGGGCAGGTCGGTCACCTGGTACTTGTCGACCATGGGGGCGACCTGGACGGTCGCCTGTTCGGCGGTGCGCTCGTTCTCGGCGGCGCGCACGCGGTCCATGCGCTGCTCGATCGCGCGCATCGAGACCACGCCGCGCGCGATCAGCTCCTCGGTCAAGGCGAGGACGCGCGCGGTGGCATCGGCCAGGTCGAGCTTGGTCTGCATCTCCATGACGTGGAGATGCCGCAGGCCGCCCTCGACCTCCTCGCGGTCGGTTGAATCCATGACGCAACGATACGGACTCGGCGCGCCAGGCTCAAGCATCCGGGTGCGGCCCCGGCTCGCACTCGAACAGCTCGAGCCGGACGGCGCGCTCGAGGTGGGCCTGGGTCACCGCGCTGCCGGCCTCGGCGGCGAGCACGGCGGCGCGCAGCGCGGCGCTGCGGATGCTGCCGCCGGAGATCGCGTGGCGCGCGAGGGCACGGAGATCGACGTCGGCGTCGCGCGGCAGGGCGCGCGGCAGGTGGAGCTGCCAGAGCTGCTCGCGGAGCTCGGCGTCGGGCGGCACCAGCCGGATCCGCGCGGCGAGCCGGCGGGCCAGCGGCCGCGCGAGCTCGCTGCCGTCGTCGAGCGCGAACAGCGCGATGCCCTCGAACGCATCGAGCCGCCGGAGATCGAGCCAGGGCAGCAGGGCCTCGGCGTCCTCGAACACGACGACCGCCATGCCGTCGTCGGCGGCGTCGAGCACCGCGGCGAGGCCGGGCTCGATGTCGTCGGGGCGCGCCGCGATCCGCGCGGCCTCGACCCGGTAGAGCTCGGCGCCGAGCTCGCGCGCGATCACGCCGGCGACCAGCGTCTTGCCGGTGCCGGGCGCGCCCTGCACGACGGCGATCGTGCCGGCGGCGTGGCCGGTATGGTCGATCCCACGGGGGAGGGCCCCCGCCCCGCCGGCAGAGCCGTCGGGGTCCCCACCCCCCTCGCTCGGCTGTCGCCGATCGAATCCCCAGTCGTCGAACACGCGGCGGCGCTGGCGGATCCGGCCGATCAACGCGCGCACGCTGTCCGCCGCCTGCGCGGGGAGCACGACGTCGTCCCAGGTCGGCAGGCGTGCCATGCGCTCGGCGAACGGTGCCAGCTGCGCCTCGGTGCGGCGGCGCAGCGCGGCGGCGAGCTCGGCGGCCACGCCGTCGCTGCGCGGGCGGGCGGCGACGGCGGCGGTGACGTCCTCGATCACGCCGGGGCCGACGCGCGCGGCGGCGACGCGCTCGGCGATGCGCTCGCCGGCGAGGCCGTGGCGGGCGAGCGCGCGCTGCCACAGCTCGGCGCGCTCGGCCTCGGTCGGGCGCGGCAGGTCGAGCACCACGCAGCGCTCCGCGATCGGATCGCGGCCGGGATCGAGCCGCAGCGCGAGCGGGCCGGGGTGCGCGTCGAGCACGGCGGCGAGCTCGTGGCGCAGCGCGGGGTCGCGCGCGGCCGGAGCGAGCCCGGTCACGCAGGGCAGGTAGCCGCGCAGCATGGCATCGCGCAGGCGAGCGCGCAGATCGCCGAGCGCGGCGAGCGGATCGCGACGCTCGAGCCCGGCGTCGATCGCGGCGAGCGGGCGGCCGGCGCGCGCGGCGACCGCGGCGAGCACGCTGCGCCGGCCGCTGGCGGCGCGACCGCGCACGGCGAGCCGGCCGGGCTGCGCGCCGGGATCGGCGAGCGCGGCGAGGCACGCGAGCAGCGCGGCGCGCGGGACGTGGAGCTCGGCGAGCACGCGGGGCGCGGGCACTGCGCGGATCGCGGGATCGCCATCGTCGAGCGGTATCCCGCGCAGCCGGCGCACCACCGCCGGGTGCGGCGCGATCGCGGCGAACGGCGCGCCGGTGAGCTCGAGCATGCCGAGCCGGACCAGCGGCGCATCGCGGTCGAGCTCGCGCAGGACCTCGGCGCGCGGGGCGCCGGCGAGCAGCTCGGGCACCAGCTGGACGTCGACGAGCGGGCGCGCCGGATCGCCGGCGAGGATGCGGTACAGCCGGGCGATGTCGCCGTGCAGGATCGGCGCGCTCGCGATCATCAGGATCTGGGTCGCGATGGGCGACAGCCCGAACTCGAGCGCGAGCCGGGTCAGCGGCGCGTGGCGATCGCCGAGTGCGCGCACGGCGTCGAGCAGCTGGCCATGGCACGCGGCGACCCGCGCATCGGCTGCCGCGAGCTCGGTCGCCGCCGGGCCGGCCGGGTCGGCGGCGCCGATCATGCCGCGGATCTCGGTCAGGTGAGGCAGCTCGTCCGACACCCGGACGATGCGCCCGGTATGCCAGGCATGGGCGATCGCGCGCACAGCGAGCGCGGCGATGAATCCGGTGTGGAGCTCGAGCACGCGCGCGGCGTCCTCGGCGCTCGGCGGCGGATGATCCGGCAGCGGCCACAGCGCGACGAGCAGGGCATCGCCGGGTGGGCCGATCGGATCGGCCGGCCCGGCCGATCTCGGCCGCGGTGGCGGGGTCGGCCGCGGTGGCGGGGTCGGCCGCGGGGCCGAGCCGGGCGCGGTGGGCGGCGGGGCCGATGCGGGCGGCGGCGCGGCGTGCACAGGTGGGCGGGTCGTCGAGACCTCGGCCACGATGACCTCGGCCACGCCATCGTCATGCGCCAGCACGACGTGGGTCGCGTCGTGGCTGACGGCGAGATCGAGCACCGGCGCGCGGGGCGACCACTCCGCGGAGGTCCGCCCCGAGGTCAGATCGATCAGCGCGATCCGCGCGCGGTCGGCGATCGCGACCTGGCTGCGCGCGGGCACCAGCCGCACCACGTCGCCGGGGCACGCCAGCGTGCGCTGGATCTCCCCGTCGCGGGTGG
>VBLP01000179.1:0-2321 GCA_005887925.1 Deltaproteobacteria bacterium | reverse complement strand
CCGACCGCCGTCGAACAGCGGCGCGGCGTCGCGGACCACGGCCCCGTCGGGCAGCTGGCACCGCCACGACTCGGGGGCGCGGCCGCGCGCGCCGAGGGGCGCACCGGCGAGCGGCACACCGCCGAGCAGGCCGCCGCCGCGCAGCGCCCCGCCGCGCAGCGCGATCGACGCGCCGAGCACGTCGAGCCACGACGACGAGGTCAGCGGCACGAGCAGGTCGCTGCGCTCGATCACCTCGCCGCTCGCGGTCCCGCCGCTCGCGACGATCGCCACCGGCACCGTGCCGTTCCACGCCGCCGTCGCGCGCGACAGCGGAGAGCCGAGCAGCTCGCCGGCCGGCAGACCGGGCAGCACGACCCCGGCGGCGCGCGCGGTGCTCGGCGCGGTCTCGGCGAACGCCCAGCGCGCGAGCACCGGCGGATCGCCGCTGACGATCCACAGCTCGTCGCCGACCGGGGCGATCGCGGCGTCGGGGATCGGCCAGCTGCGCACCAGACCGCGGCCAACTGCACGGATCTCGATGCGATCGTCGAACGCGACCGCGTAGGTCCTGCCGTTGCGCAGAAAGCATAGCCGCGGTGGGCGCACGATCGACGATTCTACTCAGCCGGGGGGTCAGAGGTCCACAGCCGGCGCCGAGCGCGCGGCGCGCTCGCCCGGCCTCGTCGCCCAGCCACATCAGCGGCAGCGCGATCGCCGTCGGGATCGCCACGGCGAGCACCACCAGCGCGAAGATCGCGTCCTCGTGGCGCCAGGCGCGGGGCATGCTCCGACTGCCGCGATCCGGCGGCGCTGTCAGTCCTCGCCGCGCTGCGCGAGATCGGGATGGGTCAGCGGGTACCACGACGGATAGAGGTAGCGGACCCAGAGCACGTCGCCGTGCAGCGTGTAGGTCAGCCGGTACGCCCAGCGCCGCGCGCGCACGACCACGGTCTTGTAGTACGAGCCGCGAAACGGCGAGTCGTCGGGATAGGGCTCGCCGCTCCGGGGCGCCGCATAGAGCAACCGCAGCGCCTCAACGAGTCTTTTTGCGGCGGGCGCGGGCAGGGCGGCGAGCTGGTCCTCGGCGAGCGGTGTGAGAACGACCCTCAAGTCCCAGCTCCTTGGCGACCACGTCGAGGTCGCGTCCGCGGCCGGCGATGATGTCGCGCGAGGTCCGATCGTGGACCTCGCGCCAGTCGGGCCGGCGCATCTCGTCGAGCGCCGCCATCCAGCCGTTGAAGTAATCCTCGTCGACCAGCACCATGCTGCCGCGGCCGCCGCGCGTGATGCGGTAGACCGTGCCCTCCGACGCGACGTCCCGGGCGATGCTCGAAGCGTTGCGCACCAGGTCGGTGACCGAGATGATTTTGTACATGACGACGAGCAGACTATGAGCTGATTATTCCGTGCGGACAATCATGTCGGTCGGGACTGCGAGATCTCGCAAGATCACCGCCGGGCCACGATCACGACCGGATGCCGAGGCTGGCGAGCCGTCGGTACAGCGCGGGTCTCGACGTCGTCGGTCTGGAACACCTTGGTGATCCGGGTGAGCTCGAGCAGCGGGTGGGGCGCCGGGGCGGGCTGCGGCGCGACGGTCGGGGTGGCTGGTATGGCTTGCATGGCTGGCTCCATGGGTGGCGATCACCGGATGCGCAGGCGGTCGACGCCGTCCCAGCGCGACATGTCCGAGAGCACGACCTGATCGCCGGCGCGCAGGCCGGCCGGGCGCCGAGCGCGACGCGCACGCCGGGGAGCGCGTGCGGCCGCGCCTCGAGCCGGTCCCAGAGCCATCCTGCGCAGCGCATATCGAACATCGAGCCACAGCGCGGACATCGCGAGCTGGTGCAGCACCCCGCGTGCCAGCTCAACCCCGCGAGTTCGAGCTTCACGACCGCGGGCGGCGGGTTTGACGGGGTCTCGCCAGCGGCGGGATACTGTCCTGGGCCGTGCCGGGTGGCCCAGCCATGGCTGCAGACGATTCCAGCGGACCGCGCGCCCCGGGGCCGATCGTGCTCCGCATCAAGCTCCGCTACGACGACGTCGAGGTGATGGTCCAGCGCTTCGCGGCCAACGTCGGCAAGTCGGGGCTGTTCCTGCCGACGCGATCGCTCCAGCCGATCGGCTCCGAGATCAAGTTCGAGCTCCGGCTGTCCGACGACACGCCGGTGCTCGTCGGGCTGGGGCGGGTCAAGGCCGCGAAGCCGCCGGACCCGCAGCACGCCAGGGCCGCGTTCGGGATGGCGGTCGAGCTGATGCGCGTGACGCCGCAGAGCCGCGCGCTGATCCTGCGCATGCTCGAGCGCCGCCGCGAGACGGGGCTACCGGAGCTCGGCCTG
>VBLP01000702.1 GCA_005887925.1 Deltaproteobacteria bacterium | reverse complement strand
GCCCCGACCACTGCTCCGCGCCCGGGTGGTCCGCCGCTCGATCGTCGCGCGCCAGCATCTCGTGGGCCGCCTCGCGGACCAGCGGGTGCGAGAAGCGGTACGCGACTTCTCCGGCGCCCCCGTCGTCCTTGACGGCGATCATGCCCTGATCCAGGAGCACCGCCAGCCACGCCGCGGTGTCGTCGCCGCCGATCAGCGCCTCGACACCGTCGCGCCAGAACACCTCGCCGAACGTGCTCGCCGCCTGGAGGACCCGCCGCGCCGCCGGATCGAGCTTCTCGAGCCGCGCCTGGGCCATGGCGAGCACCGTCGGCGGCGTCGCCGCGCCCTTGCCCTCGGCGGCCGCCCGGATCAGCTCGTCGAGGTACGCCGGGTGTCGCTCGGCGCGCTCGACCAGCGCCTTGAGCGCGTCATCACCGACGGTGTCGCCGAGCTCGTGGCGCGAGAGCTGCTCGCACGCCCGGCGCGGCAGCCGGCGCAGCCGGATCTCCTGCACGCAGCGATCGGCCCACAGCTGCGGAAAGATCTCGTGCACCTGGATCCGGGCGAGCGCGAGCACGAGCAGACGCGGCGCGGTCAGCGCACGCAGCGCGGCGTAGAGCAGCTTGATCGTCGGCAGATCGCCCCAGTGCAGGTTCTCGAGGACGATGACCACCGGCTGCGCCGCGCACTCGATGCGCAGAAAGCTCAGGAACGCCTCGCCGAGCTCGTCACTCGGCAGCATGCGGCGCTGGCGGGGTGTCGCGAGCACGCCGGGCTCCTCGCCGTCGAACGGCGTGCCGACGAGCTCGCCGAGCGCCTCGGCGTGGCGGGCCGCTCCGGCGGCCGCGTGGCGCTCGACCCATGCGCGCAGCTTGTCGCGCCGAACCTCGATCGGGTGGCCGTCGAGCCCGAGCGCGCGGCGCACCACCTGCGCGAGCAGGCCGAAAGCCCTGCCGGCGCTCAGCGCATCGGCCTCGCCGAGCCAGATCTCGACGGGCCGGCCGCTCGCCTTGAGCCGGCGCAGGAACTCCTGGCCGAGGCGCGACTTGCCGATACCGTCTCGCCCGCTGACCAGCACCATGCTCGCGACGCGGTCCTCGGCGCATTGCTCGAAGATCCTCGCGAGCTGCTCGAGCTCGTGGTCGCGCCCGATGCACGCCACCGGCTCGAGGAACAACAGGCGCATACGGTCGGCGTCGCGTAGCTCGCCGCGCAGCTGGCCCGCGGCGGTGTCGAACCGGTTCCTGAGCAGCGCGGAGGTCAGCTCGTCGATCCGGATCGTCGCCGGGTCGGTGGCGTCGAGCAGCGCCGCCGCGCGGCCGAGCAGCTCGCTGTCGGCGAGCCCGGGGCCGAGCGCCTGGCGCCCCGCCACGATGGCCACGGTGCCGTCGTCGAGCAGGCGCTGGAGCCCGAGCGCCGCGCGCGCTGCGCGCCAGGCCAGATCGCCCGCCGCGTCGGCGTTGCACAGGATCACGAGCAGGCAACCGTCGGCGAGGATCTCGAGCTTGCCGCGATGGTGCTCGATGAGCTCGTGCAGCGACCGCAGCTGGGCCGGCCCGTCGGGGCCGTCGAACGGCCGCGCGGTCTCCGCCAGCCGCGCCAGCACCAGGCACATCAGCCGCCGCTCGGCGGGCAGCTCGGAGCTCGACCGCCGGGGCCGCGGCAGCGAGCCGAGGTCGCCCTCCTCGATCGCGAGCAGCTCGGACGCGACGACGTCGGCGTTGGGCGGCCGATCGTCGGGCTGGCGGGCCAGCAGGCGCGCGACCAGCTCGTCGAGTGGACGCGGGATCGACGGGCGGAGCTCGCGCAGCCGCGGCAGCTGCTCGGAGGTCCCGTTGAGCAGGATGCGGAGCGCGTCGGGCCCGCGGAACGGCGCGCGCCCCGACAGGCAGCGGTAGAGCACGCAGCCGAGCGAGAACAGGTCGGAGCGGCCGTCGAGGTTGGGGACGTTATATACCTGCTCGGGGGAGATGTACCCTGGCGTCCCCAGCATGGTGCCGGTGACGGTGAGCTTGGGATCGGCGAGCGGCCGCCGCGCCATACCGAAGTCGATCAGCACGGCCTTGTCGACCGCGCCGCCGCGCAGGAACAGGTTGCTCGGCTTGATGTCGCGATGCACGACACCGCGGCGATGCACGGCGCTGAGCGCCGACGCCACGCGCCGCCCGAGCGCGCAGGTCTCGGCGAGGGTCAGCGGCAGCTGCTGGAGGTGCGCGGCGAGGGTGTCTCCGGACAGCCACTCCATCACCAGATAGGGCTCGCCCTCGGCCGTGATCCCGCTGTCGATGTAGCGAACGATTCCGGGGTGAGAGAGCGTGGCGAGGATCTGGCCTTCGCGCGCGAAGCGGCCGAGCTCCAGCCGTTCCGCATCATGCATCACCTTGACCGCGACGCAGCTGCCGGACAGCTGATCGCGCGCGCGGTAGACGTGCCCCATTCCACCGAAGCCCGCCAACTGCTCGAGCGTGAATCGATCGTCGATGACCTCTCTGCCGCGCGGCATCGTTTTCATCTTTCGCCCCGGACGCTGCTGTGCCGGCTGCTCACCCTGGCCCACTGCGATCATGACCGGAGATGGTGCACGACCTCAAGGGGGCATTTCACGCACATCGCCGCGCACGTCTTCCGCGCGTCGTCCGCGCTCGGTGCTCAGCGCGTGCGGGTGCCACCGTCCGAGAGTGGGCGCTCCACGGGCTTGGCGGCGCTGGTCGGCGCGCCGGACGACTGCGGGGCGGCCGGCTTGCTCGGGCTCGATGCGCTGGACGCCGGCGCGGCGGCGGGTTTCGCGCGCGACTCGCCCGGCTTGCCCGCCAACACCGTTGTCGCCGAAGGAGGTTCGATCGCGTGCCCCGTCGCGGTGCGCGGAGCGGCGGCCTGGCCGGCGGAGGCCGCGGTCGCCGGCGATGCCCTGCCGGCGCGATCGGCGGGATGCTCGATCACAGCCGGCGCGGGGACGGGCGCGCTGCGCGCGACGGCCGGCTTGCTCGCCGGCGGGGATGCGTCGCCGGCGCGATCGGCGGGATGGCCGGCGATCTTCGGATTGCCGCGGATCGCATCGCCGGGCGGATTGTTTGCAGCCGGCGCTACGGTCGGCGGCGCGGGCGATGCCGAGTGCTTCGCGGCCGGGGCGGGTGCGATGCGCGGTGCGGGACTGAGCTGGAGAGCGGCCTTGGACAGCGGGGTCGCGCCGGGCTCCACGAGCGCGAGGAAGTGGTGGAGGCCGCGGCGGCGGCGGATGTCGCGGCGCGTGATCGACCAGCCGGGCAGCTCGAACCGCGCGTGCGCCTCGGCGTCCGCGTCGGCCAGCCGGATCGGTCCGCCGCGCATCAGCTGGGCATAGGCCTCCTTGGCCGAGGCCAGCTCGGCGCTGGCGTGCTCGAACGCATCGCGCGCGGCGCGGGCATTGCGCGCGATCGCGTACCAGCGCTGCTGGGCGCGCGAGAACTGACCACGCAGCGGCGCGGTGTCGTAGCTGTCATTGCCCGGCATGTAGCGGTCGATGGTCTGGGCGCGCGCCAGCTCGCGCTTGGCGATGATCATGTCGATCTGCGCGCCGGCTTCCTCGACCCGCAGCCGCCGCCAGGCCAGATCGCGGCGCTGCTTCTCGTCGGTCGCCGCGTTGACCCGGCCGAGCGCCTCGCCCCGCGCCCGGTCCTGCTCGCGGGCGAGATCGGCCAGCACGTCGTCGTTCGCCGGTGCCGGTGCGCGCGCCGGCGTGACACGCGGTGGCGCCGGCGCTCGCTGCAACGCGGCCAGGCTCGCCGTCGCGGCGTTGAGCTCGGCGCGCGCGGCCACGAGCTCCGCCTCGTTGCGCCGATCGATCGCGTCGCGCTGCGCCGCGGGCACGGTGCGCCAGTCGGAGTCCGGCACCACCAGCGCGGTCTCGGCGCATCCGGTGATCAGCAGCAGCAGCGACACGCGTAGTCCGAACGACATATCCATCCCCTCATCGAGAAGCTTCGCGCCGGCCCGCGGTCCGGCCAAGGGTTTTACGGCAAGACGTCCTCAGTGATTTCCCGTGATGCAATGTATGTGCAAACCTACACGCCACGTCGCCGCAGGCGCTATGCCGCCGAGCGCCAGCGCCGGCTGAGCGCGACCTCGGCGCGATAGTCATCGAGCATGCGGGCGCGCTGCGCGGCGGACCAGCCGAGCCGCGCACCGATCGCGTCGGCGATGCGGTCGCTGACACCCAGCCCCTGGTCGCGGCTGACCAGGAGCAGCGGAACGCGCCGCGCCAGGACGTCCTCGACTGTGCGCGCCAGATCGTGGCTCACGGCGAACTCGACCTCGGCCCAGACGTACGGCAGCTCGGGATCGAGGCGCTCGCCGAGTGCGCGGTCCGCGGCGATCCGGCGGCCGATCTCGGGGGCGCGCGCGCCGTAGACCCCGCACAGGTGCGTCGCAGTATCGACGTCGAGCCCGTGGTCGGCCATCAGCGCTCGGCCGACCGCGGCGACGCCTTCGAGGTCGGCCTGGGTCAGGCCGGCCGCGCCGGGCAGCGCGCGATCCTTGGTGGTCGTGCGGTTGACCACGATGGTCTCGCCGAGCTGGTCGAGCAGCTTCACCGTCTCGTTGACCGCCTGGCGCGCCATCCGGCGATAAGTCGTGAGCTTGCCGCCGGCGATGATCACCAGGCCGTCGGCGCGGCTGAACACCTCGTGCTCGCGCGACACGTCGCTCTCGTCGACGTTGGGCGGCGCCGCGATCAGCGGCCGCAGGCCGGCCCAGGTCGCGATCACGTCGTCGGTGACGAGCTGGGCGGTCGGGAACACGCCGTTGCCGCTGTCGCACAGGTACTTGACGTCGTCGGCGTCGGCCGCGACCTCGTCGGCGGTGCCGGTGAAGTCGGTATCGGTGGTGCCGAGCACGGTGCGCTCGCGCCACGGGATCGCGAACATCACGCGCTGATCGACCGGCGACACCAGCGTGATCGCGCGCGACAGCGGCAGCCGGTCGCGCGGCACCACGATGTGCACGCCCTTGGTGCGCCGGAGCAGCGGCCGGTCGATCGGGATCTCGAAGCGCCGGACCATCTCGTCGGTCCATGCCCCGGCCGCGAGCACGACCACGCGCGCGGTCACGCTGCGGGTCTCGCCGGTCAGCCGGTCGCGGACGGCCACGCCGGTGATCCGGCCATCGCCGCGGCGCTCGAACCGCGTGACCTCGGCGTAGGTGTGGCAGTCGGCGCCGAGCGCGATGGCGTCGAGCGCGTTCTCGAGCACCAGGCGCGCATCGTCGGTGTTGCAGTCGTAGTACTCGAGCGCACCGCGCAGTCCCTCGGAGCGCAGCGCGGGCTCGAGCGCGAGCGCGGCGCGCGCACCGCGAAACGTGCGATGCAGCCGCGGCGCGCGAAACAGCGCGAGCGAGTCGTAGATCCACAGCCCGACGTTCATGACCTCGAGGCCGGGGCGGGCGCCCTTGTAGATCGGGATCAGGAACGGCAGCGGGCGCACCAGGTGCGGCGCGACCCGGGTCTGGACCCGGCGCTCGGACACCGACTCGAACACCAGGCCGATCTCGCCGTGCTCGAGGTAGCGCAGGCCGCCGTGCACGAGCTTGCTCGACTTCGACGACGTGCCCGAGGCGTAGTCGCCCTTCTCGAACAGCGCGACCTTGAGCCCGCGCAGCGCGGCGTCGCGCGCGATACCGGCGCCGGTGATGCCGCCACCGATCACGACCATGTCGTAGCTCGGGGCCGCGGTCACCCACCGAACGATACCGGTACGCCGCTCTGCGTCAAGGCTTCGAGAGGGCGGCTGTGGTTGCCACCACCGCGACGGTCTTGACCTCGCGTGCGGCGAGCGCGGCGAGCACCGCGGCCAGGCCATCGACCGTGGCCGCCGCGTCGACGGTGATGGTCGGCGTGCGCTGCAGATCGGCCGCGCGTGCCGCGGCGATCGCGTCGCCGGGCGCGCCGAGCGCGATGCGCGCGCCGTCCGCGGGCCGGGCAGTCAGCGCGATCGGCAGCGCGCCGGGCACCGACCAGCCGCCGGGACCCGGCACCGCAACTGCGAGCCGCAGCTCGTGGCCGCCCGCCGCGGCGACGACCTGCGCGACCCGTGCGGCGGCGAGCGCGTGCGGAGCGAGCACTGCCCACGGACCGGGGCGTTCGGCGAGCGCGGCGGCGAGCCGGCGGGGCTCGATCGGCGTGCCCGGATAGTCGGCCGAGACCGCGATCCCGCTCGCCGACAGCGTCGCGACCGGCAGCGCGCCGAGCAGGATCTGGTTGGCGTCGACCGACAGCGCCGGTGGCCCGGCATCGACGGCGGCGGGCGAGGCCGGGGCCGGCGGCAGATCGAAGCCGACGCCGCTGACGCTCAGCGCCGGCAGCGGCAGCTCGATCGCCGGCGCGGGGTTCGCCGCCCCGAGCGCGCGCGAGATCCGGTCGAGCGCGAAGTACGGCGCGCCCATGAACCGCGTGTCGGGCAGCGCGCTGACGGCGCCCTTGCAGATCTCGCCGAGGTGGCGCCACGGGCCGCGGGTGTCCTGGCCACGCGCCGCATCGAGCGTGCCGAGGAAGCGCTGCTTCGCGTTGGGCTCGCAGAACGCATGGCATGCGACCAGCGCCTGCTCGATCGCCGCACGGCTCGGCCCGCCCGACGCGGCCGGCGTGTTCCAGTCCAGCAGCGGCTGCCACGACCCACACGGCTGGCAGGCATCGATCAGCGCCTGGGCGCGCCGCGTCCCCGGCAAGCTTGCTGCGCGCGCGGCAGCGGCGCGACAGACCTCGAGGTTTGCGTCGGCCATCGCGGCGTCGCCCGCGGTCACCGGGGGAGAAGACGGCGCCGAATCTCGCCGGTCCTTGCATCCGCCGATCGCGCCAAGAACGAGCATGAAGCCTGCCACGATCAGCGGACGGATCGAGCAGCCGAGCGGGCGGGCGATCCTGGGCCGACGCCAGCGCGCAGCGCAGCGATGCGGGCTGGGTCTCGAGCGAGATAAATGCCCAGGCCGAGTGGGCCTTCGTGGGCGAGTCGTGGAGATGGCACCGGAGTGCGGCAACAACAACAATACGGCGGTTAACGGACGAGCGGGCGGGCCCAGACCCGCGACGCCGGCGCGCGTGTGTGCATGCTCCCGGAAGTCCCGGCGCGGGGTCACCCGCGGTCGACCTCGAGCCCGTACTTCTTCACCAGGCGGTGGATGTAGTTGCGATCGATGCCGGCCTCGGCCGCGGCGCGCGAGATGTTGCCGCGGTGGCGCGCGAGGAGCGCCGTGAGGTAATCGCGCTCGAAGCTCTCGACCAGCGCGGCCTTGGCCTCCTTGAACGGCAGCTCGAGCACGTCGCTGGGCGGCGCCGGCCGGGCGGGCTCCTCGGCGGTGGCCGCGGCGGCGGCCGGGGCATCGGCGGGGCGAGCCGCGCCGTCGCCCAGATCGGCGAGCGCCGCGGTGCCCAGCGACAGCGCGCGCTCGACCACGTTACGCAGCTCGCGGACGTTGCCCGGCCAGTCGTGGCGCTCGAGCTGCTCGAGCAGCGCCGGCGACTGGGCGAACGTGCCGCGGCCCATGCGCTCGGCGAAGCACGCCGCGAGCACCGGGATGTCGGACTTGCGATCGCGCAGCGGCGGCACGTGGGCGGCGACCACCGCGAGCCGGTAGTAGAGGTCCTCGCGGAACCGGCCGGCTCGCACCATCGCGCGCAGATCCCGGTGGGTCGCGGCGATCACGCGGATGTCGACATCGATCGCCTGGGTCTCGCCGACGCGGCGGACCTGCCGGCGATCGAGCACGCGCAGGAGCTGGGGCTGGAGATCGAGCGCGAGCTCGCCGATCTCGTCGAGGAACAGCGTCCCGCGGTTGGCGGCCTCGATCAGCCCCTGCTTGTCGGCCGCCGCGCCGGTGAACGCGCCGCGGGCATGGCCGAACAGCTCGGACGCGATCAGCTCGTGGGGGATCGAGCCGCAGTCGACGACGACGAACGGGCCCTTGCCGCGCGGGCTGGTCTGGTGCACCGCCTCGGCGATCGCCTCCTTGCCGGTGCCGGTCTCGCCGCTCAAGAGGATCGTCGCCTCGCTGGTCGCGGCCCTGGCGAGCATCGCGAACAGCCGCTTCATCGCCGGCGCGCTGCCGAGCACCTCGCAGAACCGGTCGCCCGGCCAGTCGTCGAGCTCGACCCCGGAGTCGATCGGCTCGATGTCGAGCTCGGTGTGCTTACCGAGCCGGAGCCGCGCCGGGCCGACGAGGATGACCTGGCCGACCCGCGCCACGCCGTGCTTGGTGCCATTGGTGGTGTCGAGGTCGCGGACCTCGATGCCGTCGCGGCGGATCCGGATCTCGAGGTGGTAGCGCGACACCGTGGCGTCGCTCAGCACCAGGTCGTTGTCGGCGTGGGTGCCGACCATCGTGGTGCCGGCCTCGAGCTCGAGCTCCTTGCCCTGATCGGGCCCGGACACCACGCGCAGCCGAAACCGGCGCTCGACGAGCGCGCCGCTGGCGTCGTCGGTCAGGAGCTGGGTGTGGGTGCTGCTCACGAGCGCCCCGAGTCTCGCACTACCCCGGCCGGTGATCAAATCGACATCAAATCGACGTCAATTGACGTACGTGGTCGTCCCGAGCCGCACCACGACGGTCGCCTGGTGCGTGCCCTCCTCGCCGCCGGTGACCGTGACGCGCCGGGTGCCGATCTCGAACGCCGCGCGCCGCGCCGACGTGCCCGGCGCGATCTGCACCAGCTTGTTGCCGCTGGCCTCGACGAAGCCGAGCTCGAACTTGACCTTGATCTCGACATCCTTGGGCTTGGCCACGACGGTGCGCGAGATCCGCGGGGCCTGCGCGACGATGGCCTCGACGACGTGCTGGCCCGGCGGGACGACGCAGTCGAACGGGCTGGGCACGTCCTGGCAGAACGGCGCGCCGGCGACCCGGAACCGCGCATCGACGTTGGCGCGCAGCTGCAGCGTGGTGCCATCGATCAACTTGCCGGTGAGCTCGAGGTTGTTCGCGCCGTGCGGCGCCTTGAGCGGTGCGAACACCACCGGGACCTTGTGCGGCATGGTCAGCACGAAGTGCGCCGGCTTGTCGGCCTCGACCAGGAGCTCGATCGGCGTGATCGCGCCGGGGATGACCTGGCCGTCCTTGACGACCTGCGCGCCGGACGGCTCGGACAGCAGGCGCACCCGCGCCAGCTCCTCGGACACCGACAGCGGCTGGATCAGCGTGCTCTCCTTGCCCGGCCCCGGCACGCCGAGCCGCGCGGTCGCGTCGTGATAGCCGGCCTTCTTGAACACCAGGGTCGCCGACGAGCCCGGCGGCAGCGACTTCAAGACCAGCGGCGTGGTCCCGACCGGTTTGCCGTCGATCTCCACCGTCGCGCCGGTCGGTGCGCTGTCGACCGTGACCGTCGCCGCGATCGCACGCAGGTCGAGCGTCACCGGGTTGTCGCCCTCCTGCGGCTGGATCACCGCCTGCTTGGGCTCGTAGCCGTCGAGGCGGGCGACGATCGGATAGGCCCGGCCGATCTCGAGGTTCTTGACGATCAGCGTGCCGTTGGTCGCGGTCCCGATGTTGCGCCCCTCGATCTCGACCATCGCGCCCGGCACGGTGTGGACCTGGACCTGTGTCCTGCCGGGGCCGAAGATCCGCGGCCACGCGGCGAAGACCACCAGGCCGAGCGCGGCGAGCACCGCGAGCCCGAGCACCGCGGTCATCACGCGCGACCCGGCGTTCGATGCCGACGGCTGGCGGCGCTCGACCGGATGCGACGCACCGGCCGGCAGCCGCTTGGCTGGCCCCGCCGCGAGGCGGCCCGCGGCGTCGATCTTCTCGGTGAAGAACCCGAAGCTCTCGATCTGGACCTTGGGGCTCTCGAGGTCGAAGGTGCACACCGCCTCGGTCGCGACCCCCGGCAGCACGTTGAAGTACACGCCGGTCGACGAGTTGGTCATGAGGTAGAGGCCCAGGCCCGCGCCGCCGGTCTTGCGATCGATCTGCTGCTCGCTGTGCAGGCACTTGTACAGGTAGCGCAGCACGGTCTCGCGATCGAGCGTGCCGAACGCGTCGCGCACGCCGACCACGAACTGCTTGCCGTCGCACGCGTACTGGACGACGACCTTCTGCTCGACGCGCAGCGAGATCCGGGTCTTGGTCGGGATCTCGCTGAAGATCGGCCGGCCCTGGTCGTCGACCGGGGCGTCGTACAGCGCGTTCATCAGCATCTCGTCGAGGCACTGCTCGATCGATTCGCGGTACTTGCGGCGCACGCTCATGGTCTCGGCGAACTCGGAGACCTGCGCGATGCACAGCGACTTCTCCTGGTAGTCGCCGACCAGGAAGCTGTGGATCTGCGCGCCCCACGGCACGTGCTTGTCGAGGCCGAAGATGTCGCCGGCGAGCACGCGCGTCGCCATCGCCGAGAGCAGCTTCATGTCGAAGTCCTCGGCGACCATCATCCCGGCGACCCGCTCCGAGCTCTGCATGACGTCGACGATCGCCGACAGGTTCGAGCGCGGCAGGATCGCGATCAGCCGGGCGTCGCCGGCCAGCCGCGACAGCAAGAGCGGCGCCGCGGCCGCCATCGCGCCCTCGAGGTGGACGACCACGAGCGCCGCCTGGATCTCGCTGTGGCCGAGGTCCTCGAGCGCCAGATAGCCGTCCACGGAGCCTCCGGCCGCCTTGAGCGCGACCGCCAGTTGCTTCCCGAATGCCTTGTCAGGCGTTACAGCGATAATCCGTCGAGCGAGCACCCGAGCAAATCGTAGCTCGAAGTGTGATCAGACGACAGTTCCTTGGTGGCGGCTCAGCCACTGGGTCGGCTGGAACTCGGGGATCGCCAGCGGCGTCGCCAGGGGGGTGGCATCCCGCCAGAACGAGCGGAATGGCCGCTTCTCGCCCGTCCGATAGAGGTGCATCAAGTACGCGCTATCGCAGGCCGCAAAGTCCGAGATCCACTGGTCGAGGTCGTGGATGCCGGCGTCGTGAAGCAGCTGCAGGCTGTAGCGGCAGGCCTCCTGCTCGTAGTCCATCGCGGCGCGGAGCTGATCATCTGTCCACGTGGTCGGTTGCAGGAATGCCACCGAGCGAGCCTGGGCCGACACGTTCCAGTGCACGGTGTGGCCGAACAGGTGGATCAGGATGAACACCGCATCCTCGATGTCGAGGTCGTAGTCCACCATGATCTCCCCGCCGTCGAGGTCGCCGGTGAACGGGTTGGGGACGTCCTGGATGCGGACCGGGACGCCCCAGCGGTCCTCGATCAGGCGCTCCAGCCGGTTGAATACGGCTCGCAGGCGCTCGGGGTCGGGCTTCACTTGGGGGCGACGACCTGCTGGACCCGGGCCTGCGCCATGTCGTGCAGCGTGCGCATCACGCTGTAGGCGGTCAGCTCGGCGAGGAGCTTGGTGACCTTGGCGTGCTGGTCGTCGCTGAGCGAGCCCTCGACCGCCTTCATCGCCGCGACCAGGTTGGTCTCCTGGGTCGCCAGCTCGTTGTCGTCGATCACGCCGTCGGCCAGCGATGCCGCGAAGTGATCCAGGCTCGCCAGGTGAGCGTCGAGATCGGGGTGACTGTCGTCGTTGATCCAGCTTGCACGCGCCATCGTTCACTCCTTGTCTGCGAGAGGTCCGGGCTATTGCCCGTCGAGGATCTGCTTGATCGCGGTCAGCCGCTCCTGCAGCTTCTCGCGGCCGCCGAGCTTGTCGAGCTTGTCGCGCTTGCTCGGCGGCAGGAACTCGACGTCGGTGCACTCGATGATCGCCGCGAGCTCCTGGGCCTCGCGCTCGAGGGTCTGGGTCGACGGCATGAAGCCGGCGAGCACCGCGGTGAGCGAGTCCCTGGTGATCGTCCGCGAGCCGGCGAGCAGCGAGGCGCGGAACGCGCGGCCGACGATACCCTCGATGTCGGCGCCCGACAGGTTGCCCTTGTGCGGGATCTCGGCCGGCAGGTCGGCCTCGGCGAGCCGGGTGCCCGACTTCTTGGCCAGCACCATGAGCATCGTGCGGATCTCGGCGTCGTCGGTGGGATAGAACAGCGGGATGTGGACCTCGGCGCGGCCCTGGCGCTTGAGGTCGATCGGCAGGAGGTCGGGGCGCGCGGTCAGGAGCATCCAGATGATCCGGCCGCGGTATGCCGTGTCGCCCATCTGCGCCGCGATCATGCCGAACGTGCGGGCGCCGACGCCGGAGTCACCGCCCTGGTCGCGATCGCCGAGCATCGCGTCGGCCTCGTCGACGATCACGACGACCGGGCCCATCGAGCGCAAGACGCCGAGCACGCGCTCGAGGTTGCCCTCGGTCTCGCCG
>VBLP01000025.1 GCA_005887925.1 Deltaproteobacteria bacterium | reverse complement strand
AACTCCAACTGGCGCGGGCCGATCTGGTTCCCGACGACGTTCCTGCTCATCGAGTCGCTGCGCAAGCTCGGCACGGCGTTCGGGCCGCGCTACTCGGTGCCGACGCCGGCCTCGGGCGGCCAGCCGATCGCGCTGCAGGCGATGGCGCGCGACATCGCCCGCCGGCTGATCGACATCTTCCTGCTCGACGCCAGCGGGCGGCGGCCGGTGTTCGGCGGCGCGCCCAGGTTCGCCGACGACCCGGCCTGGCGCGATCACCTGCTGTTCTACGAGTACTTTCACGGCGACAACGGTGCGGGGATCGGCGCGAGCCACCAGACCGGGTGGACCGCGCTGGTCGCCAACCTGATCGACGAGTGGCGGTGACGGACATGGCCCTGACCCACCTCCAGATCCTCGCCCAGCGCTACCCGAACATCGCCGCGGTCGTCGCCGAGCTCGCCAACCTCGAGGCGGTGCTGATCCTGCCCAAGCCGACCGTGCACGTGGTCAGCGACGTCCACGGCGAGGACGTCAAGCTCCGCCAGGTGATCAACAACGCGTCGGGCAGCCTGCGGCCGCTGTTCGAGCGGCTGTTCGCGGGCCGCCCGAAGGGCGACGTGGAGCAGCTGCTGACGCTGGTGTATTACCCGCACGAGGCCTGGCCGACATGGACGGCCGGCGCATCGCCGGCGCGGCGGCGCGAGCTCTTGCACTGGGTCGCCGATGCGGGCGCCACCGTGCTCCGCGACCTCGCGCGCCGCTACTCGCTCAAGTACGTCGCGAACGTGATCCCCGATCCGTTCGACGCGGTGTTCCGCGAGCTGGTGTTCGCCGACGAGCTGGGCCGCGACCAGGCGTTCCTCGACCGGCTGCTCGCGCCGTTCCTCGGCCACGACCGCGACGGCGAGCTGGTGGGCGTCCTGGCCCACGTGATCCGCAACCTCGCGGTCGGCGAGCTGGTGGTCGCCGGCGACCTCGGCGACCGCGGGCCGCGGATCGATCGCGTGATCGAGGTGATCGCCGCGCAGCCCCACGTCGCGATCACCTGGGGCAACCACGACGCCGACTGGATCGCGGCGAGCCTGGGCCACCCGGCGGCGATCGCGACCGTGGTGCGGCTGTCGCTGCGCTACCAGCGGCTGGCCCAGCTCGAGGACGGCTACGGCATCTCGCTCGCGCCGGTGGCGCGGCTGGCCCGCGACGCCTACGGCGACGATCCGGCGGAGTGCTTCCGCGTCAAGGGCGAGGCCGAGGACGGCGCGGCGCTGGCCCGGATGCAGAAGGCGATCGCGCTCCTGCAGTTCAAGCTCGAGGGCCAGCTGTTCGACCGCCGGCCCGAGTGGCAGCTGGCGCACCGCGCGCTGCTGCGCCGGATCGACCCGGCGGCCGGCACCGTCGACATCGACGGCCGGCGCTACCCGCTGCGCGACACGCACTTCCCGACCATCGACTGGGCCGATCCACACCGGCTGTCCGACGGCGAGGCGCGCTGCCTGGCCGAGCTGACCGGCAGCTTCACCGCCAGCCGGACGCTGGTGTCGCAGATGGCGTTCGTGGTGTCGCACGGCCAGATGTCGCTGCGCCGCGACCTGTGCGCCATCTTCCACGGCTGCGTGCCGGTCGACGCGCGCGGCGAGCTGCTCGCGATGGTGATCGACGGCGAGCCCCGGCGCGGCAAGGCGCTGTTCGACGCGATCGAGGTCGTCGTGCAGCGCGCGTTTCGCAAGGGACCCGCGGCGGCCGAGCTCGACCGCGACCTGATCTTCTATCTATGGACCGGGCCGCTGTCGCCGTGCTTCGGCAAGGACCGGATGGCGACGTTCGAGACCTACTTCGTGGCCGACCCGGCGACCCACGAGGAGACCAAGAACCCGTACTTCCAGCTGATCCACGACCCGGCGTTCTGCGCCCGGATGCTGCGCGAGCTCGGCGTCGACGAGGCGCACGGCTTTCTGGTCAACGGCCACGTCCCGGTCCGGCTCGAGGCCGGCGAGACCCCGATCAAGCGCTCGGGCCGCGCGATCACGATCGACGGCGCGTTCGCCGCCGCGTACGGCGACAAGGGATTCTCGCTGGTGCTCGACGCACAGCGGATCTACCTGGCGCAGCACCACCACTTCGAGAGCGCCGAGGCCGCGGTGACCCGGCACGCCGACATCGTGCCGACCGTGTCCGACGTCGCGGTCCACGAGCGCCCGCGCACGGTGGGCGACACCGAGATCGGCGACGCGATCCGCGCCGAGATCGCCGTGCTCGAGGAGCTTGTCCGCGGATTCGAGGCCAATATCATCCGAGAGCGAACGTAGCCAACCAGGGGGACGCGATGGCGCAATCACTGTTCGAGCAGCTCACCACGATGACGGTCGCAGTGGTCGACACCGGCGATCTCAACTCGATCAAGAAGCTCACGCCGCGCGACGCCACGACCAACCCGTCGCTGATCACCGCGGCGGCGCAGATGCCGGAGTACGCCGACGTGGTCGAGGGCGCGCTGCGCTGGGCCGAGGGCGAGGCCAGGGGCGCCGAGGCCCAGGTCGTGAGCCTGGCGCTCGACCGGCTGGCGGTCGAGTTCGGCCTGCGCATCCTGGGCATCGTGCCGGGGCGGGTGTCGACCGAGGTCGACGCGCGGCTGTCGCTCGACACCGCCAGGACGATCGAGAAGGGCCGCTACCTGATCGGTCTCTACGAGGCCGCGGGGGCCAACCGCGACCGCGTGCTGATCAAGATCGCGTCGACCTGGGAGGGCATCCGCGCCGCCGAGGTCCTCGAGAAGGAGGGCATCCACTGCAACCTCACCCTGCTGTTCGGCATGCACCAGGCGATCGCGTGCGCCGAGGCCGGCGCCACCCTGATCAGCCCGTTCGTCGGCCGGATCCTCGACTGGTACAAGAAGGCGGAAGGCCGCGACAGCTATCCGCCGGCCGAGGATCCCGGCGTGGTCTCGGTGACGCGCATCTATAACTACTACAAGAAGCACGGCCACCGGACCGAGGTCATGGGCGCGAGCTTCCGCAACCTCGGCGAGATCCTCGAGCTCGCCGGCTGCGACCTCCTGACCATCGCGCCCAACTTCATGATCGAGCTCGCCGAGAAGACCGGCACGCTGGTCCGAAAGCTCGACCCCGAGAAGGCGCGCGCGATGGACATCCCGAAGGTCGCGATCGACGAGGCCGGCTTCCGAGCCGCCCACGCCGCCGACCCGATGGCGCGCGACAAGCTCGACGAGGGCATCGCCGGGTTCTCCAAGGCGATCACCGCGCTCGAGAAGCTGCTCGGCGAGCGCTACCGGGCGCTGCAGGGCAAGGCCCGCGCCGGCCAGGCCGCGCACGACTTCTTCCGCGCGTTCGACCTCGACGGTGACGGCTTCATCACCCGCGAGGAGTGGGCCGGCTCGCTCGCCGTGTTCCTCGCCCTCGACGTCGACGCCGACGGCAAGATCACGCCCGAGGAGATGGCCGCCGGCCTCGGCGGCGCCTTCGTCCTCGCGCGGTGACGCACGTCCTGCTAGCGGACGTCCCCGGCGGGGCAGGGGCCGATCGGGTTGATCGCGGGGGCGGGGGCGGATTCGAAGACGACGCCGCCGTCGAGCACGGCGCCGTCGACCAGGCCGGCGTCGCCGGGCGGGGCGTCGCCGAGCGGTGAGGGCGCGGCGGCGTCGACGCCGGAGCTGCGGGCGGTCTCCTCGGGGGTGAGCAGCTGGAGGGTGCGGAGGGCCTGCTCGAACGCGCGGGTGTTGGTGGCGCGCGCGTCGCTGGTCGGCGCCGAGAGGACCAGGCTGATCGCGCGATCGGGCGACGACGAGAACGCGATCGCGTGGCGGAGGAAGTGCTTGCCGTCGTCGTACTCGAACCAGATCGACGACAGGCCGGCGGTCTCGTTCTCCTTGGGGCCGGCCTGGATCGGTCCGACCCGCAGGTGCTGGGCCTCGAGCTTGCGGCGCAGCGCGCAGGCGTACCTCGAGGGCGGCGCATCGTGGCTGGTCCGGCAGGGCACGGGCCACGAGCAGTACAGGTCGCGGGTGAACTCCTCGGCGGTGAGCTCGATCTGGCTCGCGGGTGGGGTGATGCGGACCATCCAGAGCAGCAGGCCGGGATAGCTGGCCTGGTCGCTCGCCCGCCAGCCGCGCGGGACGACCATCCGCAGCCGGTACGGCCGTGAGGTGAACACCAGGTTCTCGAGGTCCGCGGCGGATTCCTCGACGAGGACACCGGCGGCGATCGCGAGCGCAGCGGCGATCGCGAGCGGGAAGGCCAGCCGGCGAAGGCGCTGCATTCGACGCAGACGCTAGCGGGTCTCGCCGGCCAGCGCGAGTCGATGACCACACCGAGGACCTGAACAGAGTCCCAGCTAAAAACTTGATTCCCTCGGCATTAGTCTTGTTGACGGAATCTATTCAGACGAATATCGTCACAATACCTAGTCGGACAGCTGAAACTCCAGCGCTCCACGAAGGTAGACGACGTCCGTAGGCAGATCTGCACGAGGAAGACATGGCGAGCTGCTCGAGGGAGCACGCCGTTGTCGGGCCGATCGCCATGGGTCCGCCGTCGATCGGTTCACGCGAACGAAGTCATCGAGGGAGATTCCGTTGCTGTCACGTCATCGAAGCTGGTCTGCACGCGCGTCGTCGACGGGGACGATCGTGCCGTTTCGCGCGCACCGGCGGCCGATGGCGACCGACCTCGTGCGGCGCAGCGATGACGACGCGCCGCGCGCGGGGGCAGCACCGTCGCGCGGGGCGCTCCTCAAGGAGGAGGAGCTGCGCGCGATCGAGGGGGCGCACCCCGACGGCATCACGGCGGTGCAGATCGTCGACGCGTTCACCAGCCGCGGCATCAAGTTCTCCGAGGCGAGCTTCCGCAAGTACGTGCAGCAGGGGCTCTTGCCGCGCAGCCGCCGGGTCGGCCGCAAGGGCAAGCACCGCGGCTCGCTCGGCGTGTACCCGTCCAAGACGGTCCGCCGGATCAACGCGGTCAAGCAGCTGATGGTCGACGGCTACACGATCGAAGAGATCCAGGGCCAGTTCCTGCTCTACATCGATCTCGTCGAGGGCGTGGCCGAGCACCTGGCCGAGCTGTGGTCGCGGCTGGGCGGCGACGCCGCGAAGCTCGACCCGGCGCTCCGGCGCGAGCTCGAGCACCAGCTGGCCGAGGCGCGCCGCGACGGTGATCGCCTGGTCGAGCGGCTGGGCGAGCTGACCCGCCGGTTCGCCGCACCACGCACCGACAGCCTTCGTCTGGCCGGCGCCGCCGGGGGCGCCGAGGACTTGCTCTAGCGACAGGAGACACCATGAACCACCGTGACGATGAGGACGTTGAGCTCGAGGGTCTGGACGAGGCCGACGCGGCCGACGCGGCCGACGCGGCCGACGCGGAGGACGGCGATGGCGACGACGCCGGGGGTGGGCCACCCGAGGTCAGTCGCAAGGTCCGGCGTCGCCGGCGCCGGACGCGGCCGCGAAGCAAGACGATCGCGATGAAGCGGCTGACCCGCGAGGAGCTGCGCCAGGGCGCGCTGATGTACCCGCCGGTCGACATCCCGCGCCCGACGTCGCGCGCCGAGTGCCGCGAGGAGGTGCGGCCGTGCCCGTGGGTGGCGTGCAAGCACCACCTCTACCTCGACATCAACCCCGAGACCGGATCGATCAAGATCAACTTCCCCGACCTCGAGCCGTGGGAGCTCAAGCACACCTGCGCGCTCGATGTCGCCGAGCGCGGCGGGATCACGCTCGAGGAGGTCGGCGAGATCATGAACCTGACCCGCGAGCGGATCCGCCAGGTCGAGGTCCGAGGCCTGCTCAAGCTCAAGATGGGATCGCCGTCGCCCGACGAGCTCGGGGCCGATCTCCTGGCCGGCAAGATCTACACCGATTCCTGAACGCCAGTGCGCCGGCCGGAGCACTGGACCGTCGACGTCACGGTTGGTATACGCGCCGGATGATGCGCGCGCTGGTGTCTGTCAGCGACAAGCGAGGCGTGGTCGAGCTGGCGAGGCGGCTCCACGGGCTGGGCTGCGAGATCCTGTCGACCGGCGGCACGGGGGCCGCGCTGGCCGCGGCGGGGATCCCGGTCACGCAGCCCGAAGATCCACGGCGGTTTGCTCGGCCGCGACACGCCCGCGCACCAGGCCGAGATGACGGCGAACGGCATCACGCCGATCGATCCCGTCGTGGTGAACCTCTATCCGTTCGAGGCGACGATCGCGAAGCCGACGACGACGCTCGACGAGGCGATCGAGAACATCGACATCGGCGGTCCGTCGATGCTGCGCTCGGCGGCGAAGAACCACGAGCGGGTCGCCGTCGTCGTCGATCCCGATGACTACGCGATCGTGCTCGCGGCGCTCGCCGCCAAGCAGGACCTGACCGCGGGCCAGCGGTTCGCGCTCGCGCGCAAGGCGTTCGCCCACACCGCGGCCTACGACGCGGCGATCGCGGCGTACCTGTCGTCGATCGACGATGCGGCGGCCGACGCGCGCGCGGCGGTGCCCCCGCGGCGCGAGCTGCCCGACGCGCTGGGGATCCAGTGGCGGCGGCTGTACGAGCTGCGCTACGGCGAGAACCCGCACCAGCGGGCGGCATTCTATGGCGACGCGCGCTCGCCGCTGGCGGCCACGGCATCGACGCGGCCCACGATCGCCGGCGCCGAGGTGCTCGGTGGCAAGCAGCTGTCGTACAACAACATCCTCGACCTCGACGCGGCGCTCGGCCTGGTGCTCGAGCTCGCCGAGCCGGCCGCGGTGGTGGTCAAGCACAACAACCCCTGCGGCGTCGCGATCGACGCGGACCCGGCGGCCGCGTACCGCAAGGCCCGCGACGCCGACGCGACCTCGGCGTTCGGCGGCATCGTCGCGGTCAACCGCGAGGTCGACGCGGCGCTGGCGCAGCTACTGACCGAGACCTTCCTCGAGTGCGTCGTGGCGCCGGGCTACTCGGCGGCGGCGCGCGACGTGCTCGCCGGCAAGAAGAACCTCCGGCTGGTCGCGGCGCGCGGCGCGTGGCAGCCGCCGACCGGCGAGCTGGCGTGGTCGGTGCGGACGATCGCCGGCGGCGCGCTGGTCCAGACGGTCGACCACGGCATGGTCGACCTCGCAGCGGCGCGGGTCGCCACCGCGCGGGCGCCGACCGCGGCCGAGCGCGCCGACCTGGCGTTCGCCTGGCGGGTCGCCAAGCACGTCAAGTCCAACGCGATCGTGTTCGCCCGCGGCGGCGTCACCGTCGCGATCGGCGCCGGCCAGATGAGCCGGGTCGACTCGGTGCGGATCTGCGAGCGCAAGGCGGGGCCCGCGCTCGCCGGCGCGGTGGTCGCGTCCGATGCGTTCTTCCCGTTCCGCGACGGCGTCGATGTGCTGGCAGCGGCCGGGGCGGTCGCCGTGGTCCAGCCCGGCGGATCGGTCCGCGACGACGAGGTGATCCGCGCCGCCGACGAGCACGGCCTGGCGATGCTGTTCACCGGGATGCGGCACTTCCGGCACTGACGGCGATCGGGCCGCTGCAGCGCGCGCGTACCGCGGCAACACAGCGGGCACCACCGGCCGGGCGTCGGCACGGAGAACGGGCTGCCGATCGCTCCGTCGTCCGCGCCGCGCGAGTGCCTGGGCCTACCGGAGCAAGGCCGGCGGCACGTCGCCCGGTGTCGGCGCGCTGAACGGCAGCGCGGCGGTGCCATCCCAGGTCAGGGATGTGTCCTCGCTGGTCTCGTCGTCGCCGGACTGGCCGTTGCCGCTGCCGGTGTGCTCGTTGCCGACGTTCTCGAGCGCGATCCGCTTGGTCGAGACGCCGGCACCGGGCGTTGCGGCCTGCGGCTTGAGCGCGTGGGCCTCGGTGGCGTAGGTGCTGGGCAGGTTGCCGGCGTCCGGTCCATCCTGCGACATGCCGGACTTGTCGGGGAGCGGGTTCGCCGCGGTCGGCGCGCCGACGATCATGATGTCGACATCGCGGACCAGATCGCTGCGGCCATCCCACTGGAACAGGATGATCGGCTCGCCGGTGTTGGTCAGCTGCGGCGTTCCGTTCATCGCGATCTTGTCGAGCGTGTCGTCCATCAGCGAGAAGCTCGGCGACTTGCTGTACTGGGTGGCGAAGTTCGCCGGCGTGTCGATCGCGATCGTCAGCGCCTCGTGTCCCTTGATCCTGGCGCCGACCCGGAACTTGACGATGAAATCGTTGACGTCGACCGTGGCAGAGACCGGGAGCCGGTAATAGTTGCCGCTGTCGGACAGGTAGTAGGTCGCGAGGTCGACGTCGTCGGCGGAGGTGTTGACGATCTCGATCATCTCCCCCGCGTTCGGGGTCAACACGACCTCGGACAGGAGGAGCGGCGAGCCGGAAGACAGCCCGCCGTCGATCAGGTCCCCGCTGTCGCTGCCGTCGCCGGGGATCGGATCGCGGAGCGACAGCAGGCGCTCGCAACCGGTCACCAGACCGAGCGTGCAGAGACCGGCTATCCAGGCTACGCGCGACCGCGCCTGCATCGCTCGATGGTAGCAGAGCGGCCGGCGGGACCGCGCCGCGGCGTCCGGCAAGGCCCGGCCGGCGTGAGCGACCTCGCATCGCGTGGCGCCGGGCAGGAATCGCCCGCAGGCGCCGGTTGTCGGCGCGTTGCCGGTGTGACGGCGTGGGCGGGATGCGATCGGATAGAGTGGGGCGTGATCCAGGCGCTGGAGGACACGCTGGAGACCCAGCCGGTCGAGGTATTCTCGCAGCTGCTGCGCCGCCACCTGGTGCAGCTCGGCGTGGGCATGGCGGACGGCCGGGTGGTCGCGCGGGCCGACGCCGACGCGCTCGCGGCGCAGGTCCTGGGCGTCGCGCGGCGCGCGGTCGCCCGGTTGGCGGCCCAGCCCGGCGATGCGCTGCGCGTGCTCGATGCCGTGCGCAGCGCCGGGTTCGACGCGCTCGAGGCCGAGCGCCCGCACCTGGAGCACGCGCGGGCCGAGCGCTTCCCGCCGCCGCCGGCCGCGACCTGGCGCGAGATCGACGAGCTGCGCGCGCTCGCCGCCGGCCACCCCGAGCTGTGCCGCGTCGGCTCGCCGGCGAGCCATGTCGAGTTCGCGGCCCGGCTCGCCGCGGCGGGGACGGAGCTGCCCGGCGAGCTGCTCGCGCTGTATGCGGCGTGCAGCCACGTCGAGCTGACCTGCCGGCGCGTGGCGGCCTCGGCCGGCAGCATCTGTCCCGGGGAGGCGCTGCGGGTCCGCGACGGCCGGGTGATCCTGTTCGATCGCGTCAAGCGCCACCCGGCGATGATGCTGATCGAGCAGCCGGGGATCTCGATCGCCCAGGCGCTCGGGACCTGGTGGCTCGTGCTCGAGGACGATCGTGCGCCGATGACTCGCCGGCCGCTCGATCTGCAGGGTCTGCTCAGGTTCGCGCTGCGCCGCATGGACGCGGCGAGCCTGGAGTCGCTGCTCACCGAGCTGTCCTGGCGCCGGTTCTTCGCCTAGTGCGCCTAGCTGCGGTTTCGGCGGCCCGCGCCGGGTTGCGTCGACCGCCGGCGGTACCCCAGGGCTCACCTGAGATGAGCCGGATCGCACAGCAGGTTTCGCGAGGTCGAGGCGCCGCGACGAAGGGCTACCGGGCGTACCTCGAGGAGCGGCAACGACGAGATCGCCAGACCTGCGCAGCGAGCCGGGTCAGATCTGGTGAGCCCTGGGGGTAAGATGGCGCCATGCGGATCCTCGTCATCGGCAGCGGAGGTCGCGAGCATGCGCTCGCCTGGCGGCTGGCGCGGGCGGGACACCAGCTCCTCGCGGCACCGGGCAACCCGGGGATCGAGGCGGTCGCCGAGTGCGCGGCGATCGGGGTCGCCGAGCACGCCCGGCTGGTCGAGCTCGCGGTCGGCCGCAAGGTCGACCTGGTCGTGGTCGGCCCCGAGGCGCCGCTGGTCGCGGGGCTCGCCGACGAGCTGCGCGCCGCCGGCGTGATGACGTTCGGGCCGGGCGCGCTCGGGGCCCGGCTCGAGGGCAGCAAGGTGTTCAGCAAGCAGTTCTTCGCGCGCCACCGCATCCCGACCGCGCCGTTCACGGTGGCCGCGACGGTGGCCGAGGCCGACGCGGCGGTCGAGCGGATCTCCGCGCTCGGCGCGTCCGGCGTCGTCGTCAAGGCCGACGGTCTGGCCGCCGGCAAGGGCGTGGTGGTCGCGCACGATGCCGGCGAGGCCCGGGCCGCGGCGCGCGCCATGCTCGAGGCCCGCCGGTTCGGCGACGCCGGCGCGACGGTCGTGATCGAGCAGCGGATCGCCGGGCGCGAGGTCAGCGTGCTGGCGCTGACCGACGGCACGCGGCTCGAGGTGCTGCCGGCGGTCGAGGACCACAAGACGATCTTCGACGCCGATCGCGGCCCCAACACCGGCGGGATGGGGACGGTGTCGCCGGCGTGGATCACCGACGCGATCCAGTCGCGGATCCGCAGCGAGATCCTCGAGCCGACGCTGCGCGGCCTGCGCGCCGAGGCGATCGAGTACCGCGGCGTGCTCTACGCCGGCGTGATGGTCGAGCCGTCGGGCACGCCGTACCTGCTCGAGTACAACTGCCGGTTCGGCGATCCCGAGACCCAGCCGATCATGGCGCGGATGCGCGGCGACCTGGGCGCGGTGCTGCTCGGCGCGGCGCGCGGCGAGATGCCGGTCGGCGCCCTGGCGTGGGACGCGCGCGTCGCGGTGTGCGTCGTGGTCGCCGCCGCCGGCTACCCCGACGCGGTGCGCACCGGCGATCCGATCGGCGGGCTCGCCGGCATCGACGGCGAGGTGACCGTGTTCCACGCCGGGACGGCGCGGCGCGCCGACGGTCAGCTGGTGTCGGCGGGCGGCCGGGTGCTCGGCGTGACCGCGCTTGGCCTGGCGGTCGACCAGGCGCGCGCCAAGGCCTACGCGGCGGTGGATCGCATCGAGCTCGCAGGCAAGCAGGTCCGCCGCGATATCGGTGCGCGGCCGATGATACCGTAGGCGCCATGCCACAGATCGCTGGTCTCCGGGGCGTGCTGCCCGATCCCGCCAAGCTCAAGGACGTCGTCGCCGGGCTGGGCGGCGCCGGGATCGATGTCGCCATGTATCGCTACCACCAGGTGTTCTCCGAGCCGGTGACCGGCCGCGCGCTGGTTCGCAAGATGGTGGTGTGCACGGTGCGGCTCGAGCCGTGGAAGGAGCCGCTGGTCCGGCCGCACGAGGCGACCCCGCCCGCGGCGACCGCCGCCGCGCTCGCCCAGATCCGCGCGACCAAGCTGGTGTCGGCGCCGGTGTTCGCCGGCTACCGCGACCCGGCGATCGAGATCGACCGGCTGTTTCGCCGGGTCGACGGCGAGCGGCCGACGCTGGAGGCGACCACGCCGGACCACACGGTGCACCGGCTGTGGCGGGTGCAGAGCGCCGAGCTGATCGGCGCGCTCCGCCACCAGTTCGCCCCCAAGAAGCTGTGCGTGCTCGACGGTCACGACCGCTACGAGGCGCTCCTGGCCTACCGCGACGAGCTCGGCGCGAAGCAGCCGCTCGCGATGTACTCGTCGGCCAACTACGCGCTGAGCTGCCTGGTCAACCTCGACGACCCGACGCTGATCGTCGTGCCGCGCCATCGCGTGGTCCGCGGCGCGGCGCCCAGCCAGGCCGTGCTCGCCGCGGCGCGCAAGCACTTCGTGATCGACAGGCTCGCCGGCGCGGCGGGCGATCTCGGCAAGCAGCTCGCCGCGCTCGCCGACACGATCGCGCACCAGCCGGCGTTCGTCGTGACCTGGGCCGGCGAGCCGGACGCGTGGAAGCTCACGCTGTCGCCCGACGTCAGCGCGATCGGCGAGGGCGTGCAGGTCCACCGCGCGCTGCAGCGGCTCGATCCGATCGTCGCCGATCAGCTGTTCGTGGCGCGGACGATGCCGGACGCCAAGCTCGAGGCCGTGGTCAGCCCGCAGGCGGCGCTCGCCGCCAAGGCCGACGCGGTGATCCTGATGCGGCCGCTGACCGTCGAGCAGATCAGCCACGTCGTCGAGCTCGGCGAGGTCATCCCGGCCGGCTCGACGGCGTTCCACCCGCCGCTGGCGACCGGGCTGGTGTCGGCGATCATCGATCCCGACGAAGATCTGGTCTGAAGTCGCCGTCCGTTGGTTCGTCTCGTCGGCGCCGTCTCACGCAGCAAAGCCAGGCGGGCGGCACAACGGGGTTGTCGCGATCGAGTTGTCGTGGCAACGTGGCCGGGTCGTCGTCCGATTGCCACGAGCAACGCGTAGATTCGCAGCGAGATCGCAGCGAGACGAAACACGGACGTAGCTGGCGGGTGTATATGCCCCATCCGACCGGGTAGCGGATCGCAGGATCGCGCACCCCGGGAACCCGAGTCCGACATCAAGGAGCGAATCACATGTGGAGCTGGGCCGATCGAATGGTCAAGGCGGTATCCAACGTCACGGTGGGGACCGTGATCGTGCTCGTGCACGTCGCCCTGGCCGAGCGCAACCGCCGCGCCGCCGAGGCGGTGGTTCCGCCGCATCGCCGCATCGTCAATTGACCGAAAGAGGGGCGGGAAAGCGCGGGGAAAGCCGCCACGCGGCCGCGCCGGATGTCGGAGGGGTCTGCNNNTCCGGCGTGCCCGACCCTCCGACACCGCGGCGCTCACCGATCTGGTGAACTGCGCGTTCGCGATCGAGCGCTACTTCCTCGACGGCGAGCGTACCTCGCCCGACGAGATCGCGTCGCTGATCGGCTCCGGGGGCTTCCTGGTGCTCGAGTACGCGGGCGGCCTGTGCGGCGCGGTGCTGGTGCAGGGTCCCGGCGTGCGCGCCGGGGTGCCGCCGTCGCACGCCTACTTCGGCATGCTGTCGGTGCTGCCCGAGCTGCAAGGCAAGGGGCTCGGGCTGCGGCTGGTGCGCGTCGCGGAGGCGATGGCCGAGGCCAGCGGCGCCACCTCGATGCGCCTGCGCATCATCAACCTGCGCGAGGAGCTGAGCCGCTGGTACCGGAGCCTGGGCTACCGCTAGGTCGGCACCACGCCATTCACCCACGAGTCCTTGAAGCGGCCCTGCCACTTCATCGAGATGGCCCGGCCGCTGGCGCCCGCCGGTGCGCGCTCGGCGGGCGAGGCCAGCGCGGCGTGAGCCAACGCACGGCGATCAGCTGCCCCGGCGACCGGCGCGGATTCGTCGCTGCGGCCATCCCGGGTTAGGATCGTACAGATGTCGTTCCGGGTGCTCCCGCGGGCGGAGCTGATCGCGCTGGTCCTGGCCTGGGCCGGCGCGGCCGGATGCAGCAGCTGCGGCAACGGCGGCGGCTTCGATGCCGGGCGCCCCGACGTCCCGGTCGCCGGCGGCACCATCTCGCTCGCGTGGTCGCTGATCGACGACGCAACCAACCGGCCGGTCACCTGCGACCGCATCGATCCCAACGCGACGGTGTTCGTGCAGCTCAGCCACGAGGGCACCGGCAGCGTCGAGTCGTTCGCGTGCAAGCCGCTGCAGGGCACCTCGATCACGGCGTTCCCGCCCGGCGCCTACACCGCGACCGCCGAGCTGCACATGCCGGTCAGCGGTCAGGCGGTCACGATCGCCACCGCGACCCCGCAAGGCGGCGTCGTGATCCGCTCGGGCCAGGATATCGGGCTGACCCCGGTCGTGTTTCACGTCAACGCGACCGGGCGGCTCGAGCTCATGCTGCGGGCCGGCGCGGCGGGCAACTGCGCCGGCGGCGCGGCGATCACCGGGTTCTCGATCAGCCTCGAGCACAACGGCGATCCGCCGGACACCGGCTGCGCGCCGGTGGTGTTCGCGCTGTCGGGCGGCGGGACCTACAACGCCAACGACTGCAGCTCGCCGGCGGTCACCCGCTGCATCGCCGCCAGCGAGACGCTGACCGTGGCGAGCCTGCCGTCGGGGCCGTACCGGATCCACATCCGGGGCAAGAAGGGCACGCTCGACTGCTGGAGCAACGACGACGCGCTGCGCGTGCCGCCGCAGGGCAGGTCGCTGGCCGAGACCCTGAACCTGGCGTTCGCCAGCGAGATGCCCGGATGCCAGTGATGCCCGTGATGCCGTGATGCCCGTGGCGCCCGACGCGACCTGATGGCGATGCTCGACGACTGCTGGTAGGCGCAGCGCGCCGCGGGAGCAGCAGCGCGATGCTCGCGCGGCGCGGTGTTCGGCTGCTCGAGTCCTGTCCGGGAATCGTCCGGAATCCGGACATCTGTCCGAGCTTCGGCCAGAACCCGGACAGCGCCGACCATGATCTCGCGGAGTTGCTCGTGGCGCGCGGCTTGCTCTGCGCGGCCGCATGATTCGCCATGCCGCTCATCCGCGTCGCCGAGCTCGTCGCTCGATCGCGTGCGCCGAGCTTCCTGCGCGAAATCTCCGACGAGGCTCGCGCCGCGGGAGTCGGTGTCGCCGCGCAGACGAGCTTGACTTGATCGCCGACTTGACCAGGATAGGAGTGCCGTCATGAACGAAGAAACTGCTCGCTTTGAAGTGATGTTCGAGACGATCCGGTCCGATATCAGGGTATTCGGCGACAAGGTGACCGCGCTGAGCGACGCGCACGACCGGACGAACGAAAGGCTCGATCGTCTCGACGCCAGGGCTGACCGATCGGACATGAGGCTGGACCTCATATCGCGCGACATGAACGAGCGGTTCGACAAGCTCGAAACGAAGTTCGACAAGCTCGAAACAAAGGTCGACAAGCTCGAGACGAAGGTCGACAAGCTCGAGGTCTTCGCGGTCGATGCGCAGGGCCGGCTCCACAAGCTCGAGACCCTCGCGGTCGATGCGCAGGGCCGGCTCAACAACCTCGAGACCCTCGCGGTCGATGCGCAGGGCCGGCTCAAGCGCATCGAGTCGCATCTCGAGCTGAATGGCGCGAGCTCGCAACCGGGTGTGCCTCCGATCGTGCGCCGGAGTCGCGTCGCCAAGTCGCGCGGGAGAGGTTAGCGTTCGATGACCCCGGAGGAGGAACGCCGCATCGAACGGGCGCTCGAGGGGATCCTGTCTGAGGTCAGGCGATGCATCGGCTTGGCGGACGCGTTGCTCGACCGGATGCACCGGACCAACGACAAGCTGGACAGGATCGAGAAGATATACGACCGCATGCTGATGCGCATGGATCTCGTGATCTCGCAATTCCGAGCAAGGAGAGATCGCGATCTGCGACGCGAGGCGGGTCAGATCAGGTGAACTCTGGGGTCAGGTAACGGTCGAACGGCGATCGACGGCAGAGAGCGGGCTGCAACGGCATTGGTTGGAACTTCGGGATCCGCGCCGTCATCGCCGGCGGCGCGCGCCCGCTGCACCACGGCGAGCACCGCGTGGGGGAGCGGCTCGGCCAGCTCGCCGTCGAGCTCCTCGAGCCAGCGCCGCGCCGGCTCGTTCATGCTCTCGACGCGGGTGCCGTCCTCGGCGAACAGCAGCAGGCCGGGCACGTCCAGCGCAGGCTCGCTCGACGCCCGGCGCAGCACGGCGAGCCGCAGGCCGAAGGCGATGTCGACCGACGGCTCGCGGACGAGATCGGCGTCGCACGCGGTGAAGCTGGGGCGGTCCTGGCGCCGCAGCAGGTGCAGGTAGCCCCAGCACGAGCCGCCGAGCAGCAGCGCGCAGCGGATCTCGTCGCCGTAGCCGATCGGCAGCAGCACCTCGCGCATCCGCGCGCTCTTCTCGGGCTGATGATCGGTCTCGTGGCTGAGCCGCGCCACGTTGGATTCGCGGACGGCCAGGTCGGCCATCTTCGCGTAGTCGGGAACGAGGTACTCGATCTCGAACAGGCGGGTCGCCTTGTCCGGTGGCAGGCCGTCGCCCACCGAGCCGGTGACGAGCAGGGTCGCCGGATCTGCGGGGCTCACGCAGTAGCCGTCGAACAGCAGCAGCCGGCCCAGGACTGCGCGCAGCTCGCGGCGAAACTCGCTCGAGTCCGATGTGCGGTGACCGAGCTCCAGGATCTGCCGCCGCACGCCGGCGAGTGCATGCTGGCCGTGGCCGCCGCCGCCCGACCTTCGAACCTTCGCCATCGCGGTCGCTATAACACCCTCCCGTCGACGAACCAACCACGCCACCGACGGTGCCGCGCCGATCCGACGCGGTGTTCCGGGACGTCGCAGGCAGTCAGCGGCAGGGTTCCTCGCGGCGGTCGCCCGACAGGTAGACCACCGACGGCAGGGTGCCGGCGTGGTAACGGCTCCGGAGCGCGGCGCTGGTGTCGTCGTCGGCCGACACGTCGAGCTTGAGCGGCACGAAGCTCTTCGTGATCTGGTCGAAGACGTCGTCGTCGCCGAACGTCAGCTCGAGCTCGCCGCATGGCACGCACCAGGTCGCCGAGAAGTCGACCATGACGCCCTTGCCCTCGGCGCGCGCCCTGGCGAACGCGGCGTCCTCGTCGTGGACGTAGGGCAGCTTGTGCTTGGGGGTGTGCTTGTAGCTCCACGCGGCGAACGCGCCGGCGATGACCAGGGCGATGCCGAGGCCCTTGCGCAGCCTGTCGGCGGTCGCGCCGTGAAACGACAGGTGGATCGCGCCGAGCACGAGGCCGGCGGCGATCACGGCGATCGACGCGGCGAGGAACCAGAGCTCCGGGACGGCGACGTGCCGCATGAACGGCAGGAGCGGCTTCAAGAAGTACAGGCCGCCGAGCAAGAGCAGGATGCCGCCCGCGGACTTGACCCACTCCATCCACCGCCCGCTCCTGGGCAACGACATC
>VBLP01000176.1:50608-84567 GCA_005887925.1 Deltaproteobacteria bacterium | reverse complement strand
CGGATGTCACGGTGATCTGCGGTCGCCTCGAGCGCGATCCGGACGATCGCACCGGCCACACCGCGATCAACCCGCGTGTCGTCGTCGAGGTCTTGAGCCCGTCTACCGAAGCCTATGATCGCGGTGAGAAGCTGACGCACTACCAGCTGATCCCGGGCTTGGAGGAAGTCGTGCTGGTGGCGCACGATCGCAGCGAGATCGAGATCGTGCGCCGCGAGGCCAGCGGGACGTGGTCACGCCACGTCGCTGCCCTGGGCCAGACGGCGCGGCTGACCTCGATCGCCTGCGACCTCGCCGTGGACGAGGTCTATCGCGACCCGCTGGCCGGCTGAGGCGTCGTCCCTACCAGGGCGAGGTCGCTGCTCGAGACATCGTTGTCCGTTGCCTGCCAAAAGTAACGCCCGTTACTTTTGGCAAGTGCTGGATCGAGTCAAGATTGAGAAGCGTTCGGAGCCGAAGTGTCGGTACTCGGGTCGCTCGACGTCGCCATGACGGCATCGACTGTGCTACACAGGATCCGTGTAGCACATGGCGAACCTTACCATCACGATCGACGACGAGCTGTTGAAGCGTGCCCGGCTGCGCGCTCTCGAGCGCAATACGTCGGTCAACGCGTTGCTGCGCGAGTACCTCGAGGCGTTCGCAGGGGATCAAGCGGGGACCGCCGCGCGAAAGCGTTTCGCAGCAATCGCCCGCGCGGCGAACAGCAGCAGCGGAGCTTCGGGGCGGTCGTGGTCGCGAGACGATCTGCATGAGCGGTAGGAGCTTCGTCGATACCAACGTGCTGGTGTACTGCTTCGATGCCGGCGAGCCTGCGAAGCGCAAGCGGGCGCTCGAGATCATGGACGGCAAGGCCGATGTCGGCGACCTTGTGCTCAGCACGCAGGTCCTGCAGGAGTTCTATGTCACGGTCACCCGGAAGCTGAAGCGACCGCTGCCCGGGCCGGATGCCGCAGCCGCCGTGCGGGAGCTCGCCAAGTTGTCGGTGATCCAGATCGACCTCGCGATGGTGCTATCCGCGATCGAGGACTGCCAGTCCTATCAGCTCTCGCTGTGGGACACGCTGATCTTGCGCTCTGCGCTCACTGCGAGCTGTGAACGCTTGCTTACCGAGGACCTGCAGCACGGGTTCCAGTTCGAGTCGGTCCGCGTGGAGAATCCGTTTCTCTGAGGCTCGTCGCGCCTTCTTGGCGACATCTACATTCATCCTGCCATGAAGCCCATCACCAACATCGTCGGCTTCGATGACGCGCCGTTCGACCACGACCACCGCGGCGATGTCCGGATCGTCGGGGCGGTGTGCGCGCGGACCGGCTCGACCGTGTGCTGTCGAGCAAGGTGAGACGCGACGGCGCGAATGCGACCGACGTACTCATCGAGCTGATCGCCGGCAGCAAGTTCCGCGAGCACGTGCGCGCGGTGCTGCTGCAGGGCATCGGGCTGGCGGCTTCAACGTGGTCGACGTCCACCGGCTGGCGAACGAGCTCGGCGGCGGGTCACGATCCTGGCAGTGATCGAACAGGATCGGGACGGACGGCGGGTTGTTGATCCGGGGTTTCCTGAGAGGGCTGCCTGTCACGTTCGGGGTGTCCGGTCCGTCACCTGATCGAGGAACGAAGACCAGACGATCACGTACCGGGGAGCGCCGCGTTGCTCGGCATGGCAGTGATGTGGTAGCGCCCGCGCATGTCGCAACAGGAGAAAACCGATGAAGATCAAGCTGACCAGCGTGTATGTCGATGACCAGGAGAAGGCGCTGCGCTTCTATACCGAGGTGCTGGGCTTCGTGAAGAAGGCGGACTTCAGCAACGGGCCGTTTCGCTGGCTCACGGTGACCTCGCCCGAGGAACCGGAGGGCACGGAGCTGCAGCTGGCGCTCAACGACAACCCGGCCGCCAAGGCCTACCAGCAGGCGAGGTTCCAGCAGGGCCAGCCCGCGGCGATGTTCCACAGCGATGACGTGCAGGCCGATCACGAGCGCATGAAGGCGCGCGGCGCCGAGTTCACCATGCCGCCGACCGACGTGACCGGGTCGAAGATCGCCATGCTGAACGACACCTGCGGCAACCTCATCCAGGTCGTCCAGCTGATGCGCTGGTAGGGGCGGGCGGGCGTTCAGGCGGCGGCGAACAGCTGGGCGGCCTCGAGCGCGTGCTGTGCGCGCTGGGCGAACAGCGACCGGATGACGTAGGGGCCGAGCTTCAGCTGCTCGGCGCAGCGGCGGACGTCGCCTGCGTTGTCCCAGATCCGCGGGCTGCGGCGCTGGATCGCACCGATCGAGGCGACGAGCCGCGCGATCAGGGCATCGGGTGTCGCGTGTTCCGGATCGGGGATGCACGCGGCGCGCAGCTCGTCGGGCAGCTGCATCGCGCGGACCGCCTGCCCGCCGATCGCGGCGGCGACCTCGTCGAGCATGGCGAGCACGATGGCGTCGCTCGGCGCCTCGAGGCCGTCGCGCACCAGCCCGCCGAGGATGCGCAGCGCGATCGGGCGGCCGACGTCGGCGAGCAGGCCGGCGAACAGCGCGCTGTCGCCGCGCGAGCCGGGGATGTCGAGAGCGAGGCGGCCGGCGCTGAACCCGTTGGCCATGGCGTCGTGGAACATGCCCTGCCACAGCGCGGGGAACAGCGCGAGCTCGATCGCGGACGCGACGTCGTAGTAGGAGCGCCCGGCGCTGCCGACGGCGAGCTCGACGACCCTGGCGATCCCGAGGCTGTGGATCGCGCCGCGCAGGGTCGCGATCGGCACGGCCGGCGCGAACGCGGGCGAGTTGGCCATGCGCACCAGGGTGCTCGCGATCGCCGCGTCGCGCTGGACCAGCCCGACGAGCTCGTTGAGGTCGACGTCGGGATCGCGCGCCAGCACGAGCAGCTGGGTCGCGATCCGCGGGAACGACGGCGGCGGCGGCATCGCCGCGGCGAGCCGGGTGACGCGGTCGGCGAGCGTCAGCCAGGCGTCGCGCTCGATCTCGAGCTGCGGTCCGCCGAGATCCTCGACGAGCGAGTGCAACATCTCGACCAGCGTGGGCGGTGCGGTCGCCGGCGTGGCCGGCTGCGCGGAGGGCGGGCGGGCCTGCGCGGGCGGAGGCCCGGGGCTTCGCCGTCGACGGCCCAGCAGCGTTGCGAAGAACTCGGCGATCACCGATCGGGACAATCGGCCGAGGCGTCGAGATATTCAGGTGTGTCCGGCGTCCCTGGCGGCAGCTCGGGGTTTCTCGGAAGCGCGCCTGCGTTTCGGCCGCTGGTTGCAGCGGTCACAGCAGGTCGAGGTTGAGGTTCAGGTTCGAGTCGTTGAACATCTGCGAGCTGGAGCCCAGGCCGAGCACATCGGCCACGGTGTCACATACGGTCGCGCCGAGGACCAGCGGGCCGGGCGCGATCAGCCGGTTGGGACAGTGCTGCGCGATCAGGTTCCCGCCCAGGAGCCAGCGCGCGTGGCTGAGACAGACGGCGCCGCTCGTGTTCCATCCCGCCTCGAAGAACATCAAGAGCGGCGTGGTTCCGCGCGACTGGATCGGGCCGGGTGACGGCAGGTTGTCCCAGAGATTGATCTCCGTGCCATCATGCGTGTGCGAGGTTCCGTTGCCACAGTAGTCCGCTCGCGCGAGCCGCGTGCAGGTCCAGTGCGCAGACACCAGATCGCCGTAGCTGGTGACCCATGGCCGGTAGCCCCAGCGGTAGCACTTGGCGAGCACGCCGGTGGTGCAGCCCAGGGTGAACAGGTCGTTCGATGCGACCCGGTTGCCCTGCTGGTCCCAGGTGGCGACCAGCGGGATCGCGACCCGACGGGAATCGGCATCCAGCGGGCAGGCCGGCTGCCAGTCGCTGGCGTCGTCGACGTTCTGCTCGAGCGTGTAGAGGTACGTCGATCCCGTGTTCGTGGGGTCGTAGGAGGTCTCCGCCTGGACCGCCGTGACTTTGTACTCGACGGTCGCGGTCGCCGTGGGAGTGACTCCGGTGTTCCACCACTCGGCGAGCAGGTGCGCATCGTAGAAGTCGCTGCCACTCAGCGTGGTCTGACCCTGCTCGGCGAGCAGCTCGCCGTTCACGACGCGGACGTTGCTCAGCGCGGAGCCGTTCTTGGTGGCTCCGGAGAACTTGAAGCCGTGCATGGCCAGGCCCGACACGTTCGAGCCCTGCGCGATCATTCCGTGTAGCTGGGTGCCCTGGAGAGCCGATCCGGCCTGCATGACCGTTGAGGTCTCGGTCACCTCGTAGGAGCAATAGGACGCACACAGCGCCGCGCTACAAACCACACCAAATCTCACTACCTGACGACTCTTCATTATTACTACTCCATTGCGCATGTGCCGGATTGTCGTGGGCGATCACCGCGGCGTGGCACACAGCCGCACTCCGACGAGGGAGTGATGCATGGTCGGTTCGCCATATTCGCGGTTCATGCTCCGAGCGCTGAGCGCGGCGATGTACCAGGCGCTGCCGCGAGCGATGGGCGCGTCGGGTGTTTCGACCGAGCGCGTCCACTCCCACACGTTCCCGGCCATGTCGTCCGCGCCGACCGGACTCCGCGAGCCGGGGTGCGAGCCGACCTCGTCGGGCCCGAACGCCAGAGGCTCTCGCCCGTACGTCACGTCGATGTTCGCGTCATCGGGCGCCAGCGTGGCGCCGGACGGGAACGTGCGCGCATCGGCGCCCCGTGCGGCTCTCTCCCACTCGTACTCGTTGCACAGCCGCGCACCCGGGATGCGCCCGCTGCGATCGAGCCACGCGGCGTACGCGAGCGCATCCTGGTACGACACGGCGGACACCGGGAACCGGGTCCAGTCCTGGTCGGCTCGCTTCGCCCTGCGCTCGTAGTGCAGCAGCTGACCGGTCTCCGCCGTGTAGGTCCGGATCGTCGGCGTCATGGTGAACTTCCACCGCCCGGCGCCGAGCTCGGTGAGCGAGAAGGTGGACTGCGTGTTGATCTGCGGAGTGCGCTTGCGGCGCTTCTCGCGTGGGAGCGACTCCAGGAACTCGATCCATTCGCCAAACGTGACCTCGTGGCGCGCGATGAAGTAGGCCTGGGTCCAGACCTCGTGCAGCGGCGCGGCCTGGAGATACCCTCTCCGCTCGACGGAGCTGTCCTCGCTACCGAACAGGAACCGGCCGGCCGGCACGTAGAGCATTCCCGGGGGCGCCGACGCAACTCGCCGTGGGTCAGGAGGATGGGGAGCCGCGCCGGGACGTGCCCGGGTACCTCGAACGACAGGACCAGCGAGCCCGGCGGCAGGAGCAGCGTGGAGAGCGGTGCCCGTCCCACGAGCTCGCGGGACCCATCCAGGCGCTCGCACCATACCCGCGTTCCGACAGGGGCCACTGCGAGGTCGACGCGCGCATCGGCGCGGAGCTCCCGCGAGTGGCGGCCGTCATCGTACGTGGTCATCCGCGCGGCGAGCTCGTCGGCGAGCTCGTGGCGGCGGTCGCGCTGGGCGCGCCCGAACCGATCGAGCGTCAGGTCGGCGATCCACTCGCGCACACCGGCCCGTGTGGGATCGAGCAGCAGTGCGCTCTCGAGGTGCGCCGAGGCGGCGCGGTAGAGCTGCTCCTCCTGCGACGCCAGTTCTTCCACCTTCCTCCACGCGTCCTCGCCCTCGCCCCAGTGATAGCTGTCGAACAGCCCGAACGCGTGGTTCCGCGTGACGTCCCGCTCCGAGGCGACCCGCCGCGCGCTGTCCTGGGCCGTCCGGGCCGCCAGGGTCTGATCTGCGACCACGGCATCGAGCGCGCGCTGCGCCCGGGCGCGGATCGCCAGGCCCGCGATCAGCACGCCGACCACGATCATCGCGGCGGCGGTGGCGCCGAGGAACCGCCGCCGGCGGATCGCGGTCGCCGAGGCGCCGAGGAACGCGATCTCGTGCGCGGCGAGCCGGTCGCGGTCGAGGAGCCTGGTCTCTGCCAGCTGCCGCCGGCCCCACAGCAGGTCGGTCGCGTGGTCCATGCGCTGCCACGACGCTGCGGCCTGCTCGACGCGCTCCTGCGCGGCGCGGCTCGCGGCGCCGCTGTGCAGCCAGCCCTGCAACGTCGGCCAGCTGGTCAGCAGTGCCTCGTGCGCGATCTCGTACGCGCCGTCCTGCGCGTTGTTGCCGACCACGACGCGGCCGCGGATCAGCACCTCGAGCGCAGTGCGCTCGGCGTCGCGCTCGGCGCCCCTGGTGAGCAGCTCGGCCTCGGAGCGACGCGTGCGGGTGCCCTGGGCGGTGACCAGCCGCAGCAGGATGCGGCGCACCGCGTCGCGCTCGTCGTCGCGCAGGCCGGCGAGGAGCCGATCGGTATGTCGCGTCAGCGCACCGCCGACGCCGCCCAGCGTGGCGAGCGGCGCGGCGCGGATCGTCCGGGCGGCGACGTCGCGCGCGTCCCACAGCTCGGCGAGCGTGAACTGGAGCAGGGGCAGGCCGCCCGGCGCGTGCTCGGTCTGCGCGACGAGGCTGTCGATCAGCGCCTCGGACTCGTAGGTCACGCCCTTGGCGGCGGCGGGGCGGACGATCACCTCGCGGATCTGCTCGCCGGTGAGCGGCCGCAGGAAGTACAGCCCCCGCGCGATCTCGTCGCCCAGGCCGGGCAGCATCGCCAGGCGCGACAGGAAATCAGACCGCGCCGTGGTCAGCACGCGCACCGAGGGCGAGCGCACCGCGAGCGCGGCGAGCGCGACCGCTACGTTGCGCGCCTCGTCGGGATCCGACAGCGTCAGCAGCTCCTCGAGCTGATCGACGAACACCAGCAGGCGGCGCTGCGATCCGCGCCCGTCCTCGGGCTCGCGGGCGGTCGGTGTCGAGCCACGGCGCGAGCGCGGCGGCGAGCGAGCGCACGGGATGGCGGCCGGGGACCACGTCGACCCGCGACCAGCCGTCGTTGTCGACCAGCCACGGCAGGACGCCGGCCCGGCACAGCGAGGACTTGCCGGTGCCCGAGTCGCCGCCGACCACGACGAATGCCTCGGTCCTGACGCGATCGATCAGCTCGCGGGTGTCGCTGCGGCGGCCGAAGAACAGCGAGGCGTGCGCCGATTCGAACGTGGCGAGGCCGCGGTACGGATTGTCGTCGGGGTGACCGGCGAGCGATGGCGGGGCGCCGCACTCCTCGAGCTCGACCAGCAGCGCATCGGCCGACGGGAAGCGAGCCCGGGGATCGCGCTGGACCAGGCGGTCGACGATCGCCGCGAGCGCCGGTTCGACCCCGGGCACGACGTCGCCGAGGCACGGGATGTCGCGCAGCTGAACGGCGTCGGCCAGATCGGCGAGCGCGACGTCGCGGTGCGGTGCGGCGCCGGCGAGGAGCTCGTAGAGCACGACGCCGAGCGAGTACAGATCGGAGCGCCGGCTCGCGGGCTCGCCGCGCCAGACCTCGGGCGCCATGTACATCGGCGTGCCGACCAGCTGCGGCACCAGACCTGGCTCATCGACGACCTCCGAGATCGGCGCGAGGCCGTGCAGGGGCCGGGTCGGGTCGTTGATCAGGGTGGCCCGGCCCGCGACGCCGAGCCGCCTGCTCCGGCCGCTATCGCCGGGGCGCTCCGGTGACTGCGTGATCGCGGCGGGGTCGGCTGGACTGCCGTCGGTGATCACGGCGAGGCCGAAATCGAGCAGCTTGGCGCGGCCCTCGTCGGTGAGGATGGCGTTCGCCGGCTTGACGTCGCGGTGGAGCACGCCGCGCCGGTGCGCCGCGGCGAGCCCGCGCGCGAGATCGATCGCGATCCCGAGGGCGTCGCGCCACGGCATCGGGCGCTCGACCTCGAACAGCGAGCGACCCTGGACGTACTCGGATACCAGGTAGGGATGTCCGTCGACCTCCGCGACGCGATAGATCGCGACGACGTTGGGGTGGTGCAGCCGCGCGATCGCCCGTGCCTCCTCGAGGATCCGCGCGCGCGCGGACGGGTCGGTGGCGTTCACGAACTTCACCGCGACCGGGCGATCGAGCAGCGCGTCGTGGGCCAGGTAGACCTGGCCCATCGCGCCGAAGCCGAGCGAGCGTACGATGCGGAACTCGTCGAATTGATCCGGCGGGCTCCAGTCGGAGCTGACGAGGGACATGGCCGCGGAGGCGTTGACGATGGTCATTCGGTTCCTAGGTGGTCATTTGCCCGACTCCAGGTCGCCGAACGTGCACAGCAGACCGGCTCGACGCCGGCGCAGGACTTGCGTCTATTCAACCGCTCCTCCAATCCGGATTCTCGGAGACAACACCACGTGGGCGGGGCCGCAAGCCCCGACGAGGTGTGCGGCCGCGCTCAGCAATTTGACGATAGAGTATGCGGCTCGGTTAGGGAACACTTTCTAGTGACAACGGAAAGTGACATTTGTCATTCCTTTCCAGGAGTCGCGGTCATTTTGCGGAATCCCGTCCCTGATCAGGAAGATGGCGGGTTCGGGCACGGTCCGACCGGAGCTGCCCGCCGCTGTCCCGAAATTTCACATGGGACTAGAACGCCAGGTGGGCCTCGACGCCGAACACGTAGCCCCGGCTGGCCTCGGCGCGGTAGCGATGGCCGACGAGGTCGATCCGGCGGGCGTGTAGCGGGTTGACCTCCTGCGTCCCCGGATTGACCTGGTTGTTGTCGTCGGTCTCGCAGCGCGGCGCTCCGCTCGGGCACGTCGGTAGATCGACGCCGGCCTGGGCGAAGCTGATCACGTGGTCGGTCTTCCACTGCGCCTCGCCGAACGCGGCGAGCGAGACATGCGCGCCGAACCGGGCGCGCAGCGCGAGGTGGGCCGCGGTCTCGAGGTAGTTCTCGATGTTCGACACACCGGGGTGGCTGAGCGCTTGCACGCCGGGCTCGGTCGGGTCGGCGTCGAGCACGAGCGGCCCGGCGGTGCGGCGGTCGCCGGCGAACGCGAACACCTCCCACAGCTCGGTGTAACCGCGGCCCTCGAAGTGCGAGGTGATCCGGCTGCCGAGCTCGACGCTGAGCCGGTTGCCGGACGCGGCGTCGTCGACGACGTAGGCCTCGAGGCCGAACGAGACGCCCGCGGTCTGGCTCGGATCGGTGTTGGTCGCGCCGAAGCCCGGGTCGTGGAACAGCGCCGTGCCGCGGGTGTAGATCGGCCGCTGGTAGAACGCGTCGAACCAGCCCTCGAAGTAGTGGTAGCGGCGGTCGACCGAGGTCCACAGCCGGAGCTCGTGCACGCCGGTCGACACGCCGGTCGCCACGCCGGGATCGACGGCGTCGAACCGCATCACGCGGCCGATCGCGAAGCGCAGCTCGGCGCCGAGCTTCCAGGTCGGCTTGGTGTCGTCGCGGGCCTGGCCCATCGGCGCGAACCCGATGCCGCCGCGCAGCTCGGGGACGCCGGCTCGGTTGACGCCGCGAAACGCGACGTTGCCGCCGGGCGGGGTGCTCGGGCGCTGCGCGTCGAACCCGCCGGCGGGCAGGATGCCGTCGGTGAACGTCGAGGCGGAGGTGCGATCGACGCCGGCGGCGACGTCGAGCTCGCCGGACTGGGCGAGCACGACCGGCACCGCGAACGACACCCAGACGTCGCGGTAGATGCCGAGCTCGACCGCGGGCGTGACCAGCTGGCGGGTCTGGTGAAACTCGAGCTCGCGGGGGTGGGGTAGCGGCGCGAGCGGATCGGCGTCGGGGCCGACGTGCTCGCGCGCGATCTGCGCGCTGTCGATGTCGTACTCGTAGCTGGCCGAGACCAGGACGTGCTCGGCGATGCCCGGCGATGCGGCGCTGGCGACATCGCCGGCGGGGTGGCCGCGCGCGGCGGTCGGCACGGCGAGCGCGAGCGCGAAAGGCCCGACGAGGACCGTCCGCAACACCGGGGCGGGAGGGAGCACGGCTAGCCTTCTTTATCGCGCAGCCCGAACTCCTTCATCTTCATCTGCAGGCTCTTGCGGCTGATCTTGAGCAGCCGTGCTGCTTGCGTCACATTCCCTCCGGTCTCGTCGAGCGCCTTGACGATCAGCTCGCGCTCGACCCGCGAGGTCTCGGCGCGCACGATGTCCTTGAGCGAGCCCTGGGGCGAGCCGGATTCCTCGCGGGCCTGGGTGAGCGGGAGGATCGGGTCGATGTTCTCGGGCTTGAGGTCGAGATCTTCGGGCGACAGCTGCGGCTTGTCGGCGAGGACGACCGCCTTCTTGAGCCGGTTCTCGAGCTCGCGGATGTTGCCCGGCCAGCTGTGCGCCTCGAGCATCGCGAGCGCATCATCGGCGATGCCCGAGATCGTCTTCTTGAGGCGCTCGTTGAACCGCTTGATGATGTGGGTGACGAGCAGCGGGATGTCGCCGGTGCGCTTGCGCAGCGGTGGGATCTGCAGCGGCACGACGTTGAGCCGGTAGTAGAGGTCGTCGCGGAAGTTGCCGCGCTGGATCTCCTGCTCGAGGTCGCGGTTGGTCGCGGTGACCAGGCGGACGTCGACCTTGATCGTCTTGAGGCCGCCGACCCGCTCGAACTCGCTCTCCTGGATCGCGCGCAGCAGCTTGACCTGCATCTCGACCGGGATCTCGCCGATCTCGTCGAGGAACAGCGTGCCGCCGTCGGCGAGCTCGAACCGGCCGGGCTTGCTCGACGTCGCGCCGGTGAACGCACCCTTCTCGTAGCCGAACAGCTCGGACTCCATCAGCGTCTTGGGGATCGCCGCGCAGTTGATCTTGATGAACGGGCCGGTCCGGCGGCTCGAGTTCTCGTGGAGCGCCTTGGCGACCAGCTCCTTGCCGGTGCCGCTCTCGCCGGTGATGAGCACGGTCGACGGCGTGTCGGCGACCTTCTCGATCACGGCGAAGATGTTCTGGATCTCGGAGCTCTGGCCGACCAGGCCGAACCGGCCGCTGGCCTCGGGGTCGGCGACCGGATCGAGGGTCTGGCGCGGCGCCATCCGGTTGGCCGCGGCCTGGCCGATCGCCTTCTCGACGATGGTCCGGATCGAGTCCTGCTCGAACGGCTTCTCGATGTAGTCGAACGCGCCGGCCTTGATCGCCTCGACCGCCTGACCGACCGAGCCGTACGCGGTGATCATGATGACCGGCACCTGGGGCGCCGTCCTGGCCGCGGTGCGCAGCACCTCCATGCCGTCGGCGCCCGGCATCCTGAGATCGGTGATCACGACGTCGACGTCGGCGAGCTGCTCGATCGCCTCGGCGCCGCTCGCGGCCTGGACGACCTCGTGGCCGTCGCGCCGCAGCATGGCGACCAGGACGCGCCGAAGGTTCTGTTCGTCGTCGGCGACGAGGATCTTCGCCGTGTGCATGACGAGCTACCCTACCGCATCCGGCGGCCGGGTGGGTCGCGCGGGCCGGCCGGGCCGCGCTCAGCGATGCGCGCCGTCGGCGGCCAGCTTGGTCGCCGGGCGCGGCTTGGCGTTCTTGACGTAGGTATCGAGCCAGCGCACGCGCTCCCACAGCACGTGGAGCGCGGTCTCGCGGGCGCGGTAGCCGTGCGCCTCCGCAGGCAGCGAGACGTAGCGGACGTGGCCGCCGAGCCCCTGCAGCGCGGCGAACAGGCGGTCGCTCTGGATCGGGAACGTGCCATCGTTGTTGTCGGCGGCGCCGTGGAGCAGGAGGATCGGCTCGTCGAGCTTGTCGGCGAACCGGAACGGCGACATCTGGTCGTAGACGGTGGCGGCCTCCCAGTAGGTCCGCTCCTCGGACTGGAAGCCGAACGGCGTCAGCGTGCGGTTGTAGGCGCCCGACTCGGCGATGCCGGCGCGGAACAGCTGGGTGTGGGCGAGCAGGTTCGCGGTGGTGAACGCGCCGTAGGAGTGGCCGCCGACCGCGAAGCGCTCGCGGTCACCGACGCCGCGGCCGACCACGGCGTCGATCATCGACGCGGCGTCGTCGGTGAGCTGCTCGACGTAGCTGTCGTTGGGCTCGGTCTTGCCCTCGCCGACGATCACGAACGCCGGGTTGTCGACGACCGCGTAACCCTGGGTCAGCGCGAACAGCGGGCCGCTCCACGACGGGGCGACGAAGCGATAGGGCGACGATGTGACCTGGGTCGCGGCGCTCGCGGTCTTGAACTCGCGGGGATAGACCCAGACCAGCACCGGCAGCGGCCGGTCCTGCTTGGGCCGGAATCCGGGCGGCAGGTACAGCATGCCGGACAGCTCGAGTCCGTCCTTGCGCTTCCACTTGATGAGCTGCTTCTTGACCTTGGCGAGCTCGGGCACCGGATGCGGGAACCGGGTCAGCTGGCGCTCGGTCTTGCCGGCGAACGACGTCGCGTAGAGCTGCGGCGGATCGGTCGGCGATTCGCGCGACAGGATCACCTCCTGGCCGTCCTGATCGACGACTGCCTCGACGCTGGCGTACTTCTCGCCGTCGGATCGCCAGATCCGCTCGGACTTGCCGGTCGCGAGATCGAGCCGGTCGAGGAACGGCCGATCGCCCTGATCGGAGGCGCCGGCGCCGGTGAGCAGCAGCTGGCCCTTGCCGGTGACCTGGAGCACCGCGTGGCCGCTCGGCGCGCGGCGCATCACCGGGGTGCCCGGATCGCCGTAGCGGTCCTCCGACGAGCGGTCCCACAGCACGCGCGGCCGGGCGGCGGTATCGTCGGGGCTGACGATCGAGGTGCGGATCCGGCGATCCTTGCGGCGCCCGTCGCTGACCAGCGCGAGCTTGCCGTTGCCCCACTCGATGCCGCGGAAGCGGTCGGCGAGCTCGACCAGGTGCACCGGGCGGGTGAACGGCTCGGCGGCGCAGTCGACGCGATCGCGCACCGCTGCGGGCTTTCTGGGATCGCCGCCGTCCTGGGCCTCGACCCAGCACGCGGTCGCCGGCGCGTCGGCCCGCCACTGGATCGCGCGTCGCCCGGTGCGCACGGCGTCGAACACCGTCGGGACGTCCTCGGCGAGCTTGAGATCGGCGAGCGTGGCGACCGACTTGCCGTCGAGCGCCCACACCTCGGTCCGGGTCGGGAACTGCCGGATCTCGACCCGGTAGGAGTACGGCCGGTGCACGGCCTCGACCAGCAGCAGCTTGCCGTCGGGCGACGGCGTGGTGCGGGTGTACAGCGCGGCCGCGCCGATCGGCGAGACCTTGCCGTCGACCGTCACCAGCGCGATCTGCGACGCCATGTAGTGATCGAACAGGCGCTCGTCGGTCGGGCTCGCCAGCAGATCGGGGTTGGTGTGCGCCGGCTTCCGGGTGCCCAGGTTCTCCTGCACGATGGGCCCGGTCGGCACCGACGGCGCAGCCGGGACCGGCTTGACGTCGCGCGGCACCAGGCGGCACACCAGCGTGCGCGAGTCGGGCAGCCAGTCGCACGGCGCGCCGTGCACGCCCGACAGCGGCGGCGTCGCGATCGCATGCGCGGCCGCGTCGTGGACATCGGCGAGCCACAGCCGGATCGCGTCGGCCTCGGTCACGGTGAACGCGATCGACTTGCCGTCGGGCGACCACTCGATGTCGCCGATCCGGGCGCCGTCGGGGATCCCGCGGATCGGGCGGGGCGCCGCGGCGGCCGCCCTGGCGTCGAGCAGCTCGAGCCGCTGCGAGAACACGCGGCGCGCGGCCGCTCGATTCTTCGGGTTGATCCGCAGACCGGCGAGCCGGAGCTCGACCTCGGCGACCTCGGCGATCGGCGGGAACATCACCGGGCTCTCGAGCACGAGCTGGCTGCGGTCGGGGCCGGGATGAGGCCGGGGGATCGGCGCCGCGTCGACGAAGCTGGCGACGGCCTTGGGCGGCCGCTGGTACGTCACCTCGTCGGCGTACGACGGAACCGAGCCCACCAGGATCGCGATCGTGACGAGCGGTTTGCGCATGCCTCGCTATATCACCGCCGTCGACCGGCCGGCAGATTGTGGCACCGGGAGCGCCGGACTCCCGACACGCCGCGTCGTCTACGCCGCCTCGGCCGGCGAGCGCCACCGCCCGGCCGGGCGGCCGGCAGGCCGCGGCGAGCGAGCCGGCGGTGTGCGCGACGTGATCAGCTCGGGTAGCGCACGGATACCTTCGCTGCATCGTCGATACAGCGACTTGCGGAGTCAGCGATCTTCTCGGGTATCGCATGGGTATCTGATGTTCGATCGATATCGATTCATGACTCGATATAACGGATAACTCCGGGGTATCGATGATCGCGATATGGTTAATGATGCGTTTATATTGATCGCCGCCGCTCGAAATTCCGACGGCATGGGTAGCGGCAGCCGTGATGGACGAGTGAGCTCATTCGCCAGATATGTATTTGGTCGTATAATCAAGAATAAGCAGCGGTGTTTTGTAAAGCGCGGCTGTACGACACGCACACTCGATAACTGCACAGATCGTGGGGTGGTGGATTTAACTGGCGATCTGCCGGTAACACCAAGTACACATTCCACCATTCATGACGGCAAAGGGGGTAGTGATGTCGTACCGTGCAAGCTCCGTCGAGCCTGGTCGATCCGGCGCCGCAAATGTCGCCGGACGAGTTGTCTGCGAGGTCAGAGTTCTTTGTACAGAATCAGAGCTGATCGAGTCCTATCGTCTTCGACACGAGGTATACGGGGCGCTCGGTTATCTGCAATGTACCAATTCGTCTCAACTCGAGATCGATGAATTCGATACGTCATCGATTCCCTTCGGGGCATTCGATCCGGTGTCGGACGCGATGATCGGCACGCTGCGTCTGGTCGTGGCCGAGCCGCAGACCGAGTACGAGTGCCTGGTCCGAGGCATCGTCGCCGGCCTCGGCGATCCCGATCTCGCCGATCAGGCGCTGCGGCCGCGGCGCGGTGCGCTGCCGTCGCTCGCGTCGGACGACATCGTGCGGCAGGTCGCGGCGTTCAATACCGGGCGATTTCCGGTCCACGAGCTCAGCCGCACCATCGTGCATCCCGCACATCGCGGCGGCGGCGTGTCGCGCGGCCTGATGGAGGTCGGCCTCGCGCACGCGGCGCGGTCGTGCCCCGCGGTCCTGGTCGGCGGCTGCCTGCCCGAGCACGTGGCGATGTACGCGAGGTACGGCTATGCGCCGCTCCCATCGACCGGCATCGCGTACTTCGAGAGCGTCGGCCGGCTCGCGACCGCGATCGTATGCCGGACCGATCGGCTGCCGCCGCCGACCTGCGATCACGTCGAGCACTTGCTGCGCTCGCTCGCCTCGGGCGATGCCGAGGGCGCCGTCGATGTCGGCGGCGATTCGCGCGCACCGTATCGCGTCACGCCATGCCGCGCCCGCCGGCGCACGATGGAGTGGTAGATCATCCCATGGATACACGATATCTCGTGAACGTGTTCGAGCTCGAAGGCGGCTTGCTGGACAGCACGCTGCGCCAGCACCCGCGGCTGCGCCCGCTGTTCTCGCGCGACTTCGCAGGCGTCGACCGCCATGCGCTGCGCAACGCATACCTGCGGCTGCTCCGGCTCAAGATCGAGTACGTGCAGTACACGGTCCCGGCGCTGCGCGCCGCCGGCCTGGCGCTGCGCGACGGCGACGACGAGGATCGCCGGTGGAGCGAGCGATTGCTCGACTACGCCGCGGGCGAGACCGAGACGGACTCCGGCGCCGGCCACCACCGCTGGGCGCGCAACGACATGGCGGCGCTCGGCGCGGCGCGCGAGCTGCTCGACGCGCCACCGCACCCGAGCGCGCTGCTGTATCGCAGCTACTTCATCGAGGACGCCCGCCGCCATCCCTACGCGATCCTCGGGGCCAAGGGCGTGCTCGAGCGGTTCTCGATCCGGATCTCGGACGACATCGTCGCCGGCCTGCTGGCGAGCGGCATCGCCGACGCAGAGCGCGCGACCAGCTTCTTCGGGCATCACGGCGTGCTCGACATCGAGCACGTGCGCGACGGTGAGGGCTACCTGCAGCGCCTCGAGCAGCCCCGCAAGCGGTTCCAGGTCCTCGAGGGCGCCTACTTCACCAGCGGGATCTACCGCTCGCTGGTCGACGAGGTCATGCCGGCGCGATCACTTCGGGGCTAGGTCGGACACCCGCGGGGCAGGCGGCGGCTGCCACGCGCTCCGGGCATCGGAGATCACGTCGACGATCACGTTCATGTTCCGGGTGATCGTCTTGCCGCGGGCCAGGTGCGGCAGCACCTTGTTCAGCGCATTCTCGAGCGACATGTCGACGTAGATCGGATAGCGCTCGGCGGAGAAGATCTTCATCGCGACCAGTGTGGCGCGCACCGTGATCGCCTTGAACCCGGTACCTTCGATCACGTAGGCGAGGCAAGACAGCGACGGTCCCAGGCCGGTCAAGAGCGACTTCACGCGCCGCTTGACCTCGTCGGGCGGAGGCCGGGTATCCGGCGGCAGGATCACCAGGCAGGCAATGCCGTCGGTAAACTCCTTGGCCTGGTCTCGCATCGCGTCCTCGATCACGCCGTATCGAGCCAGCGGAATCATGCCGTCATCGATGACCGTGAAGAGATCGTACCACTGTATGAACCGCCCGGCATTCACGGCGACCTCCGCCCTTGGTTGAGTGTCGCATTCTGTCACGGGGCATTGACAGAAACCACGTGCCGCAGCCGTGAAACTCTGCATCACAGGCGGCGCGTCATCGACGACGACAAACGCCGTCGGGAATCAAAACTCGTATCGGTCTCCCAACGGCGAAAAACTGGTATGGCCCCACGAAAAATTAATATGATCGCGACGAAAAATTGGTGTGTGGTGGCGAAAACGTGGCCTCGGTGATCGTGCAAGATTCCAGGGGGGCGGTGAGTGGCCAGTGGCGCTGTGATAAATGCCATTCGGTTGATCAGGTGTGCAACCGGCGTGGCAGTAGATCACCGGATGTGTCCGCTTTACACGATGCGGGTACACGCCGGGCTGCGGAAAGGTGGGCACCGGCACCACCGCCCAGCTCTGGGAGAAGCCGCAGACTCAGCTGGCAGCTTCACTCATCGTCGGCGGCGATGACGTGGAGGCGGCCGGTGCAGCCGGGGAGGCCGGATCCGCAGAGCCAGCTGGATCCGTGGTTGCAGGCGTGGCCGTGCCCGGCGTCGGCGCGGTGGCGGGCGGAGCTCCCGCCGCTGCGGCGGCCGGCGGTTCTGCCTCCGGAGACCCGGCGCCCTCGCTGACCGCCGGTGTATCGGCGGCCGACTCGCCGGGCGGGATCGACTCGACGTGCGGGCCGACCGTCGAGACCGCCGCCGGCGCGCTCGGTGTCGGATCGGCGCGGTCGACCGGCTTCATCGTGCGCAGGCCGCCGGTCTCGGTGATGTCGCTGACCTCGCTGGCCGCGAGCGGCTCGGCGGCGGGCAGGAACACCGAGAACGTCGAGCCCTGGCCGAGCGTCGAGCGCACCTCGATCGTTCCGCCGTGCTGGTTGACGATGCGGTGCGAGATCGCCAGGCCCAGACCGGTGCCCTTCTGCTTGGTGGTGTAGAACGGGATGAACAGCTTCTTGAGCTTGTCGCGCGGGATGCCGACGCCGTTGTCGCGGAACCGGACCTCGGCGAACTGGCCGTAGCCCAGGCGCGAGCGCCGCCGCCGGGTGGTCAGGATCTCGAGCGTGCCGCCGTCGGGCATCGCGTGCAGCGCGTTCTGCCCGAGGTTGAGGAACACCTGCATCAACGACTCGGGATCGCCGGCGATCGACGGCAGCATCTCGTCGATCCGGACCCGCAGCTCGATCCCCTTGGGCAGCTCCTGCTGGAGCAGCTGCTGGGTCTTGCGCACCACCTGGTTGAGATCGACCTTGCCGGCGCCCTCGCGGCCGGGGCGCTCGGCGCGGGCGTAGTCGAGGAACCGGGTCACCACGTTGTTGAGCCGGTTGGCTTCCTCGACGATGATGTCGAGGAGCTCGACCATCTCGGTCGTGCTGGTCTGGGCGTCGCTCGCCGCGCCGTCGGTGATGAGCAGCTGCGCCGCGCCCTTGATCGCGCCGAGCGGGTTTCTGATCTCGTGGGCGAGGCCGGCCGCCATCTCACCGAGCGCGGCGAGGCGGTCGCGCTCCTTGACCCGCTCGTAGGCCTGGCTCGACTCGATCACGCGGGCCGCGCCCGCCGCGAGCTGGCGGAACGTGTCGAGGTCGTCGGCGTCGAGCAGGTAGACCGATGCGTCGGTGACCCGCCGCGACTCCTCGAGCGCGGTCGTGATCCGCTGCACCATGTCGGCGACGTCGACCACGCCGGGCAGCTCGCGGCGCACCATGTCGAGGCGGCCGCGCAGCTCGGTGCGCTGGCGCAGCAGCCAGCGGTTGATGCCGGTCTCGAGCCAGCTGCGCACCGGCTCGAACAGGATCAGGATCACGAACGACGCGACCAGCGCGTTGAGCAGGTAGAGGTCCTTGTTGCTGCCGCCGTCGGGGCTCGTGCCGCTGCCCATCCAGTACAGCAGGAAGCCGTTGACCGCCCACAGCAGCATGACCAGCGTGCCGAGCACCGCCATCTTGCCGAGCAGCTCGTTGAGGTCGATCAGCCGGTAGCGAAACAGCGTCTGCGACAGGAAGTACAGGTACAGGATGCCGAGCACGTTGCCGACGGCGAGCCAGGTCACGCCGAGCCGCAGCGTGCCGGTCAGGGTCAGCGTCGTGGCGACGAAGCCGCCGAGCGCGAGGTAGCCGACCCGGGTGCGCTCGACCCGCTTGGTCGTCGCACGGTACTGGATGTAGAGGTCGTAGACGCAGCGGTACAGCCCGCCGAACACGTAGACCACGAACGGGACCTGGAAGTAGATCGTGTCGTGGATCCGCGTGCGCCCCGGCTTGTAGATCGCCGACACCACGAGCGCCGCGTACGCCACCAGCGTCCACGCCAGCGTCACCCGCGGCCCGCGCTTGGGCCCGCCGATCGACGGCTGCGCGAGGAAGATCCGGAAGAACCGGATCGCCGTCGGCGGGATCGTCGCGGCGAACCACATCGCCAGCCAGTGCATCACCGGACCCTTGGTCTCGACGCTGAGGAACGTGCACGCGTGCCAGGCCGCGACCACGAACGTGAACACCGCGAACGAGGTGTACATGCGGTCCGAGCGCGATCGCAGCAGCACCGACGTACCGACCGCGAAGATCAGCAGCGCAGCGAGCAGGGCGGATACCGCCTGGGCATCGTTCTCCACCCCGGCAGTCTACCCAGTCCTGCCGGGTTTCGCCGCGGCAAGCGCCGTGCTCGACCAGCGCCCGAATTGACGCGCGCGGACCGATCCGGTTTACTCGGCCCCGGAGGTGGATGGTGAGACATCTTATCGCGTGGGCAGCGTCGGGATCTGGGCTCCTGTGCGCGCTGCTCGTCGGATGTACCTCGCGCGCAGCTCCGCCCAGCGCGCGCGGGCCGACCGCGCTGCCTGCGTCGGCGGCTCTGCGGCCGCGACGTGCCGATCCTTCTCGTGGTTCTTCATCGCGGCGATGAGGTGCTCGTAGTCGGTCACCTCGGCCTCGGGGAACTCGCGCTCCATGATCGCACGGAGCCGCTGTGCCTTCTCCTCGGGCATCGTCCCAGTGGACACCAGATTCCGGGCCATCTCGTCGAGGATCTGCGACGACCACCGCACCTGGTAGAAGCCCGCCGCAGCCGCACGGAGCAGCGTGTCCCGCAGCGAAAACGGGAAGAGGACGTTCGCGTCCAGGAGGACGATGAAAGGCGCAGGGACCATTCGGCGAGCGACGCGATGCTACGACTTCAGCTCCGCGTCATATCCGCCAACGTCCTGCGTGAGTCGTGAGAGCTCGCGAAGGCCCGCGCGCCGATCCTTGTCGCGCTGCTCCTTGAACGCGAGGACGTCTTCGATCCGCAACCGGCGATGCTTGCCGGTCTTGCGGAACAGAATGCGCCCTTCGTCGAGGAGCCGGACCAGGTACTGCCGGGAGACGTTCAGGAGGTCGGCCGCCTGCTGGGTGGTGACCTCCTTGCCGACCGGCACCACGGTGATCGAGTCGCCACGCGCCATGACCTCGGCCACCCGCTCGAGGACGTAGAAGACAGACTCGGGGATCGAGGTCGCCTCGCCGCTGGGGCCAACGAGCTGGCATTTCGGGGCGCGGCGCTTCGGAGGCTGGACCATCCCCTCGATGGCGCGCGACAGTGCAGCGACCTGAGCGCGTTGCTCCGGCGGCGCCGCCACCGGGGTCATCCGGCGGATGCGGTCTTCGAGCGAGTGAGCAGTGGTGGCCATCGCGAACCTCCGCGGATCAAGGTAGCCAGAAACGACCCAAGTGCAATCTAAAACGACTCAAACGCAACTACTGTCAGGAAAAAATAAGGCCCCGCTCCTCGGGCCGAAGGCTCGTGAGAGCGGGCTGCCGCTTGGCATCCGGCTGATCTGAGCGGCGCGAGCGAAGGGACTCATACGCCCAACCCGCCCCTCGTCGATTGCGTCGCGCTCCGCGATCTTCTATCCGACTTCAGGCCTCAATCAGCGTCCGTCCGATGACGTCGAGCCCGGCGACGTACGACGCGCTCGCCGGCTCGTATTGATACACGGCCGCTCTTCGATATACGTTCGGCGACAGCATGCGACCCACTTCGACGATCAGGGCCGCCGGGGCGGTGGCGACGATGTGCAGGCCCGCGGAAGGGCGCGCCGATTGGACTCGAGCAAGCGCTCGGCGCACGTCGCGCACGGCCCTTCCCGCTTCCGAGCGCAGATCCAGCGGGGTATCCCGCATCTGGCGGAACCGAATGAAAGAGCCGGCACCCACTCTCTGGCCGAAGGCTTGCAGAGTGTCGTCATTGATCTGGCGAAAGCCCTCGATCGCAACCACGACGTCGCTGCCGACGCCGCCGGTCGGAGCCTCTTCGACGTCGCAGAAGAACGCTTCCTCCCCCGCGCCCATGCCTGGCGAGGAAAACAGCACCCACTCTCCGGCGGTCGAATCGTACTGGTAGAGGTAAACGGGGGTGCTCCGCGCCAAGTCATCGAGCCGCCTTCCGAGCAGAGCGGCGATCGGGTACGGCGACATCGGAAAGACATGGAGGTTTCCGCGGAGGCCGCGGGTCGCCTCCATGATTTCTCGATCGACCTGGCCCATCGCGTCCGTCCAGGCCTCGACGTCGACGGGAACCTTCCGCAGCGAGCTGAAGTCGCGTGTCGATCCCGCGCCGGGGACGTGGAAAATCTGCTGGAAGCCCCACTGCTGCGGAAGCTCGGGCGGCCTGGGCCCGCCGTCGAACCGGGCGAGGAGTGCGCGATCCCGCGTACCGTGAGATAGCCACTCGGCAAGATCCCCCTGGAAGAGCAGGTAGTCCGCAAACCGCTCGTACGCATCGACCATCGAGCCGATGCCGCGGCCCTTTCCTTCCGCGACCGCAATGCGCTCCCCGTAGGCATAATAGGCGATGTGCGGTACGTGCATGTCCTCGAAGAATCGGAGCATGCCGCCGCCGTCGACGCCGCGCGTCGAGAACAACGACGTGTACTGGTCGGCCGCGCGCTTCATCCACGACGCGCGCTCTTCGAGCTCGGCGGGCTCCACCCGCGAAAGCAAGGGTATGATCTGCAGCGGCTTCGACGAGCGCTTGGATTCAAGGATCTGCGCATGAAGGGCGATTGCCTGCTGTGCGACCTCCGCGCCACCGGCCAGCGATTGCTCGTTGGGCGCGAACGCAACCACCAGTCGGTCCGGAAGAACGACCGTCGACACGCTGCCGATGTCGGTCAAACCGGTGCGGGAATCAATGAGCACATCATCATAACGGGTGCATAGCCCCATGCGCAGCTCACCGAACACCTCTGCAAAATCGGCGAAGAGCCCCTTCCAGTCGAACGTTCTGACGCGCTCGGCATAGTCGGCATCGAATCGGCCTGCCCGCAGGACCTTCAGATGCGGCGCGAGCGCCACGGACTGAAAGAAGTCGTCGCGGTCGAGCAATGCGGCTACAAGCTTCTGGCACGTTGCAATGGCATCGTGGTCGGTCGGGTCGAAGTCTCCAGCGCCGGGGAACGCCAGCTCCAGCTCGGAGCGCAGCTCGATGAAGAGGTCGATCACTCCCGAACGCCCGCTCCCCTCGGGATCGGGGAAGTAGCGATGAATCCCGTACCCGCCGCGCTCTGCGAGCGAGGGCGACGGCGAGATTGGCGACGGCCATGGACCGGCCGACGCCTCCTTTGTACGAATAGAACGTCGTGATGCGTCCGGGCGACATTGGCTCATGCCTCCGCGCTGCGGAACATGGGTAGATCCACCGGCTTTGTCCGGCGGCGCCGCACCGCGGTGTTTCCGGGAGGCGCGCTGTCGAGCAGCCTCCGAGCGAGCGCGATGAACTCATCCGCTACGTCCGGATGTCCGAGTGCGCGCCACGCCTGAGCTCGCATGAGGGCCGCTCGTGGGGGATCCGCCAGGCCCGGCGCGCGGTGGAGCGACGCCAGCACCTCGCGCCAGTCCTCGGCCCGGAGCGCCGCGTCGAAACCGGCACACGCCTCAGCGTTGGGTGCCTGCCTGGGCCGCGGCGCCTTCCACAGTGTGCACACATCCGCCGAAAGAAGGTCCAGCAGATGCTGCTCCTCATCCGCCATCGCAGACCACGGCTCCTCCATTTGACTCCGGACCGCGTCGGCTTCGGGGCTGTCACCGTTGCCCTCGGCGATGATCTCGTCGAGTCGGCGAAGCAGGCGCACGCAGATCAGAAATTCCGGGCTCCGCTTCTCCATGGCTTCCCTCACGGCGTTTTTGCCGCGCAGTCGGAATCCTCGTCGATGGGGTGCCACGCGTCCATCGTGCCGGCCAGGCGTTCTTGCAGCTCGACGAGAGGCATGAGCGCGCCAGGTTCGATTTGAGCGTGCTTGGGGTGTGTCACTCGAAGCCGAAGACCGTTCTCCAGATCGCAGTCGGCGAAGGGACCTTCGCCCATCTGCCAGATGCAGGTCTCGTTGGATCCCCTCGGGACGGGGAAGCCATTTGGCATCTTGTCTTCAAGCCGCCGCGGGATTCTCGTGAAGTGAAGCTCGTGCCAGGCCCGACCGACGGACATGCCCTTCCCAGGCGCGACGTTCCCCGCCTTGTCCGGCTTGACGTCGATTCCCGCCCGCACCCCGAGCATGTCGTCCCCATCCCCGACCCGAGGTCGGTGGCCGTCGGCCAGCATCGTACGAAACACCCTCGCCATGATGGTTCCTCTCGATGCAGGGACAGTACAGGAGAGCCCCGATCGTGACCAGCGAACTGAGCGCTGTCTCCGGCGGTGTATCGCGGATGCCTCTCGTGATGCACTTGACGGCGGATCACGGTGCTGCGACGTTCGCCAGAGATGATCGAGCCGATGAAGGAAGCCACGCAAGAATGGTTCGCGCTGCTGGATCGGAAGGAGGACGCGGCGGCGCTCGACCTCTTCTCCAGCAGGATCGTGCCCCTCTTGCTGGACCGATTGCACGAACGGTTTCGCTCCGATCACCCCAATCGTCCCCACGGCGGCCGTTATCAGGGGCTGATCTCCCTTCTCGGGTACACACCGGATACCGTGATCCTCGCTGCACGTTTCGCCCAGCCGCGGTCCATGGTCGTGTTGCACACGCCGGAGACTGCTCCGTTTCTGGAAGCGGTCCGATCGCACAGCGGCCTGTCGCACGACACGCTGCGTGCCATTGTGTTCGACAAGTCGAGCATGAATGAGCTGCGCCGGGCCTTCGATGAAGGGATGGGAGGCCTCGCTGGCTTTTCCGACGTGGCCGTCGAGCTGACCGGTGGCACCAAGCCCATGGGAGCGGTACTACACCTCGCCGCCGCAGCGCGGGGCGTCGACACCCTGTATATCGACTATGCGCAGTATGACCCGCGCCACCGCAAGCCGATACCCGACTCGACGTATGTCCGTCTTCTCGAGACCGGGCGCCAGGACCTCCCGCGCAGCGACCCTGAAATCGCCCGAACGCTGGGTTCTATCCGCTCGTCCGTGACACACGCGCTCCTGCAAGTGAAGGGCGAAGGTCTCTCGCGCGAAGAGACGTGCCTTCTTCTCGAAGGCATTGTGGCGGATCTCGATCGGCTGGAGGTGGCGGCAGATCCGCAGCCCCCCATTCACGGCCACGGACAGCAAGGCAAACGAGAATGAGCCGGGCAGTCCAAGAAAACTGAGCTCGAAGCTCGAAACATCCATCACGGCTGGACGTCCGTTCCGTTCCGGGAATCGAGATCATCGAGGGAAGCGCCCAGTGACGGCTGCAACTCCTCGGGACTGTCGTCGAAGAGCTCGCATGGACTCGTCTGGTGAGCCACTTCGACACGACGTGGCTGCACTTCGAGATCTACCCAAAAAACGGTGGGGATCCGGGGTTAGCGCTCGCCGCCAACGCTCACCGGTATGTGCGCGGCTATTCTGTTGCCAAAAGGCCACAAGGCATGATCGGACGAGGACTTGGCGGTGTCAAGCGGGCATCGCGTCGTCGGGCGGGCGTGGCGCGGAAACGCATCTACACTGATGGTGATGATCTGCCGTGGCTCCTCGATCCGGTTGTCTGGCCTCGGCGATGGCCCGTCGTCGGCGGCGCGGCAGGCCCAACGACCTGCGCGCGGCCGGTGGCTTTGTGCCGTAGGCGGCCGCGCCGGCCCCAGGGAGCGGCCGAGCGAGACTGCCCGCCTCCGGATCGTGGGGCGCGCCCGTAGGTCGCATCCGGTGCCGCCGGATTGAACCGTGCGCATCCTCTATTACGCCGAGCTCGACCCGTTCGCCGGTATCGGCCAGACGGTGGACGACTTTCGCGCGGCGCGGTCCGAGGTCGCGCTGTCCTGTCTGCTCCACGACGTCGTCCAGGTCCAGCCCGACAACCTGCTCGAACATTCGTTGATCCTGCCGCTGTTCGAGCACCTGGCCCCCTTCGTCCGCGCCGGACGACTGACCACGAGCGCAGACGTCCGCGCCGTTCCCCCTCACGAGTACCTGCACGGACGGATGGAGCAGGCGCTGGCCGCGCGGCGCGGGTCAGGGGCCGCGATCGGGCGACGCGGCGGCGCGAGCTCGACGACCTGCGCCGCCGTTACGCGGCCATCCTGCCCCGGCGATGGATCGTCAGCCGCAGCGTGCGCTCGCAGGTGGGTCTGTTCGACGAGCGGATGCGCACCTACCTGGCCGAGGCGCCGCGCGCCGGCTGGGTCGATCGGCGGCTGTTGGGCTGGGTCGAGGCCGGCCTCGACGCCGGCGTGCGCGTGGATCGAGACTTCGTGTTCGCCCACCTCTCGCGCCTGCGGGACTCGGCGTCGCCGCGAGAGCTGGCCCGGGTCGCCGCCTTCGCCCAGGCCTTGTTGCTCGAGGGCGGCGCGCTCGCGCATGCCGCAGATCCCACGACGCGAGACGGCCGCTGTCTGATCTATCCCGGTCGCTTCGCGGCCCGGCTGACCGCGGACGACCCGCGCCGTGCGGGCCTGGCCGCGCCACCGTTCGCGATCGAGACACGACCCGCAGCGGCGCGGCGGCGCTTCGAGGCGATCGGCGTTTCGCTCGAGGCGCTGCTGGTGCTACCGCCGGCGGAGCTGTTCGAGGTGGCGAGCTCCGCCGAGTGGAGCAGGGTGCGGTCCGAGGCGGAGGTGCCGGCGGAGGTGAGGGCGGAGCTGCGGGCGCGGTTCGCCGAGGCGCGGGATGTTCGCGACGCGCTGCCGGCCGCCGCGGCCTTGCTGCCGGCCGGACCGCGGAGTCTCGGCGAGCGTCTGCCCGCGCCCTGGCAACTCGCCGCGCAGGCGGTGCTGATCACGGCACTGCCGGTCGAGCGCGCCGGCGAGCTGGTGCTCGATCTCGTTCGCCTCGAGCTGCGTCGCGATGACGACACAGCGCGGCTCACCAAGGCGGAGGCCGAGCTGTGTGTCGCGATCGCCATCGCCGGAACCGCCGGCCTGCCGATCTATCACTGGAAGCAGCTCAAGGCGGACGTCGATCAGATGGCCGCGGCCGGCGCGGCGGATCGGCTGCTCGCGTGGCGGAGTCAGCAGGAAGAAGCGTTCCAGCGGGATGTCGATCGCCGCCGGTTGCTCGAGGTCACCAAGAGCCACGCCAACCGCGCGCTCTCGGTGATCGGCGTGGCAATCTCGGCCCGTCGCGGTCGCCTCTGGCTGGTCGAGGCGGCCCGCGCCGAACCACCGATCGTGCCTCGGCTCGCCGGGACGCTGTGGGATCTCCTCGGTGCGCCCGCCGGCACGCCCCGAGCATAGCCGGGCGACGCCTTCATGGGCCGGTCTTCTCGACGAGAATGCGGTGTTCAGACGATCGGATTTCGTAGTTGAAGTCGCTCAAGAAGTTCATTCCGAGCAGACCATCGATATCGTCGTGGCCGAGGTCGAATACGTTGATCGGAAAACTCGTCAGCGTGAAACCGAGCACGGTGAACTCGGCCACGCGGAGGACGTAACCCTGCTCTGAGCCGATCGCCGTGTGGACCTTCGTGCGTCGGAATCCGTCGCGAGGGCCGTAGCCGAGCGAATCGGCGAGTTCATGGGGATGATGATCAGGTCACCGTCGGTAACGAATGGCGTCGCGAGTCTCGTCATCGAGGATGATGGAGGGGCGTAGGAGGGGCCGCACGGGAAGCCGGCCTGTGAAGTAGCGGCCGATGACCTTGTAGTGATCCCACCAGGGACGCGCCTGATCGAACGCTTCGCGTTTCGTCTTGCTGTGGCCGACGACGCGTGCCGTCCGGAAGTCGAAGACATGCGGATGGTCGGAGTCGATGTCGACCACGCAGACCCATTCGTCGGGGTACCGCTCGCAGACCTCGGCCCAGGTCAATGGCTCCGTGATCGTTGGTGCGATCTGTTCGGCAACATTCATGTGTCTCATCCTCGACGTGTGGCCCTCGCTGTCAAGTTTCTGGCAACCCGCTTCGAAGATCGACGGTGCCAACTACGCGATCAGCGCAGCCTCGCTACGGCATTCGCGCCGAGGCTCAAGGCGACTGGCAGCTGATTCTTGCTACGTTACCGTGCGTTCGGCGTCGCTACGTCACCGCGCGTTCGTGCCTATTGGATCGCCAAGCGTCGGGAGCGCTCCTCGGCGCTGGAAGTGATGACTCCTAGAGGCGTCGGACGACATGCCCCAGCATATCTCCGCGCGAGCGCGGCGCGGAGGCGGTTTCGATCCCTGCAACACGACATCGTGTGGCGAGCGATACGCAAGCGTCATGCCGCGGCCAACGCCGCGAGATCACCTCCCGCGCTGTCCGGACGAACGCCGGACAAGCCTCCGCAACGCCGCGGTGCTGATGCTGCCGTCGGCCTCGAGGTCTCCCGGGTGCTCGAGGCGAGGCCACCGGGGGAGGCCACGACTTCTGGATCCCCGTCGATGGCCCGGATGCCCGAGGACACGATGCCTGGGATCCTCGATCACCGGTGCCGGACCGATGGCCCGATCGCCGTCGCGGTGGAGGGGACGATCGTCGAGCGGTTCCCACCCGTCGAGCTCCAGCGCGTGCTCCTGTTCGGCAACGTCCAGGTCACCACCCAGGCGGTGGCGCTGCTGCTCCAGCACGCGGTCCACGTCGCGTTCTTCTCCGGGTCGGGGCGCTACCGCGGGCAACTGGTCGGCCCCGAGAGCGGCAGCGTGTTCCTGCGGCTCGCCCAGCACGCCCGCCACGCCGATCACCGGTTCCGCCTCGACTTCGCGCGCCACCTCGTCGCCGAGAAGTGCCGGTCCGGTCGCACCCTGCTCCGCCGCTATGCCCGCAATCATCCCGAGGTCGCCGCCGAGATGGACCGGGCCGCCATGCACCTCGACGGCGCGCTCGCTCGGTTGGCCGATGTCGACTCCGAGGAGATGCTGCGCGGCGTCGAGGGCGCTGCCGCCGCCGCATACTTCACCGCGTTCGATCGCATGATCCGCCCGCCCTTCGTCTTCGAGCGCCGCTCCAAGCACCCGGCCCACAACGCCACCAACGCGCTCTTGAACCTCGGCTACGTCCTTCTCGGCAACGAGATCGCGAGCCGCCTCGAGGCCGCCGGCTTCGACCCGCGCATCGGCTACTTCCACGGCCTGCGCTACGGCCGTTCCAGCCTGGCGCTCGATCTGCTGGAGCCGCACCGGACCCCGGTGATCGATCGGCTGACCCTGTCGGTCCTCAATCGCCGCATGTTCAGCCCCGACGAGTTCGAGGCGCGCGGCGCCGAGCTGGGCGTGCTGCTGGCCCCGGCCGCCCTGCGCCGGTATCTGTCGCTGTACGAGGCCAGCCTGGGCGATGCGCCGGCCGATGGCGACACGCCTCGAGCGCGGATCCAGCAGCAGGTCGATCGGTTACGACGGGCGGTGATGGCCGGAGCCTGGGACGAGGGCGATGCCGGGGGCACGGCGCGAGGGGCGGGCATGGCGGGATCGGGATCGATGGACGTCGACGCCGGAGAATCGGCGTAGGCCAGGAAGGCTGCGGAGGGTCGGCACCGTGCTGCTGGTTGCCTACGACATTCCGGATGACCGCCGTCGCGCGAAGGTCGCGAAGGCGCTGCTCCGCTTCGGCCGCCGGGTCCAGTACAGCGTCTTCCTCGCGGAGCGCGGCTCGGCCAGAGAAATCGCCACGGCGCTCGCGCGTGTGATCGATGCCTCGGTGGACGACATCCGCATCCACCCGCTGTGCGCGACCTGCGAGGCCAAGGTCCTGCTCCTCGGGCCGAAGGCTCGTGAGAGCGCGCTGCCGCTTGGCTTCCGGCTGATCTGAAATCGTCTCAATCCCCTGATGCGGGGAGGCGGTCATTCGGCCTCAAGCTCCGTCGCGAAGTCGTCCGTTCGCTCACGGAAGTCTCAATCCCCTGATGCGGGGAGGCGGTCATTCGGCTGCTACAGGAGCTCAGGGTTAGCGGCATATCGCTGCCTGTCTCAATCCCCTGATGCGGGGAGGCGGTCATTCGGCACCCGAGTAGCAGCGCTCGAACCACGAGTAGCGATGAGCAAGTCTCAATCCCCTGATGCGGGGAGGCGGTCATTCGGCCCATCAATGCTAGCGTAACGATTCCAGAAAGAATCTGTCTCAATCCCCTGATGCGGGGAGGCGGTCATTCGGCGCACAACAACGGCGCCGACCTCTGGCGCCACCCACCTGTCTCAATCCCCTGATGCGGGGAGTCGGTCATTCGGCCCGGACCGGACCCGAGGGTGATGGGGATCTCAGCCTGTCTCAATCCCCTGATGCGGGGAGTCGGTCATTCGGCAGTCACCCCGAAATTGGCCTTCTATTCGCGGCCTTGGGACCCCGGATCTGCTGACCCGGCGAGCCAAGGTGCGCGGCAGCGTGACTTGGTCCGAGCTGGCGCGGGCGTTGTCTTCGATCTCCTTGTCCTTTCCATAGGTTGCCGAAAGCGCTGACACCCCCCCCCGAAACGGTGGGGATCCGGGGTTAGCGCTCGCCGCCAACGCTCACCGGTATGTGCGCGGCTATTCTGTTGCCAAAGGCCACAAGGCATGATCGGACGAGGACGTGGTGGTGTCAAGCGGGCGTCCGCGTCGTCGGGTGTCTGGAAGTTCCTCGATGGTGAGGTCGCCGAAGCCCATCGTGGTCGCCTTGCCGATCAGGCCGGTGAGTGGAACGCCTTTGCGCGTATCGCGCCACGACCGCATCGAGTCACCTTGCTCGCTCACCACCTCGACGTCGCCGAGCGCGGGCATCTCGAGATAGGGGCGGTCGCCGGGCTCGCCGAAGGCCATCCGCAGCCGATCAAGGCGCCGGACGCCACTCCGCACGAGCTGCGCAAACCACGGAACGGCGGGACAGTCGCGCCGGGAGCGCGACATGTCCCCGCGCAGTCGGAGGGGACTCCGGGCGGTGATGCGCAATGTGTTCGCGATCGGCTCGTGCGTGAGGGCCCGCAGATCGGTTGAATGCACGACCGAGGCCGATGGCCGCATACCCACGTGCACCAGCGCGTTCCGGCACGCCACGTCGAGATATGGGAGGACACCGACAGCCTGGCCGGTGACGTGCAATCGGATCGACAGCTGGGCACCTCGGGCAAGCGTCCGACCCGCGGGCAGGCCCTGAAGCCAGAATGGCGGCACCTCATCCGCCTCGCCGTCGCTCTCCGTCGCCGTCAGCCGGCGATCGAACACGGCGGCGTAGTCGCACCGCGAGGTTTCGGGGCAACCAGTACAGGTGGCCGCCCGGGTGAGGCACCGGAGATCCCGCAAGCGCTGGCCGATCAGGCCACGCACCACCGTGTTGAACGGAGCGTCGTGCCGACGATCGCCGGGGTCGAGACACACAGCGTCCATCGACAGCGAGACGACCTTGAACCCGACCGCCCAGTCGATCCACCGAGGGAGGGGCCACCGCGGTGTGCCGACACCTCGAGCGGCGGCGGTGGCTCCTTGCTCCGCGCGCAAGGCATCTGTGCTCTCCCTCGGTTGCTCCTCGCCGATTGTGTTGAGCTCTACCGCAACTCCGGGGTGCAGCGCGTCATGCATGGGTGTGCCTCTTTGCTGTTCATAACCACGAGATTGCCAATCGGTACGCCGGGTCGGTCGGCGGGCTCACTTGATCGTAGAAATGAATGGTGCCCAGCTGCCGAAGGTGATGCGCGAGGAGCGCGTCGAGCGCGAGCGGCATCGCCAGGACGAGGTCGATCTCCTTCACCTGATGGCATGTGCGCCGGACCCAGGAGAAGACGCCGAGCGCCTCGTTGAGCACGGCGGTGGCCTCGTTCGCAGTGCTGATCCGCGCGGGACACCGCACCAGCAGCAGCGGCGGCTCGGGAGACCGAGAGGCGTTCCACGCCCGTGTCGCCGGTTCCTGATCTTCGCGACGGAGGAACGCCACCGTGAGCTTGGTCGCGCCTGCAAACGGGCTCCCCTCGATTCGGCCGGGCAGCCACTTGCCGCTGCTCGGCGTCCAGTCGTCGGTCGCCATCGCGCCGACACCCGTCCAGATCTCGCCGCCGCGCTCGTTCCCGTTCCATCCCTCGATGACCGTTCCCGTTCCGCGGTCCCACGTGCGCCCCGCGATCACGGCTACACCGAGCGGCGCACGGCCCGTGACATGTAGCGTCTGCACGCGGCGCAGGCAGCGCTGCAGGAATGCAATTCCGTGGCGGATCTCCGCCCACTCGGCGTCGGTCGGCGAGAAATCGGCGTTCCCGACCGGATACTGCAGTCGCAGATCCACTGCGGGCAACTCGCGCCATGGTGCAGACAGATTCGGTTGCCAGTGCGGATTGCGGTGCCCGAGGTAGAGGACGACGTCCTCGGCCTCCGTGGCGCCTCCGGCATGCAGCACCGCGGCAGCGTAGTCTTCCACAAACGCGGGCCGCGTCGGGTCCAGGTAGATCGTGTCGAATCGGTTCCCCCGCTTCCGTAGCGCGGTCTCGAGGATCGCCGGCAACGCGAGGTCCGTCACCGGGTCGAGCGCGACTGGGATGATCCTCCAGCCATCGGGGATCAGCGCGAGCGCTACGCCGACCTCGTCCAGGACCCATTGCGACTTGACCGACGCGGCGCTGAGGAAGAGCGACAGGGACCGACACGACGGATCGGCGATGGCCGAGGGAATCAGCTCATGCAGAGAACGGCCGGCTTGGCCTTGAAGATCCTGATCATCGATCCATGGCCGCGCGCCATAGGGCGCAACCCGACGAAGAATGTCGTGAACGCGTCGCTCGTGCCCCGAGCATGAACAACCGTCTGTTATCTGGTCGACGATCCATCTACAGCGGCGCCGATGCCGGGTCGGCCTCGAGGGCAACAATCCGCCTGACGTTGCCTACGGATTCCCATGTCACGAGCAGCCGAACCGAACGGTTCTTCTCCAGGACCCGCTGCACGCTGGATGGCAGCGCTGCGAACAGGGTGCGGGCTGCCGGCAATCGCAGGACTATGTTGCCGATTCCGTCGATGGCTGCGCGAAGACTGCGGTCGGACTTGTTGAGCGACACGAGCGCCACATGCGCAGGTTGCTTCGTGGCTTCGAACAACGACGAGGGTCGTGCGCCGCCCTGGCTGGCGATGTTTCCAGCAGCCGCTGGCAAGTCGAGATCGAGGCGACCGTATCCGGCGCGCGTTCGGGCGCCGATACCGTCCTCTCGGAGGGCATCGCGCAGCAGCGTCGTCACCACCCAATCAAGCAAATCCTTTACCTGGTCTCCCTGGGCGAAGCTCTCGACCACGATCAAGAACCGCGTGCCGGGTGCGACGGTGAGGATATGCGCCGGTATGGGCGCGTCTCCATCGGAAGGTGGCGGGCGGTCCTCTTTTCTCGTGTAGTAGTCACCGTGGTGCGGGTTCACGATGTCCTCGACGAGCGGGGTGAAATCGGAGTCCCCGGTCGCGAGTAGCTCCGGCGGCTCCGGCACCCACAGCGCGTCCCAGAAATCGAACAATCCACTCTCGCCGTCTGCGTCACCCTCTCCCGTCCAACCGAAGAGCAGTCTCGGCCATTCGGTCACGCCGGACAGGCAGACTCTGTCGGCCTTGAGCCGTTCGGCGCGATGGCGGCAGATGCCCTTGAGTGCAGAGCCGGGTAGGTAGGGCACACCGTAGGTGTGGTGCAAGAGCAGACTCCCGTCGGTCACGGTGCTCCCGGTCGCCGGGTGAAGCAACACGCGGGTGCGCGCCGACGCCTCGATCACCCGCCTAGACGTTCCTGGCGAGACTGCATCGGCTTCGTCACGATGGCGCTCATACCGTCTGCGGTACGAAATGACCGCCGGCGGCAAGGTCGAACCGCCCAGACGCAGCGCTCTCCTCGCGACGTCGTGGAGCATCTGCCGGTCGGCGTGGTCATCCGAGGCCTCCCCTTGCACCTGTTGCTGGATCAAGCAGCGATCCAGCCACAGCCCGACGTGTGCGGGCAGCGGCGTCACGTCCGGGGCATGTAGCGCAGGAGCATGGTCGGGATCTCGCGCGGCCTTGATCCATTTCGCAAGCGCGGTCATGTCGCCTCCGGCGGCGCGGGAGCTCCGTCGCGCGCTTTCGCGAGCAATGCGATCCAGGCCGCCGCCTCGATCGCTGCCTCGTTCACCCTCATGTACTTCTCGAGGCCGAGCGTCGCCAGAGTGCGCGATGCGATCGACGAGCCTGTGGTCGCCTTCACGCACGCCTCGAGCAGATCGAGGAGCCCGCCGTCCATCGTTGGCCGGTTCTTGCTGTCGCGGCTCTTGCTGCGGAGGAATGCAGCGGTCTGGAGGATGCCGTGCCGCATCACCATCTCGGGAAGGTTGGCGACGCGCGGGTGGTTCACGAGCGCTGGCGTCAATAGACTCTCGATGAGCTCCACCACCACGTGTGTGCGGCGAATGGCTTCGGGTGAGCGCGCGACTTCCGACGAGCTCATGGCGCCACCTGCATCCGCGCGCGCCCCATGCCCGCAGTCGCCTTGCCGCCAAATCGGAGGCTGTTCCCCGTCCGGAGCACATCTCGAAGCGTCTTGAGTGCCGCGCTTGCGTCGACCTCGTCCCCTGTACCGGCCTCGGTCCCTGGGTTCCGATTGCTTCGATCGACATACCTCGTGTGGCGCCCGATCACGAGCCCGTGCAGCAGAGTCTCCGCTGGAAGGTGCTCTTCTGTCCACGGTCCCGAGCTCGCGGCGGTGCCGGTGTTGGAGTCGATCTTCACCCTGTGGCGAATCTCGGTCGCCGTGCGGCTGAAGAACCCGAAGAAGTCGTCCTTCAAGACCACCAGCCGGCCGGAGAGGAAGGCCTTGGCTGCTTCGGCCTTGGCTGCCTCGGCCTTGGCTGCCTCGGCCTTGGCTGCCTCGGCCTTGGCTGCCTCGGCCTTGGCTGCCTCGGCCTTGGCTGCCTCGGCCTTGGCCGCCTCGGCTTTTGTTGTCGTGGCCCCTGCTGCGGTCGCCGCAGGTGCGGTGGCCTTCTCCACTGGCTGTTCTCTCGGCCAGATAGTTCCAGCGATCCAACGCGCGACCTCAGCCATCTCCGTGCTCCGCGCGAGACTCGGGATCAGCAACTCTTCCAGGTAGAGATTCCCGTCCGACGCGGGATCGAGCACCGACGTCGTCGCCACTTTCGGGGTAGCGTCGGTCGCTTGCGCGAGCGTCTCGAGAGCACTCTTCACCTTCAGCGGGATCCCGCCGGTCTCCAGCGCGTCGCGCAAGAGTCGTCCGAGAACATAGGGACACGTCACCCACGCGAAGGTGCCGAACAGGCTCCGGACCGGCAACGCCAGCAAGCTCGCGTCGCTGAACACCAGGCCACCCCGAGCATCCCCCGCGTAGTCCGTCGAAGGTCCGAAGGCGCCG
>VBLP01000176.1:0-50443 GCA_005887925.1 Deltaproteobacteria bacterium | reverse complement strand
AGTACAGTTTCGCCGATTGCGTCATTCGATACCTCCCTCGAACCAGAAGCCGGGCAACACGAGTCCGAACCCATCCCTTGCAGGTGGAGCGAGGTGCTGCTCCACATCGTGAGGCGTCCGAGGCCGGTCGGGGGCGATCGGACTTCCCCACAGCTGCCGGCACGCTGCGAGCAGCGCACCCTTCAATGCCTCACCCGCGAGCTTGGGGAACACGTAGTAGTACACGCTCCCCGCGGGCACCAGACGCCGCACGGCCCGGGGCGCCCCGCGCCCGTCGGCTGCCTGGAGATCCCATCCGCTGATCGCAACATGACCTGGGATGCAGGCCGCCACGAGCTCGAGACCGTCCACCGGTGGCGCCGGCCGCCATGCCGGCGTGGAGGGCACGCCAGCATCCTGCAGGCACGCCGGCGTCAGGAGCTGGATCCGAAGGCCGCGCGGCGTTCGCGCCAGGGCGTCCTCGTACTGCGGCTCATGCACGTCGAACGCGGGGAATGTCGCGTTCTCGTCGATCCGGCGGAAGCTCAGCCGCGACTCTCCCCCGAGCACGACCGCGCCGGATGGTGCTGCGTCCGGCTCGTCGTGCACGGTGACGTCGATCGCAATCTCGAAGTCGCGCTCGAAGCGCGTCCCTGGGGAGGTGAACAGCGCTCCAGGCTGCGCCGTCCCGGTCCCGTTGTCGATCGCGACGTGGACACGATGCTCGCGCCCGAATATTCGGGCGGGGCAGGCGCCGTGCTGCAGCGGTGCGACCTGTTGTGGCGCGACGGGTTCGCCGAGCGCCCACCGCACCGCCGCGCGGAGCGGCCACAGCGGTGTGCGGGCGGCGATGGCGGCTACTTTCGCACCGTCCGGACCGCGCTCCGGCACCTGGACGAGTCGCAAGCCAGCCGGATCGCCGTCGGGCCAGAGCACGCCCTCGTGGTCGGCCGGCATGCCCACGGTCGCGCGGACGAACGCGTCACCGGCGCGCACGCCATCGTGTGGCGCTGGGACCCAGTGCTCCTTGGCCCCAGACGCGGCCGGACCACGCAGCCACGGGCCCCGGACCGAGATCCGGTCGAGCAACTCCGCGGCGCGCGCCGGATTCACATGGGAGCCACTTGCCACGAACCTCGCCCGCACCATCCCTGCAACGGTGCTCGGCGGGGGCAGTACCCCCCGTCGCGCCACGAACGCGGTCGGTGGCAACCCCGTGCCGAAGACCAGCGGATCGCGCGGCTCGATCACCCACGTCTTCCGATCGACCGTCACGGCGATGCCCCTCTCTCCGAAACCCGTTGCTGCTTCACGCGCACCACTCGCTCTGCGAGAAGAATCTCGGCCGCGAGACCGCGGATGTCGCTCCACGTCGTCGCGGAGGTGAGCCGTTGCTGGAGCGTTGCAACCGAAGGTCTTCCCGTCGGGACGCTCCATCGCTTGCGCATCCGCCAGGAGCTCGTGAGCCAACGAGAGCGAGAGCGCATCGGTCTCCAGCAGCTCGCACAGGACTCCGTGGAACTTCGCCATCTCCGCGGCCGGCCCACCCGAGGGCCGCGTCGAGCCGGCGCGGGGCAATTCCCGGACGATCACCCATCCCCAGTCCTTCGGGTCGAACGGTGCGGCGACCTTCCATGCACCGTCGAGTTTTTCACGACGGCGCGCCCTGGCGTCCTCGAGCGCGCCGTGCGCGTGCGCGCGCACCGCCCGAAGATCGTCGCGTATATGGGCGATGGCGACCCCCGATGTCAGTGTCGCAGGCCCGAGCTCGGTCACGGAGGCCGGTAGCAGGGCCGCTACGACGTGGCCGACGATCGAGGCAAACTCCGCCGCCAGTGTTGCGACGGCCGACACTACGCGATCGGCGGGGAGGTACGCCGCAAGCTCGTCGCCTCCGACGTAGAACGCGCAGCCCTGATGCTCTTCGATGACGGCCCACGCCTTCTTGGAGAAGTTGTAGAGAGCCTGGACCATCTGCTGCCGGATCTCGTGCGTGTTGGCCCGCGCGAGGAGCCGTCCCACGCCGTCGCCGTCGGCCTCGAGCAGCGCGTAATACGGTTGGGGGACCCCTCGCTTGCGGTGCAGCTCTGCCACGGGGTCCGCGAGATCCTGCAGTGCGTGGCGCGCTCGGTTGAAGCTCCCCTCGAGGACGGCGTCGTCCACGTCCTGGGCAAGCTCGTCCACACCGCTCGCGTACACGGACGGCCGGCGCGGGGCATCGAGGGCTTTGCGGAGCGCCGGGATCGCGCCCTCGAAGAGCACATCGGGATCGTAGCCGAAGCGCCTGACGGCTTCGGGCGGTTGACGACGTCCGGGATCGCGGACGGGAGAGGAGAGGAAGAAGAGGGCCGCGTCTCCCCGAGGGACGTCCTCGTCGAGCTGCGCGAGCGTGGCGAGGACGCGGGCCATCGCTGCGGGGGCGCCGGCAAGGGCGCCTTCGATCCATGGCTCGAGCGCGACCCGGCCAAGCGACGGGAACGGCAGCTTGCCGAGGTCCGCATCCGGGGTCCGGAAGATGGCCCGACGTCGCGCGAGGGCAATGGCGTCGAGCCGCTCCTCCGGCCGGATCCCTGCCCGTACCCGCCGCACCTCGAGGCGGCGCGCGACCCGGACTTCGTCGGGGGACGGATCGATCTCGATCAGCACCGAGTCGCGTCCGGAATCCAGCGAGCTCTTGGGCACGCCAGCCCTGATGGCGGCCGGCGTGGTGAAGGTCCGCGTGGCCTTGCGACCAGCAAGGAGCGTGTCGCAGCCCATGCGGCGTAGAACTCCACGAAGTCGCCGTGCTCGATCGCCTCGGCTTGCTTGCGAACGTAGTCACGCACGATCACCCGGACGAGCCGTGGGTCGTCGAGCAAGCGCTTCATCTCCTTCGCGACGGATGCGCGCACTTGGCGCTCGGTCGCGCGAAGGACGTCCCTCGGGGCCACCTTGTCGGTGGCAAGGATGCCGAGGATCTTGTTGCTGATCGTCGGGCCCTGATACGACTCCGGGGCCAGGAACGACGTGTGGAGCTGTCCTGGGAGCGGCACGAGGAGCTCGACACCCTGGTCCTCGAGCGCGTTCGCCGCGATCCGGGTGACCTCCGAGAGGAAGCGCGACCCGTACCAGAGGTCCCGACTTCGACGGCCGGCGGCGATGAAGGAACTCACCGGGCCGAGGGCGACAGCGAGCGCATGGCGATCGCTCATGGGCGCTCCCAAAACGAGCGGTTGGCGCTCAACCACTCGAAGAATGCTCGTGCTGCGTCCCCGCTGCCGCGCGCCATCCAACCGTCTGATTCGATCGGCCCGGTAGGTCCTGGCTGTGCCGTGCCCTCCTTCAGGTAGATCGGCTTCCCGTCGACCGTGATTGAATCTCCCGCGCAAGTCCAGGGTCGCGCGGCAAACAGCAGCATGACGGGGATGTGCTTTCCGTCGGAACACGCGATGGGACGGAGCCGTAGCGGCGACATCCACCGACCGCCCGGACGTTCAAGCCCGATCGTCGCATCTGCGGGGCTATCGAGGCCACGGAGCTCAGGGTCGTCCATGAACTTCACGACGATCGGCAGACCAAACGCGGCGCGCGGCGGGATCCACTCCGTGCTCGTCGGGGTCGGACTGACCAGCTTCCGCATCGCCGGTAATGGAGTATGAGCCCAGTCCGTATGTCCCTCTGCATTCTCCGCACGCACTCGCAGCATGTGTGGTTCGGGCCAATGACTCTGGCCGGCGGGCTTGCCTCGACGGCTAGGTTCGCGCCCCCAAGACACTCCTTGACGGAAGGTCCGCAACTCGTTCAGCAACAGTGAGTGGGCTCCCTCGTCTATCGCCGCACCCACGGCGAGCTGCGAGCCGCCGAAATGGGTCCAGCCGACGGGCACTGGTGGGGCGGTGCACCGCATCGGACCTTCCTGCCACGACGACCGAAGCCACGCCGTCGGGTCGCTCGATGGGGGGCGAGTGAATCGCTGCGTCCATGCCGACGGTAGGCCGGAGATGTTTGCGGTCGGAGCGAGCGCGCCGAATCCGCGCGTCGTCCGACCTCCGATGCCTCCGAAGTGGACCCATACCCACAAGGCCCAGAGGATGCGCTCCACGTCGTCCGTCTTGTCCCTGGCCGATGGGCCCGTCGCCTCGGCGCGAAGTTGGAGGCGCAATGTGAATCGGAGGCTCTTACGGATCTTCCACGTTGGAAGGTTCGGCTTTCCTTCGCGAAATGCGGCAGTCAGCTCGTCCCTGTTCCGCTGGAGCGGAAACATCCCGTAGCCAAGGTCCTGGTTCACCGACCACGTGGGCATCGGCCTCAGCCCATTGCCGCTACGCTTCAGGTCATGAATCCCGGGCGAGAACACCTGTCCTTGGTCGTCGACCTTCTCGACTGAGACCCGCACCCGGCTGGCGAGCGCAGCCCCGTCCGCGTCGCCACTGACCCCGCCCCAGACCCTCATCTCGTTCGCGAAGAGCGTCGCCGGGTCTGGTTCGCTTCCCAATGCCCGCCACCAGAACCGGAGCTGGCCCCGGATGCCGGGCACCCTCACGATATCCACCGTGTCAGGTTCGCGGGCACGCACACCGCCGCCGATCACCGGGGTGATGCACTCGAGGCCGATCGTTACATCCAGCAGGGGCTCGCGTGTTCCGTTCGGAGAGAAGTCGTACGCGCCTTGGTATTCGATCTCCTTGGGCAGCTTGCGTCTCATCGATCCCGCTCCTCGTTGTCATCAGCGTCGTGACGACCGCAACAGGTTGAACTCAATCATGCGCTGCTCTCGCTCTGCTCCATCACGGGTGCAGTCCATCGCCGCGGGCTCGACCGCGCGCCGCGAAGTGGGAGGCGGGACTCGCCATTGATTCCCCTGAGACGCCAGCCGCGTCGCAAATCGAACAAGCACTCAGCGGACTCCGACCTGATTCCGCGTCCGAGCCCAGCCGTACGCACTCGCGGGTCGCCCCGGGCGGCGTGTGTTCGCGCACGGTGCGCTTCTCCCATCTGGTTCGCGCCTGCGAAATCGAGCCATAGCACGATACCCACGGTCGATTGGCTCCGTGGTGCGACGTGAGCGTGTGGTGTATTCCCCCACGGGGTATCGCCACTGTTTCCTCCCATGCGGCAAGTTGGGCGACGCAGGTCGCTCGATCACGACAAGAGATCGCGTCTGGATTCGTCCCCTCCGACATGTGTCCTGAAGTAGTCGAAGCGAGAATTAGCCGAAGCTACCGGTCGACAAAGTCGCGCACGAGTCGGGGCTCTCGCGCGTGACCGCGTGTCGCCGAGCATGACCGGATCGTAGCCACTGCTACCGGCGGCGCTGCTGCGGCGAACGCGACGCAGGCCGAGCGGCGGCGCTTCGGTCCCAGGTGGGACGCGGGATGAGCGAGCGCCCCCACGATTCCGCCGAATCGTCGTTCATGCGCACCGGCTCGGTGGTCTCTGCCGCGGCGGCGCTGCTGCGGTGAGCGCACGGCGAGCCGAGCGAGGTGGCTTCGGTCCCAGGTGGGACGTGCGATCGGCGGCGGGCGATCGCTACCGCGATTCCGCGGAATCGTCGTTCGTGCGCACCGGCTCGGTGGTCTCTGCCGCGGCGGCGCAGCTGCGGCGAGCGCACGGCGAGCCGAGCGAGGTGGCTTCGGTCCCATGTGGGACCTGGGATCGGCGGTGGGCGAGCATCGCGATTCCGCGGAATCGTGGCCGAGCATGACCGGATCGGTGCGGGTTCTCGCGGACGGGGGCCCGGCGCGGCGGTAAATGGCCGTACGGGCTGCAGGTGGTCATCGAGCGCTTGACCGGATTCGCGGGTCGCGGTTATGTGCCCGCTCGATGATCCCACGTGTGGTCGCGATCGGTAGCGGCAAGGGCGGCGTGGGCAAGAGCCTGGTTGCTGCGAACGTCGGGATCTTTCTGGCGACGCTGGGCAAGCGGGTGGTGCTGGTCGATGCGGCGTTCGGCGCGGCGAACCTGCACATCTTTGCGGGGGTGCCTCGGCCGTCGCGCTCGCTGTCCGAGGCGCTGGCGGGTACCGGGCCGCGGCTGGCCGACCTCGCGGTGCCGACTCATGTCGCCGGCGTGAAGCTGATCGGCGGGGTGTATGACCCGCCGTGGGTCGCCGAGCCCGGGCCGGCGCTGGTGCAGCGCATCGCCGAGCAGCTGCACCAGCTGCCGGCGGACTGGGTCGTCGTCGATCTCGGTCCCGGCATCGCGTCGCCGACGCTCGAGCTGTTCCTGATCGCGGACGTCCAGATCATCGTCGCGGTGCCGGATCCGACGTCGATCGAGCTGATGCATCGCTTCGCCAAGGCGGCGTTCCTGCGCAGCCTCGAGCGCCGGGGACTGGCGCACCTGGCGCAGGCGGTGTCGCGCGATCCGCGGCACCTCGAGGGCGGCACGCCGAGCGCGCTCGAGGTCTACCTCGGCGCCGTCGAGGCGCGGGTCGCCGAGGTCGACGAGCTGCGCGATGCGATCCTGACGTTCTCGCCCCACCTGGTCATCAACTCGGCGCGCTCGAAGTCGGACATGGAGCTCGGCCGGGCGGTCACGTCGGCGGCGCGGCGCCGGCTCGGCACGCCGTTTCGCTACCTCGGCCACCTCGAGTACGACGAGGCGGTGTGGGCCTCGACCCGGCGGCGCCGGCCGCTGCTGATCGAACACCCCGAGACCCGGATCGCGAAGTGCTTCGAGCGCGTCGCGCGCGGCATCCTCGGCGTCCGGCCGCCGGCCGGCGAGGGCGACGTGCTGCCGTCCGACTCGCACTACGAGCTGCTCGAGGTGCCGCCGACGGCGAGCTTCGAGGACATCCGGCGCGCCAACCGGAGGATCCGCGACATCTACGGCGCGGAGTCGGTCGCGATCAGCGGGCTCTACGACCCGGCCAGCCTCGAGGCGGTCCACCGCCGGCTCGACCTCGCCTACACGACGCTGATGTACGCGGCCAAGCGCAAGGAGTACGACATGGAGCTGTTCCCCGACGGCGTGCCGATGCCGGTGACGCCGTCGGTGCACTCCGACCTGCCGGTGTCGCGGCCGGTGGCCAAGGTCGACGACGCGGCGACGATCGCGGTGCGCCCGCCGATGCCCGAGATCTCGGCGGGCACCGAGTTCTCCGGGCCGCTGCTGCGCCAGATCCGCGAGGCGGTGGGCGTCGAGCTGCGCGAGATCGCCGAGCGCTCCAAGATCGGCATGGCCTACCTGTCTGCCCTCGAGGGCGAGTCGTTCCACAAGCTGCCGGCCGCGGTCTACGTGCGCGGCTTCCTCGCCGAGTACGCCCGCGCGCTCGGCCTGGACAGCGAGCGGGTCAAGCAGACCTACCTGGCGCGGTTCCGCGCCGCGCGCGGCCCGGGCGACGACGACGACGACGAACAGCGCCCCAAGTCTTGACCGCCGCACCGCGCCGGCCGACGATCCGGCCGATGGCGACCCTGATCGACAACCCCAAGCGTGCACGGCAGCTGGCCCGCGCGATCGCGTCGGACCTCACCCTGTACCACGAGCCCAAGATCCTCGAGGGCATCGCCAACGACAGCCTGTTCGAGGCCATGGCCGACGAGATCAACGAGGGCCGCGAGCTGTTCAAGAGCCGCGTCACCGAGGAGATCTTCAACCAGCACATCTACGAGCGCGCGATCGTCGATGTGCTCGTCAAGTCCAAGGGTCACGTCAAGTCGAAGATCTGGTAGCGCGCAGCTGCGAGAGCGCACGGGTCAGGTCGTCGGGCAGCGGCGCTTCGAGGCGGAGGCGCGCGCCGGTGATGGGGTGATCGAGCTCGAGCACGGCGGCGTGGAGGGCCTGGCGCCCGAGCGCGGCGGCGGCGGGGGCGAGCGGGCGGGGCGTCCGGCCGTAGAGCGGATCGCCGAGCAGGGCAAAGCCGTGGTCGGCGGCGTGGACGCGGATCTGGTGGGTCCGGCCGGTCTCGAGGCGGAACCGGACGAGGGCGGCGCCAGCGAGCGGCTCGACGACGGTCCAGTGGGTGACGGCGGGCTTGCCGGTGGCGACCTTCGAGGAGAACCGCTTGCGATCGGTGGGGTGGCGGCCGTGCAGGGTGCGCAGCGTGCCGGTGGTGGCCGGTGGGGCGGGGGCGGTGATGCCGAGGTACTCGCGGAGGATGCCGCCGGGCTCGCCGCGGCTCTTGGCGGCGAACGCGGCGGCGAGGGCGGCGTGGGCGCGATCGCTCTTGGCGGCGACGATGGCGCCGCTGGTGTCCTTGTCGAGGCGGTGGACGATGCCGGGCCGGAGCGCGCCGCCGATGCCGCTGAGGTCGGTGCAGTGGAACAGGAGTGCGTTGACCAGGGTGCCGCGGGGGTGGCCGAGCGGGTCCTCGGCGGCGACCGCGACCGGCTCGGCGGGCGGAACGTCGACGGTGATGGCGTCGCCGGCGCGCACGCGCTGGCCGGGCTTGGCGACGACGGCGCCGTTGAGGCGGATCTGCGCGCCGTCGATCAGGCGCTGGACCTGGGCGCGCGACAGCTCCGAGAGGGTCGCCGCGATCAGCGCGTCGATGCGCTCGCCGGCGCCGGCGGGATCGACGGTGAGCTGGTGCGTGACGAGGCGGGAGGCGACGGGCTCGTCATCGTCGTCGCTCGCGTCGTCGGTCGTGTCGTCGGGCAGCGCCATCGCACGCGCCTCACGAGCGCTCGGCGTTGACGTAGCTCGAGATCACGCTGGCGACCAGGTTGGCCAGCGTGGCGTAGAACGCGACGGTGACGGGCAAGAGGCCGGCGAGCCAGCCCGTGCCGAGGAGTGCCGCGATCGCGCCGAGGACGAGCTTGATCTGGGTGCCGCGGCGGGTCAGCGCGTGGCCGGCCCGCAGCGCACCGCCGTCCCACTGCGCGAAGGTGTAGCCGCGGCCGGCGCGCAGCGCCGCGGCGGACTTGACGATGACGGCGAGCCCCCACGCGCCGAGTACGGCGACGACGAGCTGCGGGAGGTCAGGCGGCATCGCGCAAGCATACCGGGTTGCGCATCACTCGCCCTCGATGCCGTACTGGCGCAGCTTCTTCCACAGGGTGGTGCGGTTGATGCCGAGCAGCGCGGCGGCCTTGGTCCGCTGGCCCTCGCACAGCTCGAGGACGCGCAGGATGTGGGCGCGCTCGAGGTCGTCGAGCGACGGGATGTGGTCGGCGGTGAAGGTCTGGAGCGCGGGTGGCGGGGCGGCGGGGCGGCGCGCGGCGACGTCGGCGACGTCGAGCACGTTGCCGGTGGCGAGGATGACGGCGCGCTCGATCGTGTTCTCGAGCTCGCGCACGTTGCCGGGCCAGGGCTGCGCGACGAGGTGGGCGATCGCGGCCTCGGTGAGCTCGAGCCGGCCGCGCTCGGCGCGCAGCGCGGCATCCTCGGCGAAGTGGCGCGCGAGCGGCGCGATGTCGCCGGGGCGGTTGCGCAGCGGCGGGACGTCGATCGTGATCACGGCGAGCCGGTAGTAGAGGTCCTCGCGGAACGTGCCGGCCTTGACCGATTGCTCGAGCGTGCGGTTGGTCGCCGCGATCACGCGCGCATCGACGCGCAGCGCGGACGTGCCGCCGACCGGCTTGACCTCGCCCTCCTGGAGCGCGCGCAGCAGCTTGGGCTGGAGCTCGATCGGCAGCTCGCCGATCTCGTCGAGGAACAGCGTGCCGCCGTCGGCGGCGACGAACAGGCCGCGCTTGGCGGTGTCGGCGCCGGTGAACGCGCCGCGGACGTGGCCGAACAGCTCGCTGTCGAGCAGCGTGCCGACGAGGGCGCCGCAGTTGACCGGGGTGAACGACCGGCTGGCGCGGCGGCCGGCGAAGTGGAGAGCGCGGGCGACCAGCTCCTTGCCGGTGCCGGACTCGCCGGTGATCAGCACGCTGGCGTCGGCCTTGGCGACCTTGTCGATGGTCTGGCGCAGCTGCTGCATCGCCGGCGAGTCGCCGATCATCGAGCCGTAGGCCAGGCGCTTGGTGAGCTCGCCGTGGGCGCGGCGCAGCTCATCCTCGTCGAGCGCGCGCCGCACGGTCAGCCGCAGCTCGTCGGGCGAGAACGGCTTGCCGATGTAGTCGCGCGCGCCGAGCTTCATGCCGCGGACGGCGGTCTCGATCGAGGGGTACGCGGTGATCAGGACGACCGCGGGCGGCGGCTCGCCGGTCAGGAGGCGCGGGAGCAGCGACACGCCGTCCTGATCCGGTAGGTTGATGTCGCACAGGATCAGGTCGAAGCGCTGGCGCGCCACGGCGGCGAGCGCCCCGGCGGCGGAGTCGACCGCCTCGATGTCGTGACCGGCGCGGCCCAGCACGTCGCCGCACAACGCGCGGATCCCGCGTTCGTCGTCGACAACGAGGATGCTGCTCACCCCGCGTGGGGTATCACGGCGCCGCGCGCGATGCCATGGCGTCCGCGAGCCGCCCCGGCGGGACGGCGCCGCGATAGGTCCTCGTTCCCGCGCAGTTACGCATACGCAGCAGCGGGTCGGGCTTGCCGGGGGTGATGCGGCCGGCGGGTGTCCGGCAACGATTGCCGCGGCGCGATACGAGATCTACCGGCGCCGACGCGATGCAGTCCGTCGTGAATGCTCTCACCCGCCGCGCGGGAGCGAAACGCCGGCGAGCCGGCACACCGGGTTTTCAGTCGTGCGGTAGCGCAGTGTTTGCCGGTAACGATCGCGCTTCCGCGATCTCTACATCACCGCGCAATGGTGATTTCGCCAGGGGATCTGAATGCCCTGTTCGGAGTAAACTGGGGTGTCTCGCATGTGGGGCGAGACCGTGGAGGCAGTTGATGGCCGCGAGGGCCGGTTCGCCGTGACGCAAGCAGGGGCGCGATGACGCGGTGGATGTACCCACCCGAGATCGAGCGCGAGCGCGAGCGTGCTCGCTTCGATCCGATCGTCGAGGGCGCCCGCCATCGCCTGTCGCGCGAGCTGTCGCTGGCGATCTGGGACCGGGTGCGCGCGGACGCGACCGATGCCGCGGGGCGATGCGACACCGAGCTGGCCGGGCGGCGCTTCCACGAGCTCGCGGCGCGCATCGCGGTGCGCGGAGGTCGGCTGCGCCCCGACATCGGCCGCGCGACGCGGGTGGGGGTCGAGGCCGGCGACGACTGGCTCGCGAGCTGGACGACGGAGCTGCGGCTGTCGGCCCCGGGACGAGACACGCTGGTGGCGTCCGAGCTGCGGCGCTGGGGCCGGACGGGGCACGCAGCGCGGCTGGTGGCAGAGGACGGCGCAGTCACCGAGGGAGTCGAGCGCCCGGGCGCCGATCGAGCGGATCGAGCAGGCGGCCCGCGGCGCGAGCTGCCGGGAGCCGGTGACGTCGCGCGCGCGATGGCCGCGCTGCAGCGGCCGGTGCAGGATCAGGTCCGGCCGCTGCGCGGTCCCGTGCCGTCGCTGCACGCCGCGCTGCGCCGGCGCGAGATGGACCTGCGAGCGTGGGCGCCACCGGGGCGCGCGGCCAACGATGCCGTCCGCCCGCCGGACTGGCTGGTCCGCGCCGGCCGCGCGGCGCAGGTCGGCGAGGCGGTGCGGCTGCAGCGCGCCGGCGAGCTGACCGAGGCGCTGCGGCGCGGCGACCCCGGGCTCGCCGATGCGGTCGCGGTGGCGCTGCACGATGGCGCGATCGTCGCGCTGCATCCGGTCGATGCGCTGCGCGACAGCGTGCGCGCGCTCGGCGCCGAGCCCGCGGTGGCGGATCACCGGCTCGGTCGCGCGGTGGTCGAGTTCCTGCGCATGACACGGCGCCGGTCGGTCGATTCGCACGTGGTCGCCACCGTGGATGCCGCGACCCGCGGTGCGGCGCAGGTGTGGCCTCCGCGCGCTCGGGGCTGGTCCGACGGCGCGGCCCGCCGCGCGATGGCGCTGCGCGACGCCGCGGCCGCGCAGGGCGCCGAGGACGAGCTGGCGCGGCTGTCGGCGTCGGGCGGCGCGCCGCTGCCGGTCGAGCTGCGCGCGCGCATGGAGGCGCTGTTCGGACACCGCTTCGCGCACGTCCGGATCCACACCGACGGTGCCGCGGCGCAGGCCGCGGAGACCGCAGGCGCCCGCGCGGTCACGATCGGCTCGCACATCTACTTCGCGCGCGGCCAGTTCACGCCGGGCAGCGAGGCCGGCGATCGGCTGCTGCTGCACGAGCTGACCCACGTGGTGCAGCACGATGAGGGCCGGCTGCCCGAGCCGGCGAACGGACGCGTCGAGCTGTCGTCGCCGTCGGATCCCGCCGAGCACGAGGCCCGCGCGATGGAGGCGCGGGTCAGCGAGGTGCGCGCGGTGGACGCGAGGCCACGCACCGCCGAGGCCGCGCCCCGCGCCGGGCAGGCCGATGCGCCGGCGGCGCCGCTGCCCGTCGCGCGCGTCGTCGACCCGGCCGATCGCACCGCGCGCCCGAGGCCGGCAGCCGGCGATGCACCGCGCACCGGCCGGCGCGCCTCGCCCAACGTCTTCGGCGACGCCGCGCACTGGGTCGGCGACCGGATCGACGACATCGAGAACTGGGCCGAGGACAAGATCGAGGCGCTGGTCGCCAAGGTCGCGCCGGGGCTGGTCACGCTGATCCACGAGGGCCCGGGCGGCCTGATCAAGGATGCGATCCAGCCGGCGGTGTCGAGCTGGGTCGGCTCGATCACCGGCGGCGTCAACCTCGGTCAGGTCACCGGCCAGCTCAAGAGCTCGTTCTCGGCGGCGTTCGCCGTATTGCAGGGCGCGAAGGCCGGCGACGCCAAGTGCTGCGAGACGCTGGTCAACGGCATCAACGCGATCCGCGAGGTCGCGCACGCGTTCATGCACAACCCGGTGATGGATGCGATCAAGGGCATCCTCACCAAGGTCTCGGACATCGTCGGCACCGTCACCAAGCTGGTGATCGGCCCCGCGTTCGATGTGCTCAAGACCATCGTCGGCGGCGCGTGGGACGCGATCAAGAGCGTCGCGTCGACGGTGCAGGGCTGGTTCAACGCGGTCAAGAACGTCGCCGGCAAGGCGTTCGACTGGGTCGCGAAGAAGCTCGGGTTCTCGAGCGGCACCGGCGAGGGCGGCCTGCTCGACTGGCTCAAGCAGAAGGCGTCCGAGATCTGGGACAAGATCAAGGAGACGCTCAAGCCGGTGATCGGCCCGCTCAAGGTCGTCGCCGGCGTGCTGCTGATGTTCACCGGGCTGCCGCAGATCTACGCGATCATCAAGTACGGTCCGCAGCTCGTCGAGGCGATCCAGTGGCTGTGGGCGAACCGCAACAACCCCGAGGCGGTCAAGAAGAACCCCGGCCTGATCGGCGGATCGATCCTGCCCAAGATCCTCGGCGTCGGTCAGAGCTTCGTCGGCATGGTCAAGAGCGGCGTGGCGTGGCTGGTCGACAAGACCTCGGCGTTCGTCACCGGCGCGCTGCAGCTCGCCGGCGCGATCACCGGCATCCCGCTGCTCGGCATGGCCAAGAGCTTCGTCCAGACCCTGGTCGACGGCATCAAGGGCGTGCAGGCGTGGGCGGCGGGCGCGTTCACCAGCGCCGAGCAGTGGCTCGAGGGCACGTTCCACAAGATCGCCGACTTCATCAAGCCGTACGCCGAGGTGCTGTGCTCGGTCGCGATGGCGATCGTCAACCCCGGGATGATCCCGACGATCCTCGCGGGCTGGGCGTGGCGCTGGCTGCCCGACTGCATCAAGCCGCCGCTGATCGACCTCCTGCTCGACGCGGTGATCACGGTGCTCGAGGGCATGCCGAGCCTGCCGATGATGGGGCCGCTGTGGCCGCTGCTCAAGAGCGGCGTCCTCGGCTTCCTCCACGCGCTGCGCGCCAAGGACCCGGCGACCAAGATCAAGGTCTCGAACAAGCTCGCCAAGATCATCAGCGGCGCGAGCCCGATGTTCCTGTTCGGCTTCGTCAAGGGCTTCCTGCGCGGCGTGTGGGGCGGCATCAAGATGCCGTTCGAGGCGATCTGGCTGATCCTCAAGGGCCTGCACAAGGCGGTCGAGTTCTTCGATGCGCTCGGCAACGAGGCCGACACCAAGGCCGAGAAGCCGGCGACGCCGAACAACACGCCGCACACGCAGCCGAAGCCGGACAAGCCCGCGCCGCACGCGCCGTCGAGCACACCGCCGGTGTCGGCGCCGTCGGTGATCAAGCCCGATCAGATCCAGGGCGTGATCGCGGGCATGGCGACCCAGCTGAGCGAGCACAAGCCGCCGAAGCCGGCGACCCCGGCACACGCCCCGGCCGCCGCAGCGCCGGCCGCCGGCCCCGCGGCCGATCCGCACGCCAACCAGTTCAAGCAGCTCGGCCAGGAGGCGCACCGCATGGGCGGCGAGCTCGCCGGCCCGGCGGCGACCGTCACCAGCAACTTCATGCCGGCGGTCCAGGAGCTGTTCTCGTCCAAGGGCGGCGGCTCGATCGACGACCTGATGGGCAAGCTCGGCAAGGTGTGGGAGGCCGCCAAGGCCGCGATCGGGAGCCTCGGCGCGAAGATCGCGAACATGTCTTCGTCAAGGACTCGGCGGAGGAGGAGCTGGGCGACACCGTCGGCTACATGGTCGGCATGATCGCGTTCCAGGCGCTGCTCGAGTACCTGTCGGCCGGCACCTGGGACGGCGTGATGGCGGTGCTGCAGGGGATCGCCAAGTTCCTCAACTGGCCGATGGAGTTCCTCGGCGAGGCGATGGCGCTGCTCAAGGAGCTCGGCGGCTTCCTGCTCGACGGCATCAAGGAGCTCGGCCAGATGGCGGTCGAGGGCGCGAGCAGCGCGCTCGGCGAGGTGATGGGCGCGCTCGGCGAGATCGGCACCAAGCTCGAGGAGTTCGCCGAGCAGATCCTCGGCAAGTTCGGCAAGGAGGCCGAGGCCGAGGTGGGCGCGGTGGAGTCGCAGGCGACGCACGCGGCCGAGGCCGACGCGGCCAAGACCGCCGAGAACGATCTCGCCAAGACCGCGGAGAACGACGCGGCCGATGCGGCCAAGGCCGAGGAGGAGGGCGAGCTGTCGGCGGCCGAGAAGGAGGCGCAGAAGGCCGAGGAGATGGTCGAGGCCGAGGCGGTGATCCGGGGCATCAAGAGTGGCGCGGCGGCGGGCCACGTGCCGGGGCCCGCGCTGGTGATGGCGCTCGACGGCCTCAAGAGCCGCTACCGCTGGATCGAGGGCTTCGGGCCGACGGGCAAGCCCGCGCCGTTCGAGCTCATCATGTACGCCAGCGAGCACGACGAGGGCCCCTACGATCCGGGCCCGATTCCCGGAGAGCTGCCCGGCGGCGAGCCGAAGCCAGAAGGACCCAAGCCGGAGGGTGAGGGACCCAAGCCGGAGGGCGAAGCCAAGCCTGAAAGCGAGGGCAAGCCCGAAGGCGAGCCGAAGCCCGAGCCTACCGCGGCAGACGTCGAAACGTGGAAGAAAGATCTCCCCACGAAGTCTACGCCGACAGGTTCGCCGCAGGATGCCTACGAGATCAAGCACACTGGACCCAGCAACTATCAGGTCTCGGGCAACGGTGAGAAGGTCTGGGCCGACGGGATCCGGTCCGAAGATCAAACTCTGCTCGATACGAAGTTCGTCGACAAGCCGGACCGTAGCCCGTTCATCGCTGGCTCGGAGTGTCCGGACTTCATCCGCCAAAAGATCCTGCCGCAGATCGAAGATGAGTTCCGCCGCTATGCGGCTGTCATTGCGGATGCGAATACTCCCGTGAAGGCACTGGAGGTGATCACCAACGACGCGCGTGCAGTCCCCTACTTCGAAGGGCTCTTGGAAAAATATGGAATCCCGGGTAGCGTCGTCGTGAAACCGTGAGTAGGAACGAGTAGACGGCCCCATGAGCAGCTACTTCATCTCCCCCCCCGAAGCGACTACCTGGACGTTCGATGCTGACACGCTCGCTCGGTCACTTTGCACAGCCTGGCCGGCAGCGCACGTCGAGCGCATCTCCGATCCGTCGGGCATTCACGCGCTGCGCTGGACGATCGAAAGCGGTTTGCCGGCGCGGATCGAAGGCACTCTCGCCAAGGATGGCCAGACCGTGCATCTGGACGGCGATCTCCGTGCCGTGGTCGTCGTCGCGCGCTGGTATCGCAGCGTCGTTCCGTCGCAGCAGGCGCTCGTGTTCTACGATGAAGGGTTTTCTGCGGATGTCCGATTGACCGCGCAAGTCACAGAGGATCAGCTGGCACAGCCTTTTCTGGCAACCACATAAAGGCCTTCGCGAGCACGAGTGCGGATGGCCGGAGCGCGGTTCAACCTGATGACGATGAAGCCGCTCGACAGCGCCGCCGTGAACGGTGCGCTGCTCGACGCGTTCGAGCCCGACTTCACGCCGACGCACGCGAGTGCCGATGAGCACGCCCGCGACGAGTACCGCAGGGACGCGTTCCTGGCCGCGATCGTCGCCGCGCGCCGGCAGCTGGGCGGCACGTTCCGGCCGTGCGGGGTCACCCGCAAGAAGGCGCCCAAGTACACGGGGTACTTCTGGTCGTGCGCAACGGGCTTGCCGGCGTACTTCAAGCTGATGTTTGCCGACGTGGCGCCGGCGCAGGTGGCGCCGGTCTTCGCGCTCGCCGATCGTCTTGCGGCGGTACTCGACCTCGACTACGGCACGGCGCACCTGACGTTTCCCGACGCGACGCCGCTGTACAATCAGGGTGGTGATACGCCACCCAAGGACCTGCAGAAGTTTGGCCCGATGCTGCTGGGCGCGCGGACCTGGCTCGGCCCGCACATCGTGGGCTTGATCGGCCGCGACAAGCTCGCGGCCACCGGCGTCCAGATCGCAACCACGCCGTGGGGTGCGCTGCGCATCGATCTGCTCCCCGACCTCGCGAATCAGCCAATGGCGGCGCTGCAGGCCAAGCAGTCGGAGGTGATGTCTCAGTTAGAGCCGACCGGTGTGTTCGCCCTGTTCAAGCTCGGCGCGATCACCAAGAAGGGCCCGAGCTGGAAACCGCTGCCATAGGTTCGCTCGTCGCGTGGGTCGCTTGTCGCCTCCGGTGCCGCGTGGCAGCTTGCCGGCATGGGGTTGTCGCTCGGAGTCGGTGTCCTGGCAGAGCTGACGCGGCGCGATCCCGACGGGACCGCGTGGCTGAAGCGCCAGGTCGCGATCATCCAGCGCCTGCTGGCCGCGCATGGCTTGCCGCCGTTCGAGGAGCCCGAGGCCCCGGTCGTGCCCGATGCGGAACGGCCGCGGTTCGGCAGCTTCCCGTACGCCTACCTGCACTGTCTGCGCCGGTTCGCCGCGCGCTGCAAGGTCGACGGCCAGCCCCCGCCGCCGCTCGGGCCCGAGGAACATCCCGAGCGCGATCGCGCGATCGAGCGCGCGGCGTCGCTGTTCGACTTCCACCTGCTGGTGCACTCCGACAGCGAGGGGTTCTACGTCCCGGTCGACTTCGCGGACGTGATCTTCGATCGCGAGAGCGGCCTGGCCGGCGGCATGCTCGGCTCGAGCGTGCGGCTGCTGCGCGAGCTCGCCGCGCTCGCGCCGGCGCTGCAGATCACCGTGGCCGAGGACCTCGCGCGCGAGGAGCTGCGGCGCATCGAGGCGCAGGTCGCCGCGGCGACCGATCCGTTCTGGCGCGAGCGCATGGCCTGGACCGGGCTGTTCCAGGCCGCGCGCGCGAGCACCCGGTACCAGGTCCTGCTCGCGTTCCGCTGACGCGTCATCGCATGCTGGGCGCGTTAGGCGCGTTAGGCGCGTTGGGCGCGTTGGGCGCGTTGGGCGCGTCGGGCGCGCTGGGGGCGTTGGGGATCACGACGCGGAACTCGGCGCCGCGGCCGCCGGGGCCGTCGCCGACCTCGATCGAGCCGCCCGCGGTGGTGACCAGGTGCTTGCACACCGCGAGGCCCAGGCCGGTGCCGACGCCGGCGGCCTTGGTGGTGAAGAACGGATCGAAGATGCGCGTGCGGTCGGCGGGTGGCACGCCGGGGCCCTCGTCGGTGACCGTGATCAGCGTGGCGACGCCGCCTGGTGCGGGCCGCGCCGCGATCGCGAGGGTGCCCTCGATGTTGGCCTCGGCCATCGCCTGCGCCGCGTTCTGGCCGAGGTTGACCAGGACCTGCTGGAGCGCGTGGGCCTCGATCGCGACCGGCGCGGTCGCGGTGACGTCGATCGCGAGCGTGGTCCGCGTCCGCCGCAGCTGGGGCTCGAGCAGCGCGCCGACGTGGCGCATCACCGCGGCGGGGTTGCAGCTGGCCGCGGCCGCGCCGGGCGGCGCTGCGGCGCCGCGCGCGGACTTGTGCGCGCGGGCGTACTCGAGCAGGCCGCTGACGATCGACTTCATGCGCTCGGCCTCGCTCGCGATCAGCTGGAGCGGCTCGCGATCGGGGTGGCCGGGCGGCTTGCCCTCCTGGAGCAGCATCGCGTAGCCGAGCACGGTGGTCAGCGGGTTGTTGATCTCGTGCGCGACCTGGGCCGACATCACGCCGACCGAGGCCAGGCGGTCGCCGCGGGCGAGCGCGGTCTGGAGCTCGGCGCGCTCGGCGATGCGGCGCGCCATCTCGTCGATCCGCTCGCCGAGCAGGCCGATCTCGCCCGGGCCGCGCACCGGCGGGGGATCGTCGGTCGAGCCGGCGGCGATCGCGTCGGCGTGGCGCGCGAGCTGCGCGAGCGGTCGGGTCAGCCGCGTGGCGAAGAATCCGCCGAGGACGAGCGCGATGGCGAGCGCGGCGCCGCCGATGATCAGGGTGTCGCGCGTGGTCTCGCGGGCGAGCGCGTAGGCCCGCGACTCGCGCTGCTGGTGCAGGATCGCCCAGCGCACGCCGCGCTGCGACTGGTAGCTCGACAGGTTGCGGTACGCGCTGACCCAGCCGTTGGCGGTCAGCGTGCCCTCGACGGTCGAGCCCAGCGCGCGATCGACCGCGGGGTCGATCCCGGCGAGCGAGCGGCACGCCGGTGCCGTCGACGACGATGACGCGGTCGTCGCGATCGTCGAGCGCGCCGCCCATGAGCAGCTCGCGGACGAAGCCGAGGTCGAGGCCGGCCACGAACACGCCGATCAGCTCGCCGGTCCGGCCGCGCGCCTGGACGACCAGGTAGGCCACCGGGCTGCCGCCGAGCTGCTCGACGTCGCCGACGTAGCCGCCGAAGCTGTGCGAGCCGATGTCGAGCCTGGCGGGCACCGGATCGCCGAACTCGAGCGCGCCGGCCGGATCGAGGATCGACAGCGCGCGGATGATCGGGACGTCGCGGCGCAGCCGGCGCAGCAGGAGCTCGGTGTCGCGCCGCTCGCGGGGCGCATCGGCCCACGACGTGGCGCCGAGCTCGACGGTGCGCCACGCGTCCTGCAGCTTGCCGTCGAGCAGCGCGCCGAGCGCGCGGATGTGCGCGAGGCCGCCGCGGCTGACCTCGCGGACCACGGCGTCGCGCGCCCGCATGATCGCCAGCCCGCCGACGATCACGGTCGGCAGCATCGCGGCGGCGCGCAGCGCATCACCGGCGGCGCGCAGCAGCGCCGGGGCGGTGGCCAGCGCGGCGATCCGGGTCGGCACCGTGGCGAACTTCGCCGCGAACCGGGTCTCGACCGGCAGCGAGGTCAGCTCGTCGGCGAGCCGCCAGCCGTCCTCGGCGTGCCGCGCGCATGCCGGCACCACCAGCAGCTGGCCGCCGCGCGGCGCGTGCGCGAGCGCGCTGACCGCGATCTGCGCGCGGTTGCCGATCTGGTAGAACTGCCACGGCCCGGTGATCCAGTACGCGTCCTCGTGGTTGGCCCAGCGCCGGCCCTCGTCGTCCTGCTCGAGCCCCGACGGTGGCGGCGGCCGCACGACGTCGCCGAACAGCGCGGCGAACCGGGTCATCGCGCGGACCGCGACGTCGCCGGCGATCCCGCCGGGCGCCAGCTCACCGCCCTCGTCGCGCAGCCACGGCACGAACCAGTAGCCGTCGACCCGGATGCTGAGCGGGTAGGGCCGCGCCGCGGTGTGCTGGGCGCGCGCGGCGGCGACGAGGTCGGCCAGGCCGGGCGACGCCGGCGCCGGCGTGCCGGCCTCGCGGACCACGAGCAGGCCGTCGACCGAGTGCGGCACCGCCCACCACGCGCCGCGCAGCTGGGCGAGCGCGGCGGCCTCCGGCGTCCAGTCGTGCGCGGTGAGCGCGGGCGGCGGTGCGACGAGCAGGCCGCCGGCGACCAGCTCGGGCAGCCAGGTCGCGTCGATCCGGATCAGGTCCGGGCAGTCGGTGCGGGCGCGCAGGATCTCGCCGATCACCTGACGGCCGCGCGCGAACGGCACCAGCGACGAGTCGACCACGATCTGGCGCTCGGCCATGACCGCGTTGAACAGCTCGGTCTCCTCCTTGCCGAAGGTGTGGAGGAACCGGATCGCCGTCGGCCGCGCCGGCTCGCGGCACGCCGCGGCGCCCGCGATCAGCGCGATCACCGCCCATGCGCGATGGTCGCCGACGGCGATGGTTCTCGAGTTGCACCCTGCGGACCGGGACAATGGCGCGGCCATGATATCACCACCGCCATGCGCAGCATGACGGGATACGGGCGTGGCGTCGTCGAGCGCGGCGAGGTCCGCGCCACCGTCGACGTCCGGACGGTCAACCATCGCTTCCTCGATCTCAAGCTGCGCGGCGGGCCGATCCCGGCCGCGGTCGAGGACGCGATCGCCGCGCGGGTTCGCAGCGCGGTCGAGCGCGGCGCGGTGACGATCTCGGTGCACCTCGCCGGCGGCACGCCCGGCGGGATGCGGATCGACACCCAGGCGGCGGCGCGCGTCCACCGCGTGCTCGCCGATCTCGCGGCGCGCCTGGCGATCCCCGGCCCCGATCTCGCGCTCGTGCTCGCCCAGCCCGGCGTGGTGATCGCCGGCGATCCGCTCGACGACGCGGGCGCCGCGGTCGCGCTCGACGCGGTCGACGCCGCGCTGGTCCAGCTCGACGCGATGCGCACCGCCGAGGGCGCGGCGCTGGCCGCCGAGCTGCGGCTGCGGCTCGACGAGCTGGTCGCGATCCGCGCGCACATCGCGCTGTTCGCCGCGGCCGTGCCGCAGCACGTCGCGCGCCGCCAGCTCGAGCGGGTCCGGCGGCTGTCCGAGGACGCCGGCATCGACGCGGGGATCGATCCGAACCGGCTCGCCCAGGAGGTCGCGCTGCTCGCCGATCGCGCCGACGTCACCGAGGAGCTGGTCCGGCTGGTCAGCCACCTCGACCAGGCGCGCGGCCTCCTCGACGCCGCGGGCGCGGTCGGCCGCCGGCTCGACTTCCTGGTCCAGGAGATCGGCCGCGAGCTCAACACGATCGGCAGCAAGTCCGCGCTGGCAGAGCTCACCGCCGCGGTCGTCGATGCCAAGGCGATGCTCGAGAAAGTCCTGGACCGCTGAGCAGCGCCGTATCGCTCAGGAGCCGCCGTGACAGCGCCGCGCGGGGACGACGGGCCGGGCCGGCGGGGCATCCTGCTGATCGTGTCGTCGCCGTCGGGCGCGGGCAAGACCACGCTGACCCGGCGGCTGCTCGCCGAGTTCTCGCCCCAGCTCGCGTTCTCGGTGTCGTACACCACCCGGCCGCAGCGCCCCGGCGAGGCCCCTGGCCGCGACTATCACTTCGTCACGCCCGAGGTGTTCGAGGCGATGGTGGAGCGCGGCGAGTTCGCCGAGCACGCGTTCGTGTTCGGCAACCGCTACGGCACGGCGCGCGCGCCGGTCGAGACCGCGCTCGCGCGGGACGGCGACGTGATCTTCGACGTCGACTGGCAGGGCGGCGCGACGCTCGCCGAGCGCTGGCCGGCCGATGCGCTCAAGGTGTTCATCCTGCCGCCCGGTCTCGACGCCCTCGCGTCGCGGCTGCAGAACCGCGCGACCGACGCGCCCGAGGTCATCGATCGCCGGCTGCGCAAGGCGATCGAGGAGCTCGCCCACTACGACGAGTACCAGCACCTGATCGTCAACGACGACCTCGATCGCGCCTACGCGGTGCTCCGCGCGATCTACCTCACGCGGCGCTACGGGACCACCGATCGGCCCGATGTGGCGTACCGGCTCGGAGAGCTGGCGCGCCTGGTGGAGTGCAATCGTACATCTGGCGCAGACGCGCACGCCCGGCGCCTCGTTGGCCGGCGCTGACGCGACCGGGGCGATCCGCGGCGCTGTCGCAGGGCGCGGTCGGCTGCGAGATAAGCCCGATTGACGGGCGCGAGGCGTTGCGCCACGATCCCGGCCATGCGAGTCGTAAACGCCGGGATCCTCGCCGCCCTCGCGGTCGCAACGCTCGGCTGTGCGCGAACCTTTCATGCCGAAGCCGTGCAGCCCAATCCGATGGCCATGCCGGGCGAGACGCTGCGTAGCTCGGAGAAGGTCACGATCGTCACCGGGGACATGGAGCTCGAGAAGCCGTACGATCCGGATCCCGGCCAGCGCGCCACCACCGCGATCAACCACCGCTATCCCCTGATCAACCAGGCGAGCTTCACGATGGTCTCGCGCGATCGGCTGCGCTTCCACGTCCAGATCGATCACAAGTGGGAGGAGTGGGCCGACCTGACCAGCTGGGATGTCCACCTCGAGGATGACCAGGGCCACGCCTGGGCGCCCGAGGCGGTCGAGCACGCGCAGACCCGCCTGATCAGCGAGTTCTGGGACCGCGAGCAGCGCACCTCGGTGTGCAGCGCCGCCGGTCGCGACGGCACCGGCCAGTGCATCACCACGATCGGCGTCCTCGACGACGGCTGGAAGCACCGTCAGACCTTCGGAACGCTCTCGGTGTTTCGCGGAAAGGCCGACTTCGTGTTCTATCAGCGCGACCTCATGCGCCCCGACGTCCGCAAGCTGCGGCTGGTGGTCAAGCGGCCGAGCGAGGTCTTCGAGTTCACCTGGCGGTTCCGCGACGCTGTCGCCTCCGACACCGCCGGCGGCGGATCGAGCCAGCGCCAGATCGAGTGATCTGAATGATCTGAGAGTGATGCCGTCCGATTGTCGATGATTGTTGACGATTGTCGTCGAGCGATGCGTCAGCCATCTCGCCGGTTCTAGCGCCGGTATAACCCGCCTCGCCGGTTGGCCGGTTTAGCGACTGCCGCGCCGCGTGGTACCCTGTCCTCGGGTCGACGCACACGATGCACCAGCTCGATCAGATCATCTCCGAGCTAGCCGGATACTTTCCGTCCGCGGACTTGCCCCTGGTCCGGCGCGCCTACCAGTTCGCCGCGCAGGCGCACGATGGTCAGACCCGCAAGTCCGGCGACCCCTACGTCACCCACCCGCTCTCGGTCGCCCACATCATCGCCGAGCTCAAGCTCGACGTCGCGTCGGTGTGCGCCGGCCTCCTGCACGACTGCGTCGAGGACACGACCGCCACGGTCGAGCAGCTCGGCGAGCTGTTCGGCAAGGAGATCGCGTTCCTCGTCGACGGCGTGACCAAGCTCGGCAAGCTGCCGTACTCGACGCGCGAGGAGCAGCAGGCCGAGAACTTCCGCAAGATGCTGCTCGCGATGGCGCGCGACATCCGCGTCATCCTGGTCAAGCTGTGCGACCGGCTCGACAACATGCGCTCGCTGCACCACCTGCCCGCCGAGAAGCAGGAGCGCATCGCGTCCGAGACCATGCAGATCTACGCGCCGCTGGCCAACCGGCTCGGCATCCAGTGGGTCAAGGTCGAGCTCGAGGACCTCGCGTTCAAGTACCTCTATCCCGGCGAGTACGAGCAGCTGGCCGGCGAGGTCGCCAAGTCGCGCGGCGAGCGGCTCGAGTACATCCACCACGTCGAGAAGCTGATCCACAAGGAGATGACCGAGCACGGCGTGCCGTGCGAGGTGATGGGCCGCGCCAAGCACCTGTGGTCGATCTACCAGAAGATGAAGCGCACGCAGCGCCCGTTCGAGGAGATCCACGACGCGATCGGCTTCCGGGTGATCACCGACACCCAGATGCACTGCTACCAGGGCCTGGGCGTCGCGCACCAGACGTGGACCCCGATCCCGGGCCGGTTCAAGGACTACATCGCGCTGCCCAAGCCCAACCTCTACCAGTCGCTGCACACCGCGGTGATCGGGCCGCGCGGCGAGCGCATCGAGGTCCAGATCCGGACCAACGAGATGAACGCGGTCGCCGAGCACGGCATCGCGGCGCACTGGAAGTACAAGGAAGGCTCGATCGCCTCGGTCGACGACAAGAAGTTCGCCTGGCTGCGCCAGCTGATGGAGAGCCAGAAGGAGCTGCGCGATCCGACCGAGTTCCTCGAGTCGGTCAAGATCGACCTGTTCGGCGACGAGGTCTACGTGTTCACCCCGCAGGGCGACGTCAAGGCGCTGCCCAAGGGCGCGTGCCCGATCGACTTCGCCTACGCCGTGCACTCGAACATCGGCGATCACTGCTCCGGCTCGCGGGTCAACGGCATGATCGTCCCGCTGCGCTACCAGCTGCGCAACGGCGACACCGTCGAGATCATCACCAGCCCCAACCAGAAGCCCAACAAGGACTGGCTCAAGCTCGTCAAGACCGCGCGGGCGCGCACCAAGATCCGCTACCTGCTGCGCACCGAGCAGCGCGACAAGGCGGTGGTGCTCGGCAACGACCTGCTCGACAAGGCGCTGCGCAAGCACTCGACGTCGGTGTCGCGCGCCGACAAGCAGCTCCAGCACGCGGCCAAGGAGCTGCGCTGCGTGAACCTCGACGAGCTGATCATCCAGATCGGCTACGGCAAGATCACCACGCAGCAGGTGCTCGAGAAGGCGCTGCCCGCGCTCACCAAGAAGGAGCAGGAGCCGCCGCCCAGGACCGAGGGCATGCTCAAGACCTTCCTGCGCAAGGTCACGCGGCGGACCGCGACCAGCGGCATCAAGGTCGCCGGCGAGGAGGACATCCTGGTCCGGTTCGCCAAGTGCTGCAGCCCCCTGCCGGGCGATCCGATCGTCGGCTTCATCACGCGCGGCCGCGGCGTGACCGTCCACCGCCGCGACTGCGACAAGGGCCTCGACCTCGATCCCGAGCGCCGGATCGACGTCGAGTGGGACGGCAACGGCAACGGCAATGCCCAGCACGAGGTCGCGATCCAGATCCTGTGCGCCGACAAGCCGGGCCTGCTCGCCCACATCTCGCAGTCATTCAGCGACCAGGGCGTCAACATCTCGCAGGCGCACTGCCGGGCGACCGACGACGGCCGCGCGGTCAACACGTTCCACGCCTCGGTCAAGGACCTCGATCAGCTCAAGTCGGTGATCCGCTCGCTGTCGCGGATCAAGGGCGTCTACTCGGTCGACCGGGTGTCTGCGGATCTCAACTGAGCTGACAACCGAGCCGGGTCAGCTGCCGGCCGTCACTTCCGCGGCGCCGGCTGGCCGGGGTCGCCGAGCGCGGCGAACAGCTCGACGACGGACTGGGTCGACTTGCGCGCCAGCCGGTTCTTGCGCCGGCGGCCGGCCTTCTGGTGCTTGTTCTTGCGCTTGACACTGGACGCGGCGGTGCGGGAAGCCATGGCGATTCCTCGGAGTGGACCGGGGTTCTTAGCCCCTCCACGCTCGTATTGTCAATCGCCGGGCTCGGTGCCCTTGGGCCCGCGATGTTGCTGGCTCGGGTCGGTGTGACTCGCTATACAGAGCACGTCGACGAGCGGCCCCGGTGCCCCTGTTTGCTTTCCCGGCCAGATGTCCTTACGATTCGCATGATTAGAGGGAACGAGGCATGAAGCTTTGCCTGAAATGTCAGAAGCAGTTCACCGACGACGCAAACTTCTGTCCGGTCGATGCTGCCCGGCTCGTCCCCCTCGAGACGCAATCCGTGGCGGCCGATGGCCTCGCCGCCAAGTTCGACCTCGGCGACCGGCTGGGTGGCAGCCGGACCGGCGCGGTGCACCGCGCGACCGACAAGGCCAGCGGCCAGCCGGCCGCGGTCAAGATCATCGCGCCGGCGGTGATCGCGCTGCCCGGGCTGGCGCAGCGCCTCGAGCGCGAGCTCAAGCAGCTCGAGCGCGTGCAGAGCGAGGGGGTCGCACGGGTGCTCGCCTCGGGCAAGCGCGGCGACGACAGCTGGGTCGCGCTCGAGCTGCTCGACGGCGCGCAGACCCTCGCGCAGGCGGTCGCGGTGCGCGGGCCGATGCCGCTGTCGGCGGCCGCGCAGCTGATCACGGTGATCGGCGAGGCGCTGATCGAGGCCGCGCAGGTCGGCGTGGTCCATCGCGACCTCGCGCCCAAGAACATCCTGTTCTCGGGCAACGACGTCAAGCTGATCAACTTCTCGCTGCCGGTGCCGACCAGCGACAAGGTCCCGGGCGTGGCGGAGTTCGTCGCCCCCGAGCAGCACGACGGCAAGCCGGTCGATCAGCGCTCGAACCTGTACAGCCTCGGCGCGCTGTACTACTTCGTGCTCACCGGGCCCGGGGCCGGTCGAGGCGGTGATCCTGCGCGCGCTCGACCGCAGCCCGACCAGGCGGTTCCTGACCGTGCGCCAGTTCATCGACGAGGTCGGCCGGGTCGCGCGCGGCGAGACCGATGTCCGGTCGACCCAGCCGCTCGGCCGCGCCGGCAAGCTGCGGGCCGACGTGGTCGCGACCCAGCCCGACGGGGCGGCCGTCGGCACGATCGTCGGCGTCGGCGTGTCTCCCGGCGGGATGACCGCGCCGGCTTCGGCCGCGACGGCCGCGGCCGGCGAGCACTCGCCCTGGGCGTCACCCCCGCAGCCGGCGGTGGCCGAGGCCGCCGCGGCTCCCGCGGCCGCGGCTCCCGTGGTGGCGCCGCCGGTGCTCCCGGCGCCGATCCTCGGCGTGCCGCAGAGCAAGCGGGCCGAGACCGACGACCCCAAGGGCAAGTTCCGCGAGACCATGTGGTTCAAGAAGGGCGAGCTCGACGCCCAGGCGGCGCAGCAGGCAGCCGACGAGCACGCCCGCACCGGCAAGGTCACCTCCGACAAGGCCGACCAGCTGCCGATCGACGAGCGCTACAAGGACGACGGCTCGCTGTCGCGCACCGACAAGCACAAGTACAGCCTGCGCACCGGCTCGACGATGGCGACGATGGCGCTGCGCGAGTCGGGCAGCCACAGCGGCGCGGTGTCCGAGGACGCGCTGATCGGCGAGATGAAGCGCGGCCGCGGCCGCCTCCTCGCGCTGATCGCGATCGGCCTGGCGGTGCTGGCCGTGCTCCTCGTCCTGGTCTTCAAGTAGCTACTTGTCGCGCCGCGGCTCGTCCATCTTCGGGAGCACCGGGCACGCCGTGGTCACCACGGAGTGGCGGGTGCCGGCGACGCAGTCGAGCAGCGTGTCGTGGACCAGCGGCGGCTCGAGCACCTCGTCGATGCGCAGCGAGGCGCGCACCTCGATGGCGATGTTGCCCAGGCCGATCAGCCGGCCGGGCCAGCCCTCCTGGCGGATCGCGTGGAGCTCGGCGAGCTCCCTGGTCGACAGCGCCTCGAAGTCGACGACCAGGACCTCGGGCCGCGGCGGCGGGTCCTTGACCAGCGCCGCGACGACGGCGGACACGCTGCGGCCGATCTGGATCGTGATCGGCGCGTGGGACAGCTCGTTCTCGACCCACGCCGCGCGGACCGCCTCGGGCGCGTAGATCAGCGTGCGGACCTGCTCGCCGGGTGCGATGTCCTTGCCGGGAGTCCCGCGCGCCCGGACCCGGCCGCTGGTGAGCTCGGCCATCGGCGATGGCGGCTGGCTCGCCCGCGGCAGCGGCGCGCGACCGGCGGTTCCGGTGGCGAGGTCGCCGGTGGCGCGCGGCATCTTGGCCGGCAGGTGGGCGCGCTCGCCGACCCGATTGACCAGCTCGTGGCGCGCGTAGGGCAGGCGGGACGGTCGCTTGCGGCGTCCCGGATCGGCGAGCGGCGGCCCGGCGGGCGCGGGGCGGCCGGCCGCCGGCGATCGCGCCGGAGATCCTGCGCCGCTCGGCTCGGTGGTCGCGCGCGGCAGCCGGCCGGCGGCCGGTGCGGGCTCGGCGGCCAGCGCCGGCTCGGTGACGACGCGTTTGCCCTCGGGGTCGGCGTGGCGCTTGGGAATGGGCGGGATGATGGGTCGGGTCACGGGGTGCCGTCGGCTAGAGGACCGGGAGCTTGGTGGTCTTCATGACGAAGCCGGTGTTGGTGATCACGTCGCGCAGCGCATCGCGCACGAACGGCGCGACCAGCACGTGCTCGATCGCCAGCGAGCTGCGCAGCGCGGGCGGCACGTTGCCGAGCGCGATGATGCGCCCGAACCAGCCCTGCTCGCGCAGCAGGTGGAGGTGGAGGACCTCGGCGGGGTTGATGTCGTCGAAGTCGGCGATCAGGATCTGCGGGCGCGGCGGCGGATCCTCGACCAGCGCGGACACGATGTGATCGACCGAGAACCCGATCTGCACGATCACCGACTTGTCCTCGAGCTCGGCCTCGATCCAGCTCGCGCGGGCCTGGGACGGCGCATAGACCAGCACGCGGAGCATCGCGCCGTCCGAGCACGAGCGCTCGGAGGCCCCGCGGGCATACAGCCGGGGATGAGCGGGGCTCGACATGTCTCGGGTATCGGCCGGTCGCGCCGGTGATCAAGGCCCCGGGCGCGCGCTCGGCATCAGGCGATCTCGCATACCCGCGTGCGCAGCGGGTCGCCCGCCGCGAGCGTGGTGCCGGCGGCCAGATCGATCTCGCCCTTGACGCACATCGCGGCCGCCTCCACGACCAGATCCGGGTGCGGGCCGGCGATGCCGAGCACGGTGACCTCGCGCCCGAGCGCGTCGCCCGCGATCGGCGGCGGCGATCGGCCCGCGAGCACCGTCAGCATCGCGCGCGGGCCGGCGAGCTCGACGGCAGCCGCAACGGTTGCGGGATCGGCGCAGATCACGCGCCAGGGCCGGGTGCCCAGGCTGCGCTCGGCGAACGCGGCCGCAAGCGCTGCGCGATCGCCGGCGACCGCGACGCCCTTGCCGCGCAGCCAGTCGGCCCAGGCGCCGCCCGACCCGACGGCCGCGGGCGCGATGCCCTTGGCGAGCAGGATCTCGATCAGGAACCGGCTGATCGGGGTCGCGCCGACCACCACGACCGGATCGCGCGGCGCCGCGCCGGTGCGCGCGTACAGCGTGTAGGCCGCCGTGACATCACCGGCGACCGCTGCGGCGGCGGGCACCGCCAGATCGAGGCCGTCGCTGAGCGGCACCAGCCAGCGCGCCGCGGCCGTCGTTCGCGCGCCGAGCGCGTCGCGCACCCGGACGTGCGGGCAGACCGCGGCCCCGCCGTGGCGGCACACATCGCACTCGCCGCACGGATCGATCGGACCGATCAGCACGCGGCGATTCATCAGGCCACGCGCGTGCTCGCCGTCTGCCACCACGCGCCCGACGCCGGCCGCGCCGGTCACACCGCCGACCTGCACCGCCTCGAGCGCGACCTCGACGTCGTCGGCGCTCACCAGCGCTTGCCGCGCCGGGGCGGCTCGGGCGCGGCGCCGATCGCGGTGGGTTCGCCGGGCTGCTCGCTCCCGAGCTGCATCACGTAGTCGTCGCCGGAGGCGTCGTAGCTCGCATCCTCGATCAGCCCGCCGTCGTCGAGGTCGGCATCGGCGGCGACGGCGCGCCCGGGGGGCGGACGCGGCGGAACCGGCGCGCGGGCCGGCGGCGCGGCAGACGCGGCGATCGGCAACCCCTGCCGAGCGCGCCATGCCGTGAGAGCCGCCACGAGGTCGTCGTACGCGATCATGCCCCGACGTTACCATGGTAGAAGCCCCGCCATGGCGATCCGGCTCCACCGCTCCCCGGTGCTACCGAGCGAGGGCTTCCTGCACGGCTTCCCCGAGCGCACCGGCGGTGTGTCGACCGGGCCGCGCGCGTCGCTCAACCTCGGCGTCAGCTGGGGCGACGACCGCGCGGTGGTCGAGGCCAACCGGCGCCGGCTCGCCGAGCACGCCGGCTTCGAGCTCGACGCGCTGCAGATCGCCCGCCACGTCCACGGCACCGACGTGTGGGCGGTCGGCGAGCCGCTCGCCGCCGACGCCCAGTTCGACGGCCTGGTCTGCGATCGCGCCGGTGCGGTGCTCGCCGCGTTCGCCGCCGACTGCATCCCGATCCTGTTCGCCGAGCCCGACGCGCGGGTGTGCGGCGCGGCGCACGCCGGCTGGCGCGGCACGGTCGCCGGCATCGCCCGCAACGTCGTCGCGCGGATGGCCGCGCTCGGCGCGCGGCCCGATCGGATCTGCGTCGCGCTCGGCCCGTCGATCGGTCCGTGCTGCTTCGAGGTCGGCCCCGAGGTCGTCGCCGCGTTCCGCGACGCGCTCGGCGACGTCCCCGGCCTCGTCGTCGCCGGTCCGCGCAGGGACCACATCGATCTGCGGGTCGCGACCCGCAGCGTGCTCGAGCGCGCCGGGGTCGCACCCGAGCACATCGACACCGCGCCGCCGTGCACGCGGTGCGAACCCGAGCGGTTCTTCAGCTACCGCCGCGACGGCAAGGACGGCGGGATCCACATGGCGTACATCGGCATGGTGTGATCAGTCGACGGCGACGCCGTACATCGGCAGGAGGTCGCCGGTCAGCGCCTGGACCACGACCTCGGCCTTGTGCCAGTCGATCATCGCCTGGGTCTTGCGCAGCTCGGCCTGGCGCAGCTCCTCGAGCCGGTTGAGCACGTCGAAGTTGGTCGCCTTGCCGAGGTTGAAGCGGTCGGTCTCGATCTTGATGTTCTCGTTGGCGAGGTCGATCGCGCGCTGCGACAGCGTCACGCGCCGCCGCGCGAGCTCGATCTGGGCGACCGCGCGGGCCATGGTCTGCGCGACCTGGGCGCGGAGGTCGATCCCGTTGACCGCGAGCTTTCGGCGCAGCTCGCGCTGCTCGCGGACGCGACCGAGCACCTCGTGGCGGCCGAGCGACTGCGAGAACGTCAGCGAGCCGTTGATCGAGATCGAGTTGAGCTTGACGAGGTTACTGGTCGCGTCGGCGAACGTGCCCCGTTCTCGGTGACCTCGATGTCGAGCGTCGCGCTCTGATCCTGCCTGGCGAGCTGGGCGAGCTCGGGGCTGGCGGCGTAGGCGCGCTCGACCAGCGGGCCGAGATCGAACGGCTGGTCCTTGATATCGAGGTCGGTGGCGACCCGCAGGCCGAGCTCGCCGGCGCCGATCGGCATGCCGGTGGCGCGGCGCACGGCGATCGAGGCGTTGAGCACGCCGAGCTCGCCGTTGAGCACGTCCTCCTCGCGGGTCGCGATGATCTGGAGCACGGCCGGGATCTCGCTGCGCGGGACCTTGCCGCCCTCGGCGCCGATCGTGGTCACCCGCAGGCGCTCGCGGGCGAGGTCGAGGCTGGCCCGCGTGATCGCGACGGTCTGCTCCGCGAGCACCAGGTCCCAGTAGGCCGAGATCACGGCCTGCACGGTCTGGATCGCGAGCAGCCGCCGGGCGAGCACCGCGACGTCGCGCGCCAGCGTCGCGCGGACCTCGTTGGCGTCGTACAGCGCGCGACCGCGCCCGCGCAGCAGCGGCTGGGTGATCGAGCCGCTGATGTCGTTGGTCCACGTCGCGCCGGCGCTGTCGAACACGATCGGCTCGCCGGTCAGCGGGTTCGTCGTGTCGGTCACCGTGTGGGTGTGGATGAACTCGTAGCTCGAGCTGACGTGGAGATCGACGGTGCCACCGGTCGGCAGCGCGCGCGACAGGTCGCCGGTGCCGGCGAGCCGGAGATCCTTGGTGACGATGGTCGAGCCCTGCGGCACATCGTTGACCCGCGAGCCGGTGAGCTGCGCCCTGGCCACCCAGTCGTGGCGCGCCCAGGTCTGCTGGATGCGCGCCTCGGCGACGGCGATGTCGAGCTGGGCGCTCGCAAGGCTCGGCGCGGTGCGCAGCGCGATCTGGAGCAGCTCGGGCAGCGCGATCGCGCGCGCCTCGCCGGCCCACCCCGTCAGATCGGACGACTGCTGCGGCGGCGGTGTTCCGCCGGGCTGGTCGGCGGCGGCCTTGAGCACGCGGCCGAGCACGTCGGCCTCCGCGTGCGACGAGACTCCAGCGAGCAGGGCGAACAACACACAGGCCAGGCGTGCGCGCATCGAATCGTGGGCCATCATGGCACGCGCCCGATCACGACGCACCCGTGCGACACATGCGACGGCAATTGCCGCACGCCGCGTGGATCTGCAGAAACCGCGTGTGCTAGCGTGGCCGCGAGCGATGGGAACCGTCCTGCGTACGTACTGCTTTCTCGACGCGCTCCAGCCGCAACAGGCGACCTTCATCGGCAAGACCGCGCGCGGGTTTCTCCCGGTTCCGTTCCAGGCGTCGCTGTGGGTCGAGATCGCGCCCGGCATCGCGATCAACCAGGTCACCGACGCGGCGCTCAAGGCCACGCGGGTTCAGCCCGCGGTCCAGGTCGTCGAGCGCGCCTACGGCCTGCTCGAGATCCACGACCACGACAAGGGCGAGGTGCTGTCGGCCGGCGCCACGATCCTCAAGTACCTCGGCGTCGACGAGTCGCAGCGCCTCAAGCCCAAGGTGCTGACCAACCAGATCATCCGCGGCGTCGAGGCCTACCAGACCCAGATCATCAACCGCAGCTCGGCCGGCATGATGGTGCTGCCCGGACAGTCGCTGTTCATCCTCGAGTGCGAGCCGGCCGGCTACGCGGTGCTCGCCGCCAACGAGGCCGAGAAGGCGGCGCACGTGTTCCTGGTCAACGTCACCCCGTACGGCGCCTTCGGCCGCCTGTACATGGCCGGCCCCGAGGCCGAGATCGACGCGGCGGCGGCCGCCGCGACCGCGGCGCTCGCCGGGGTCACCGGCAAGGAGCCCGAGAAGTTTGTCGACAAGTAGCCCGAAACGGTCCGATGGGCCGAGTGTAGCTAGCAGCAGGAGATGACGAATGGCTGACGCGCTTGGAATGATCGAAGTCAAAGGTTTCGTCGGCATGGTCGAAGCCGCCGACGCGATGGTCAAGGCGGCCAAGGTCGAGCTCGTCGGGTACGAGAAGACCGGCGGCGGCTACGTGACTGCGATCGTGCGCGGCGACGTCGCCGCGGTCAAGGCCGCGACCGAGGCCGGCCAGCGCGCCGCCGAGCGGATCGGCGAGGTCGTCTCGGTCCACGTGATCCCGCGGCCGCACGCCAACGTCGACGCGGTCCTGCCGCTCGGCCGGGCCGGGGACGTCGCCAAGAAGTAGCCCATGGTGCTCGGCAAGGTCATCGGCACGCTGGTCGCGAGCCGCAAGGAGCCGACGCTCGAAGGGCTGAAGCTCCTGGTGATGCGGGCGTGCGACGTCGACGGCAACCCTACCGGCGCTGACGCAGAACCGGCCGGTCGACGCGACGATCATGGCGATCGTCGACGAGATCGCGATCGGCGGCGAGCGCCGCTACGTGAAGGACTAGCCATGGCAGGTTTCAGCCGCGGCATCGACGAGCGCAGCGAGGCGACAGGGGGTGGGGACCCCGCCGGCTTTGCCGGTGGGGCGGGGGGCAGCGCCCTCCGTGGAATAGACGAGAGGAAGATCGAGGAGATCGTGGCGCGCGTGCTCGATCGGCTCGGTGGCGGCGCGACCCGCGCCCCGGCGCCGCGCGAGGCCCCGGTGGCGGCCCCCGCGCGCGCCAACCTGCCGCAGGGCAAGAACGGCGTCTACGCCGACGCCGACCAGGCCGCCCAGGCGGCGCGCCGCGCGTTCGAGCAGAACGAGCGTACGCCGGTCGCGGTCCGGGCGAAGATGGTCGAGGCGATGCGCCGCGCGGTGCTCGCCAACAACGACGCGCTGTCGCGCTACGCGGTCGAGGAGACCGGCCTGGGCCGCTACGAGGACAAGCTGTCGAAGAACCAGCTCGTCGCCGAGAAGACGCCGGGTTGCGAGATCCTGCGGCCCGTCGCGTACACCGGCGACGACGGGCTGATGCTGACCGAGCGCGCGCCGTACGGCGTGCTGCTCGCGGTGACGCCGACGACCAACCCCACCGAGACCATCCTGTGCAACGCGATCGGCATCGTCGCGGCCGGCAACGCCGTGGTGTTCAACGTCCACCCGTCGGCGGCGCAGACCTGCAACTGGTGCGTCCACCTGCTCAACGAGGCGATCCAGGCCGCGGGTGGGCCGCGCGACGTGGTGGTCTCGGTCGAGCGCCCCACGGTCGAGAGCGCCCAGCTCCTGATGAAGCACCCGCTGGTCCGGCTGGTCGTGGTCACCGGCGGGCCGGTCGTGGTCAAGCAGGCGATGAACTCGGGCAAGAAGGTGATCGCCGCGGGGCCGGGCAACCCGCCGGCCGTGGTCGACGAGACCGCCAACCTCGACAAGGCCGCGGACGCGATCGTGCGCGGCGCCTCGCTCGACAACAACATCGTGTGCATCGCGGAGAAGGAGGTCATCGCGGTCGACTCGATCGCGACCGAGCTGGTGCGCCGGCTGTGCGCGAAGCCGGTGCTGCGGCTCGACGCCCGCCAGACCCGCGAGCTCGAGAGCGTGATCCTCGAGGGCGACCACGTCAACAAGGCGTGGGTCGGCAAGGATGCGTCGCTGATCGCCAGGCAGATCGGGATCGGCGGGCACGGCCACGACCTGCGGCTCCTGTTGTGCGAGGTCACGCCACCGAGGCGATCGCCGCCGCGATCCGCGTCGAGCACGGCTTCCATCACACCGCGACCATGCACTCGCTCCACATCGACCACATGGCGGCGATGGCCCGGATGTGCAACTGCAGCATCTTCGTCAAGAACGACGCGTCGTACGCCGGCCTCGGCCTGGGCGGCGAGGGCTACACCTCGTTCACGATCGCGAGCCCGCCGGGCGAGGGCCTCACCACCGCCGTGCACTTCACGCGCGAGCGCCGCTGCACGCTCAAAGAAGCGTTCAGGTTCGTGTGACCGGAGTGGCACGAGGCCCCGCGCTCGGCGTGCTCGAGATCGCCACGATCGCGCGCGGCGTGGTCGTGGCCGATGCGGCGCTCAAGCGCGCGCCCGCGGTGCTGCTGTCGTCGCGGGCGGTGTCGGCCGGCAAGCACCTGGTGCTGCTCGAGGGCGGCGTCGCCGAGGTCGAGGAAGCGATGGCGGCGGGTGCGCGCACCGCGGGCGACCTCCTGCTCGATCGCGTGACGCTGCCCGCTGCCGATGACCAGGTCTGGCCGATGCTGGGCGCGCCGGTCGCGCCGCCGGACTGGGCCGGCGATCACGGGGCCGAGGCGGTCGCCATCCTCGAGACCAGGACGGTGTGTGCCGCGATCGCGGCGGCCGATGCCGCATGCAAGGCCGCCGACGTCACCGTGCGCGATGTGCGGTTCGCGGTCGACCTCGCCGGCAAGGCCTACTTCACCCTGACCGGGACGCTCGACGCGATCGAGGCCTCGGCCGACGCCGCCCGGCACGCCGCCGCGGATCGCCTGGTCGGCGCCGAGCTGATCGCGCAACCGGCCCCCGAGCTGCGCGGCCGGCTGTTTCGCTGACGCAGCGCCGGCCGGCGACGTACACAACTACGTACAGTGGGTGACCGAGTGTTGCGCTATCGGACAAAGGGAGAGTGTGGCATTCGTCGCGAAGTCCTCGTGTATTTCGGGCAGTTCCGTCGATGAGCCGGTTGGTACGCCGCTCGCAACAGGACGGCGAGAGGTCAACACCATGCCCAAGCTCCGCTGGACGCATCGCCTCCTGTCTCTCGCCCTGGTCTCCGTCATGCCGCTGGGCGTGCTGGCGCCGGCATGCTCGTCGAACAACACCTCGACCCGCGGTCAGCGCATCACGTGCACCGCGACCGGCTCGGGGATGACGAACTGCCACCCCTCCGAGACCACCGGCTCGGGCGGCGGATCCGGAAGCGGCTCGGGCAGCAACACCTGCGAGGACGTCGACGAGGATGGCGACGGCACGCCGCATGACGTCGATGACGACGGGCAGACCATGCACGGCTCGACCAGCGGCAGCGCCATGGACGACGACGATGGCGACGGCATCGACAACGAGCACGACTGCGACAACCGGCAGGGTGGCGACGACGATCACGATGGCAGCGGCGACGACGGCAGCGACGACGACGGCGGCGATGATGGCGGGCACGACGGCAGCGGCAGCGGCAGCGGCAGTGGCAGTGGCAGCGGCGGCACCGGCTGATCGAGCGAGCGATCAGGGATGCAGCACGATCGCCTGCGCCGCCGGACCGTCGAGCGGCTTGTCGAGCTTGATGCCGTTCGCGGTCAGGTCGAACGCGAAGATCGCCAGGTACTGGTCGGTCGATAGCGAGCCGGGCGCGTCGCCGGGCATGTGCTTGCTGGTCCAGGCGAACACATCCGCCGCGGTGTGGAAGTCGACGTCGCGCTTGGCGCCCTCGCGCGGCTTCTCGGGGAATGCGCCCTTGCCGACGACCGGAGGCGCCTTGGCGCTGCCCTGGCCGGCATCGCCGTGGCACTTGGCGCACCTGGCGACGTAGAGCTGCTTGCCCTGTTCGATCTGCGCCTCGATGGTGCCGGCCGGTTCGGGAGCCTTGGCGGCCGGCTCGTGGTGACAGGCGATGAGCAGCGCGGGGAGAAGGAAGTGAGCTCGCATGCCCGCTAGAGCAGCGCGGGCACGGAAACGTTACGCATCACCCGCACGGTGATCCGATCGCAGCGCTCGCCATCGAAGCGGTAGATCTCGCGGGCGTGATCGGCGAGCTGCTCGGTGAGCGCGGCGGCGATCGCGGCGCGTGCGCGGTGGAGCCGGACCCGGACCGCCTCCTCGCTGAGGCCCAGGCAGGCCGCGGTCTCGGCGGTGTCGAGCTCGAGCACGTCGCGCAGCACCATCACCTCGCGGTTGCCCTGCGGGATGGCGGCGAGGCAGCTCTCGAGCAGCGCGCCGACCCGCGCGCGGGCGAGATCGGCATCGGGCGCGACGTCGCTGGCCGCATCCACGACCTCGGCGACGATCGGCCGCTTGCGGGTGACCGCGATCGCCTCGCGTACCGCGATCCGGGTGGCCCAGGTCGCGAACGTCGAATCGCCGCGGAATTGCGACAGGTTGCGGAACACGCTGAGCCAGGCCTGCTGCAGGACATCCTCGGCATCGGCGTCGCTGCGCGTGATCCCGCGGGCGGCGCGGAACAGCCGCTGGTTGTAGCGCCGCACCAGGACCTCGAAGCCCGCATGGTCTCCGGCGACGACCCGTGCGATGATCTCGTGGTCTTCGAGCTCGGCGACGGCGACCGGACGGGTCATACGCACAAGAGGGCGCATCACCGCACGACGTTACAGCGAAAACCTCCGCAGGCGACCGCGCCTCCGCGCACAGCGCCTCGCCTGCGGCATCTCGCGATCGCGCCCGCGCGGCTCCGGCCGAGGCGATCCCGCAGGTGGAGTCGCCAAGCCTCACGCGGCTCGCGTACGCTCTCTGCACGACCACAGCGATTCAGCTGCGTATGGCGCATTGCAAATGGTGGTGGGGAACGGTGTGTATTCATCCGTTCCATATCCGTCCATGCAGCGTTTGACGGCCGGTCAGCGATCGACCGGCCGCACTGAGGCATGAAGCCCCGCGTCAGTCGAGCACAGCCTCGCCGGTGGTAGGCTCGTCGCCGGCGTCGGGGGCGCTCGCGGCTCGTGCCGCGTTCGGTCCAGCTCGTGCCGATGGAGTCGCGATGCGGACCCCAAAACCTCACGATCGCAGTATGAACCGCCGATCCGAGCTCGATCTGCTGCGCGTCATCGCGATCGCGATTCTGCTCGTGTACCACGTCGGAATGATGTTCAACCGGTGGGACTGGCACCTGAAAAACCCTGATCCGCTGCCGGTCCTCGAGGCGCCGATGGCGGTGCTCCACCGGCTGCGGATGCCGCTGCTCATGGTGATCGCGGGTGCGGCCACTGCGATCGCCCTCGAGCGGCGCTCGATCCGCACGTTCGCGGTCGATCGGATCAAGCGGCTGCTCGTGCCGCTGCTCTACGGCATGCTCGTGATCGTCCCGCCGCAGATCTACGTCGAGCGGCTCGCGGCCGGCTACACCGGCAGCTACTTCGAGTTCTACCCGTCGGTGTTCGAGTTCCGGTCCTACCCCGAGGGCAGCTTCGGCTGGCATCACCTGTGGTTCGTCGCGTACCTGTTCGTGTACTGCATGGTCGCGCTGCCGGTGTTCTACGCGTTCGCGACCGCGCCGGGGCGCCGCGTGCTCGTCTGGCTGGATCGCGCGTGGGCGCGCGGCTGGGTGTTCGTGCTGTTCGTGCCGCTCGCGCTCGCGCGGATCGCGCTGCGCGACCATCCCGAGACCCACGCGCTGGTCGACGACCCCGACACGCTGGTGCACTACGCGGTGCTGTTCGTGTTCGGCCACCTGCTGGGCCGCAGCAAGACCATCTGGGACCACGTCGTGGCCTGGCGCTGGCGCTACCTCGCGGCGACCGGCGTCCTGCTCGCGGTGATGGCGCCGCTCGACAAGTATCCTCCGCCGCTCGAGCAGATCGGCGAGACCGCGATGATCTGGTGCGTGATCCTCACGACGCTCGGCTGGGGGCGCTGGTTCTTCCAGCGGCCCGGCGGCTATGTCCCGTCGTGGCTCGACCACGCGCAGAAGCTGTCGTACCCGTTCTACATCGTGCACCAGACGGTGATCGTCGTGCTCGGGTGGGGCTGGATGCAGGTCGCGCAGGGCCCGTGGCAGCGCTTCGCCGCCGTGCTGGTGAGCTCGTTCCTGGTCACGTGGGCCATCTGCGAGCTGATCGCGCGGGTCGGGCCGCTGCGGCCGCTGTTCGGCATGGCGCCGAGCAAGCCGACGCCGGCGCGGGTGCCGCGCGTCGCGCCGTCCCTCGCGCGCGTCACGAGCCGCGCCCGCTAGGACGGCCCGCCCCCGCCGGGGCGGCTTGACGCGGCTCGATGGCCGTGCGATCCGAGATCATCACCGAGCGCCGCGATTCGGAGACCCCGTGGAGCTGGCCGCGGATCGAGCCACGAGCGGCGTTGCTCATGCTCGCGGCCAGCGTGCTGCTCGGCGTCTGGCAGGGCAACACCGCCTGGCTCGCGATCGAGGCGGGGCACACCGGCATCCCGTGGCAGCAGCCGTACGTCTGGGAGCTCACCGGCATGGTGAGCCTGTTCGCATGGTCGTGGATCCCGTTCGCGACCGCCCGGAACGCGCCGCGCGTCGCCGGGCGCTGGGCCTGGTTCGTCGCCGTGCACCTCGCCGGCTACATCGCGTTTGCCGCGCTGCATACCTGCCTGATGCTCGCGGTGCGCGCGGGGCTGTATCCGCGGCTCGGCTGGGAAGCCCACGATCCCGGCGCGTGGTACCGGCTGGGGATGGAGTGGTATCGCGCGCTGATCGGCTACGTGCTGCTCGCGGTCGGCTTCGGCCTGGTGTCGTCGTGGCGCGACGGCCAGGGCCGGGCGCTGCGCGACGCCCGGATCGCCACCGAGCTGCGCGACGCCCAGCTGCGCACCCTCGTCGGGCAGCTCAACCCGCACTTCCTGTTCAACGCGCTCAACACGATCAGCGCGGTCATGTACACCGATCTCGCGCGCACCGATCGGCTGCTCGCCGACCTCGGCCAGGTGCTGCGCGCCGGCCTCACCGGCGATGCCCGGCCGACCTGGAGCCTGGCCGAGGAGCGCGCCCACACCGAGCACTTCCTCGCCGTGATGATCGCGCGGTTCGGCGAGCGGCTGCGGATCCGGTGGCGGGTCGACGACGCCGCGGCCACCGCCCAGGTCCCGCGGTTCACCCTGCAGCTCCTGGTCGAGAACGCGATCAAGCACAACCAGGACGCGCGCAGCTCGCTGATGATCACGATCTCGGCGCACCGCGTCGACGACCGGGTCGATCTCGAGGTCTCCGACAACGGCCGCGGCTTCGGCCGCTCGCCGGTGGCGGGCACCGGCACCGGGCTGGCCACGCTGCGCCGCGCGCTCGAGCTGTGCCACGGCGCCCAGACCACGCTCGAGATCGACCAGGCGCCCAGCGGCGGCGCCCGGGTCCGGCTGAGCGTGCCCGCGGGGCTCGCGGCGTGAGGGCGCTGGTCGTCGACGACGAGGCGCCGGCGCGGGCCAAGCTGGTCCGCCTGCTCCACGACGACGGCCGGTTCGAGCTCGCCGGCGAGGCCGACGATGGCGTCGCCGCGGTCGCTCAGATCGAGGCGCTGCAGCCCGACCTCCTGCTGCTCGACGTGCAGATGCCGGGGCTCAACGGTTTCGAGGTGCTGCGCGCGGTCGGCGCCGCGGCCTGCCCCAAGGTCATCTTCTCCACCGCGCACGACCGCTACGCCGTCGAGGCGTTCGATGCCCACGCCGTCGACTACCTGCTCAAGCCCTACGACGCCGAGCGGTTTCGCGTCGCGCTCGACAAGGCGTGCGCGCAGCTCCGCGGCGGCACCAGCGAGGTCGCGGTGCTCGAGGCGCTGCTGGCGCGCCACCCCGGCGCCCACGGCCGCTTCCTCGAGCGCCTCGTGGTCAAGCGCGGCGACAGCTGGATCCCGATCCCGCTCGACCGCGTGCGCCGGCTGTCGGCGGCGGGCAAGCACGTGCGGGTCTTCGAGCCCGGCGGGGAGCACCTGATCCGCGACAGCCTGGCCGAGCTCGAGGCGCGCCTCGACCCGGCGCGGTTCGTCCGCGTCCACCGCGGCGAGATCGTCAACCTCAACGCGGTGGTCCGGCTCGATGCGCTGTTCCACGGCGACGCGATGGTCGAGCTCGACGACGGCAGCTCGGTGGTGGTCAGCCGGACCTACCGCGACACGTTCTTCGCGCGCTGGCGCGGCCGGTAGACGCGACGGCGCGGCGCTACAGCGCGAGCTCCCAGTGCTCGCTGGCGACGCCGCGCGGCAGGTACGGCTCACCGCTGACGCTGGCGGTCCGGCAGAATCCGAGCGAGGCGTACAGCGCCCGCGCCGCGTCGAGGTCGCTCGCGGTGTCGAGCACGATCCGGCGCTCGCCCGAGCGGCGCGCGTGGTCGATCACGCGCTGCACCAGGCGGCGGCCCAGCCCGCGGCCGCGCGCATCGGGCTCGACCAGCAGGAACCGGAGCTGCGCGGTCGCGCTGGCTCGGCCCTTGACCGCGACCGATCCGGCGAATGCCCCGCCGCGCTCGGCGACGAAGATCCGGTCGCGCGGTGGCGAGAACCCGGTCACGAAGTCGCTGAACGCCTGGACCACGACGTGCTCGAACAGCGCGGGATAGCCGCGCTCGGCGACATAGAACTCGCCGTGGCGCGCGATGATGTGGCCGATCGCGCCCGGCCGCGGCGATCGGATCGCGATGCGCGCGTCGCGGGAGCCGAACGCCGCAGCGAGCCCGTCGGCCAGCCGGTCGATCTCCGGCCGCGGCTTCGCGGCGAGCCAGGCGCCGAGCCGCCGGTCCATCTGGCGGTCGAGCGCGGCGATCAGCCGGCGGCCCTGGTCGGTGACGACGACCGATCGGGCGCGCGCGTCTCCCGGCGCCACGCGCTTGGTCACCAGCCGGCGAGCCGCGAGCCGGGACACCGCGCGGCTGACATAGCCGAGGTCGAGCTCGAGGTACCTCGCGAGTGTCGAGATCTCGAGCCCGTCGGCGTGGCCCAGCTCGTACAGGCAGCGCGCCTCGCCCAGCGGCATGCCGGAGGACAGGAAGTGCGGCGACAGCAGGCCGCCGGCGCGCGCGAGGTCCCGGCTGAACGCGCGGACCAGCGGTATCGCGTCGCGCCGCGGGGTCGGGGCTATCCGGCTGCGCGGCATGCGATCAGGCTGGCGCAGATACTTGCCAGAAGCAAGTATCTTGCGCGAGATGCTTGCTGAAAGCAAGTATCAGTCATGGTGCGCCGCGCCGCGGCCTGCGACGTGGATCGCGCGGTCACCGGTGCCGACGGCGCGCCGGCGATCTCGCCCCTTGGTGAAAATCCGACGCCGGGCGCGCCGCTGGCAGCCTGTGGCAGGACGCTGGTGAGGCCGCTCGGGCGCGTAGCTGCCTGCGCGGACTGGGTCGCGGCGTTCACGCGCGCCGCGCAGGTCGCGCGCCGCGCGGCGACAGGCAGTCGCGGGCTTGCCATCGACCGGCCGCCGGATTCATCGACACGTGCGCTGGTACGCGGCGTGCTCGGGATCCGATCTCGCTGACTGTTCCCCCGGCGAGAGCGACGCCGGGGTGCAGCACCTCACAGGACGACATGGATGGAGGAAGGTATGCAGATCGGGGCCTACCAGATCGTGCGGCCGCTCGCGACGGGTGGCATGAGCGAGGTCTGGGTCGCCGAGCACGCGCTGCTCGGGCGGCGCGCCGCGATCAAGGTCCTGCGCCCGCGGCTGTCGCGCCAGTCGGAGATCGTGCGGCGGTTGTTCAACGAGGCGCGGATCATGACCGCGATCGCCAACCCCGGGATCGTCCAGGTCTTCGACTTCGGGTTTCACGGCGACGGCAGCGCGTACATCGTGATGGAGCTGCTCGACGGCGAGACCCTCGGTGACCGGCTGGCGCGGCGCGGGCCGCTCGCGATCGGCGATGCGCTCCACGTGGTGCGCCAGGTCGCCAGCGCGCTGTGTGCGGCCCATGTGCGCGGCATCGTACATCGCGACCTCAAGCCCGAGAATATCTTCCTCGCCCGCGACGCCGAGGTGATCGGCGGCGAGCGCGCGAAGATCCTCGACTTCGGGATCGCCAAGCTGCTCGACGACGATGCCGGCGTGTCGCAGGAGTCGATGGTGCTGGGCACGCCGCCGTTCATGTCGCCCGAGCAGTGCCGCGGCGCCGCGACCCTCGAGCAGCGCTCCGACGTGTACTCGCTCGGCTGCGTGCTGTTCACGATGATCACCGGCCGGCCGCCGTTCGGCGAAGGCTGCGGCGCGGTGCTCGCGATGCACCAGCTCGAGCCGCCGCCGCTGCCGTCGCACCACGCCGCCGGTGTCCCCGCGGTCGTCGATCACCTGGTGCTGCGCTGCCTCGCCAAGGACCCCGCCGAGCGGTTCACCGCGTGCGAGCTCGCGCGGACGATCGGCGGGCTGCTGCATGCCCCGTGGCGCGCAGGCCTGCGCGATCGGCCGGACCGGCGCGAGCGGCCCGGCTTCGCGGCGCTGGGCCACGGCAGCGTCGATCTCGATCAGCGCGCCACCGAGCCCCACACCGCCCTGTGCTTCGACACCGCGGGCGCGACCTTGCCGCTGCCGTCGGAGGCCCGGCCCCCGCTCGACCATGCGCTGCGCGCGGTGCTGCTCGAGCTCGCCGTGCTCGCGCTCGTGCTCGGCGGCATGGCGTGGCTGGTCGTCGTGCTGCTGCTCCGTCTCGCGTGACCGCCCGGTGTCGCGATCACCATCCCACGGTGGGCACTAGCCCTTCGAGAACGTGACCTTGGTGATCGTCACCGGATCGTTGGGCCGGTTGTTGGCTCCCGTCGGCACGCTCTCGATCTTGGTGACCAGATCGGTCTCCTTGCACAGTCCGAAGATCGTGTGGTGGTTGTTGAGCCAGTCCGGCGAGCCGTCGGTGATGAAGAACTGGCTGCCGTTGGTGGTCGGGCGGCCGGTGTTGGCCATCGCCAGCGTGCCGGGCTTCATCACCAGGCCGTTGTTGACCTCGTCGTCGAACGCATAGCCCGGGCCCCCGGTGCCCGCGCCGAGCGGGTCACCGCCCTGGATCATGAAGCCCGGGATCACGCGGTGGAAGATCAGCCCGTTGTAGAACGGCTTGCTGGTCTCGACCGCGCCGGTCCTGGGGTTCTTCCACGCCTTCTTGCCCGTGGCCAGGCCGACGAAGTTGGCGATCGTCATCGGCGCCTTGTCGGGGAACAGGTCGCAGTGGAACGTGCCCATGCTGGTCTCGATCGTTGCCTTGAGCTGGCCGTTCCCGGGGATGTCCTTGGTGTACTCGGCGAGATCGGCGGCGGTCGGCGGGCGGACCGCGTCGCCCCCGGCCGGCGGGGCCGCGGACGTCCCCCCGGGCGCGGCCGGGGGGGTGTCCTTGGCGGGGCCCTTGCCGACCGGCTCGGGCTTCATGTCCTCGCCGGGGGGCTTGGCGGCCCCGCTCGCCGAGCCGGCGACCGTCGACGTCGCGCTGTCGTCCTTCTTCTTCTGCCCGCAACCCACGACGAGAGTGACGAGCAGGGCGGCGATGGATATGCTTCGCATGGCGCCCGGAACATGGCGCAACTGCGCCGGCCCTGCAAGACGCGACCCCACCCGCGGCGATGGCGCTATGATGACTGCCGCGGGACGCAGCTCCCGCATCCCATGCCTGGCACCGACGATCTCCAGAGCGTCGACGCTGGTTCCAGCCGGAGCTCGCTGGCGATCAGCGACGCCGGCGCGTCGGGCGCCTCGAGCCCCGGCAAGTTCGGCGGCGTGCCGTTCAAGCGCCGCTTCGTCGTACCGGCCGTCGTGCTCGGCCTCGCCGAGCTGATCTTCATCGCGTACCCGCTGGGCATCGCGTTCGACCGCGCCGGCCTCGGCGGCGACATGCTGCTGCGCACCGCCCTGCCGGTCGGGGTCAGCGCCATCGTCGTCTGGCTGGCCGCGATCACCGCGTGGCTCCTGCCGCTGTGGTCGGCGGTGGCGGCGCGCCGCCACGGCGAGCGCGTCCACAAGGAGCTCGCCGCGCGCGCCTACCGCATCACGCTCAACGGCCCCGTGCGCGTGCTGCTCCTGCGCACCGGCCTGTGGGCCGCCGCGGCGGCGCTGATCGGGCTGTTCCTGCACATCTTCGCCGACTGGCCGATCGAGCGGATCGCCGAGATCACCGCGCTCGCCAGCGTCCACGCCTACATCCTCAGCTGCATCCGCGCCGTGTGGTGGGCGCAGATCCTCGGCCGGATCAGCGCGCGGCTGTTCGCCGCCGGCTCGCCGCTCAGGCGGTTCGACGACAGCCACTTCCGGCGCTTCACGCTGGTCGCGATGATCGTCGCCGGCGGCGTGCTCGCCGCCCAGGCCGCGTTCGCCTACTACCTCGTGCCGATCAGCTTCGCGCAGTACCTCCAGTTCGAGACCTACGTCGCGGTCGCGACGCTGCTCGGGGTGACCGCGTGGCTGGTGTTCGCGCGCATGATGACCCGCGACCTGCGCCGCTACCTCGCGGCGTCGCGCAACGAGGTCGTCACCGCCGCGCCGCCGGCCGCCGTGATCTACCGCCACGCCCAGGCGCTGCCCTACCGCTTCGCCGTCATGACGATCGCCGTCTGGCTCGTGATCGCCGTGATCGGCGCCCTCGTCGCCCGCCTGCACCTCGGCTTCGAGCTCGACGACTCGATCATCCTCGCCACCGCGATGGGCGTGCTCGCGATCGCCGGCGCGATCTACGAGCAGCTGTGGCACCGCGACGTGCTCCGGCCGCTGCTCGCGCATCTGACCCAGCGCTACCGCGTGCCCGTGCGCAGCATCGCGCCGTCGCTGTCGCTGCGCTCCAAGCTCCTCCTGTCGTTCGGCGGCGTCGTCCTGCTCGCCTGCGGCATGGCGCTCCTCTGGGGCTTCGTCCAGTACAAGAACCTCGCCACCGACGCCGCCGGCCAGCAGTCCCAGCTCGGCCTGCAGTGGATGCGGTCCGAGCTCCAGCGCGGCCTCGGCAACGAGCCGGCCCGCCCAGCCCCGACCGCGTGCGCGCCACCCTGCACCGGGTCGCCGCCAACGCCCCCGAAGCGCCCGTCATGTACTACCTCGACGACACCGACGACCTCACCGCCGTCGGTGGCGGGCCGATGGGTGCCCCCCGCCCGCCCTGGTACGTGCGCTACCAGCTCCAGCGCAGCACCCAGCTGATCGCGTTCCACAAGGCCGAGCTCACCGGCCGCGCCCAGCCCCTCGAGCTGACATGGAATGCCCGGCTCTACCCGCTCGGCTCGGTCGCCGTGTTCTACCCGAGCTATCGCGGCCGCGGTCAGTCCATGGTGCGGCCGCTCAAGGAGCTCCTGGTGTTCTTCCTCGTCCTGTTCGGCGCGTGCGGCGGCATCGTCGCGCTCACCGTCGCCCAGTTCATGTCGCCGATCCGGCGCCTCGAGCAGCGCGCCGACGCCATGGCCCGCGGCGAGCTCGCCGACCCCGTCATCGTCGGCGGCGAGGGCGACGAGATCGGCCGCCTCACCCTCGCCCTCGAGGAGATGCGCCGCGCCCTGCGCGACAAGCTCCGATCCACCGAGGAGGTCAACCTCGACCTCGAGCGCGCCGTCCAGATGCGCACCGCCGACCTCGCGCGCAAGAACCGCGAGCTCGCCGAGACCCTCGACAAGCTGACCCGCGCCCAGGAGCAGCTCGTCCGCTCCGAGAAGCTCGCCTCGATCGGCCAGCTCGTCGCCGGCATCGCCCACGAGATCAACAACCCCGTCAACGCCATCGTCAACACCGTCGGCCCCCTCGAGCAGGCGATCGACGACATCGACAGCGCCGACCCCGCCGCCCGCGGCGAAGCCGCCCGCGACGTCCGCGAGATGGTCCGCGTCGTCCAGCGCGGCGCGCAGCGCACCAAGGCCATCGTCACCGCCCTCCACAATTACTCGCGCACCGACGACGAGAGCGTCGTCGACTTCGACATCGACCGCTCGATCGACGACTCGCTCGAGCTGCTCCGCCACCTGCTCAAGGACAAGACCGTCACCAAGCGCTACGGCGACGTCGGCCGCGTCCGCGGCCACGCCGGCCAGGTCAACCAGGTCTTCATGAACCTCCTGACCAACGCCGCCCAGGCACTCTCCAACCGCCCCGACGCCACCATCACCATCCAGACCACCGGCGACGCCGACCACGTCGAGGTCAAGATCGCCGACAACGGCCAGGGCATCCCCCCCGACATCCTGCCCCGCATCTGGGACCCGTTCTTCACCACCAAGGACGTCGGCGAAGGTACCGGCCTCGGCCTCTCCATCGTCCACGAGCTCGTCGAGCGCCACGGCGGCACCATCGAGTGCAACACCCAGCTCGGCGTCGGCACCACCTTCACCGTCAAGCTCCCTCGCCAGATCCCCGTCGCGGTCAAGACCCGCACCAAGGGCGCCTCGCTGCTGTCGCGCTCGGGCTGACGGCGCCCTGCGTCGCGACGCAGACGCCTCGTTCACGAATCCGTGGCTACTGGCTTGCTCCGGTCTATACGCCGGTCATGAGCGTGCGCCGGTAGCGCTCGTCGCCACCGATGCAGCCCGGTTCTCGAGCTCGAACCGCACGCCGCAGACCTCGATCCAGCTCGATCCGACCGAGGCGCCGATCGCGATCGCAGCGGCGAACAGGGGCGCAGGGTCGGCGCACGATAGCAGGACGCGCGAGAGGCCCTCTCCCCGGTCATCGGCGAGCGGGACAAAGCGGGCGACCGCGTTGTCGAGGCGCAGCTCGTGGCCGCCATCCGCGCTCGCCGCTGCGGGTCGGCGCAGGAGGCGTTCCCAGCGCGCGGCGGTCGCGGCTGGATCGTCGCACTGCATGACCGCACCCGAGATCACCACGTCGCGACGCGCCTTCGACTGCCAGTCCGGCCCCGCCCAGCGGTAGCCGCCCATCATGTCCGTCCCGCCGCAGTGGCGGTCGATGGAGAGCAGGCAACCCCCGGTGTCCTTGGGGTGAAGGTGGATCGTCTCGGACCAGAGCACCGCGTCGCCGGTGCGGATGTCCTGCACGATACGAATACCCAGCGCGCCGAGCTGCGCGCGTCGTGCGTCGAGGTCGTCGCAATCGAGGATATACATGTAGCCGCCGTCGCCGCCGCGGCGATCGAGATACCGGCCGGCTGCGGTGTTGTCCCGGAGCGCCCAGAGCGCGTTGTGAAGGCCGTACTTCCCCACGCCGGGATCGCGGAAGCAGACGTCGGTCGCGAGCACGGACGTGAGCGCGCGCTCGACCGGCTCGAGCGCGCGCGCGACGAGCGCGATCTGACGCAGGCGGAGATACGGTGGTGTCATCTGTTCCCGGCAAGCATGCAGTCAGCGCCCGGACATCCTACCGGATGTGGTCCTGGGCAGATGGCTTCGCCGTGCTGACATCGAGCAGATTTGCGCAGCGCTTCCTCGCTCGGCTTCGCGCTCCCGCAGGCGACGAGGCGCCATCGATCTGGATGCCCAGATCACAAAAAGAACACCGCGGGATCGAGGGGGCGCAGCAGGAGCTGAAGCGGATCGCCAGTGGCCCACGACATGCCGCAGTCCATGGCAGAGCCGGTCACCCGGGTCAAGCGCCGCAACCCGCGCGGCCAGCTGCGCGACGGCCACGCCCGCGGCACCGCGAGCGATCACGCGTTCGGCTGCACCGGCAGCTTCGATGTCACGCGCGATCCTTGAGGTGCGCAACGATCGAACCACGCGCGCACGCACGCCCCCAGGCGCACGGCGGGCGCTCGCGCGCGCGGCGATCGGCTAGCTCCGCGCATGGGCGCGCGGCGGCGCTGGCATCTCGGCTGCACTCGCAGCGCGAGATGCGCGCCGTCCTCGTGCTCGGGGTCGTGCTCGTCGGCGGATGTTACAACCCGACGCTGCGCAACTGTACGGTGCAGTGCTCCGGGCCAGGCGATTGTGGAAACGGCCAGGTCTGCGGTAGCGACGGCTGGTGCGCTGCGGCCGACGTCGCGGGTCGCTGCGACCCACTCGCCGCCGCGGCCGACGCGCAGAGCGCGCCGATCGATGCCGACAGCGCGTGCCTCACCGCCTGTACGAATGGTACGTGCCAGCGCGGCGTGTGCGTGATCGATTGCAGCGTCTCCGGCAGCTGCCTGACCGACGTGCTCTGCCCGGCCGGTGTCCCGTGCCGGGTGGTGTGCGGAGACCACGCCTGTCAGCATCGCGTCGACTGCCGTATGGCATCGCTCTGCGTCATCGAGTGCTCGGGCATCGGCAGCTGCGCCGACGAGGTACGATGCGGTACGCAGCACTGCTGGATCAGCTGCTCGGGATCGGGGTCGTGCAAGCACATCCGGTGCGGCGACGCGTGCGCATGCGACGCCACCTGCAGCGGCGCCAATGCATGTATCGAGGCCTCCGAGTGCCCGCAGGGCGGGGCCTGCAGGCTCGGTGAAGGCTGCACGTCCAGCGGCAGCTGCAACACGTGCGGGTAGCCATCGGCTGCGAATGGCCGTTGACGCGCGGCGGGTGGGGGCGGGGCGGCGCGCGCGTGGCTCCGGCGATCGGGTCACCCGCGGCGCGATGCTCGGGCGATCAGCGCGCGGTGCGCGCCAGCGTGGAAGGCACCCCGTGATGATCGACGCTGACCTGCAGGTGCTTCACCTTGTCTTGCCGTGTGACGTACGCATCGACGCGCACCGCGCCGATCCGGAACCGGAGGTAGCCGACGACGAAATCGTTGCCCTCGACCGAGAACTCGCCGGGCTCGTCCTGCAGCTGCCGCTCGCCGTCGGCGATCAGCGTCACGTCGAGCGGCATCCGCGTCACGGCCGCGCACGCACCCGCGCTCCGGACCAGCGTTCGATTCGCGCAGGCGTGCGCCGACGGGATCAGCGAGCGCTCCGCGTGGCGCTCCGCGAGCTTGCTACCCTGGGCGAGCGTGAACGTCAGCGTCTGCTCCGGGCCATCGGCCGGGGTGAGCGTCAGCTGCCAGGTCCCTTCCAGCACCGCCCGCAGCTCCTTGGCACCGAACGTGGCGTCATCCGCCAGCCCGAACGTCGGATCGAGCACCAGCACCGCGAGCCCCACCGCCGCGATCACCAGGCCTCGGATCAGTCTCGCGACCATCATGATCTCCACACAACGTGCCACGGTGGCACGGCATTCTGGCGCTCGGCCTAGTAGCGACTGCGCGCGAAACGGCCGCTTGTCAGTTTGGCAAGCCGGCTGGGGCAAGCTGACACGCTGGCACGGCGCAGAGCGTTGGCGCGCCAGAGCGGCTAACGGTTTCGGCTGGTTAGAGGGAATCGCCGCTGGCCTAGGGCTTGTTATACCCCCACCGCGAGTATGTGGAACCAGCCTGCCCACGCGCCGTTTCGCCGCTTTGCGGCCGCGCAAGTCGATGGCATCGGAGGCGCGTCATCTTCCGAGGATACCGGAGAGGCCGGCCGATCGCTGGATAGCGGCATCGTGCTGGTGGTCGACGACGAGCCGGCGATCGTCGAGTCGCTGACCAAGATCTTCAAGCGCGAGGGGCTGGCGGTGCTGTCGGCGACCGATGGCACGGCGGGGCTCGATGTGCTGCGCAAGCACCGCGTCGGGGTGCTGCTGACCGACCTGATGATGCCGAACACGTCGGGCATGGATCTTCTGCGCGCGGCCAAGACGATCGCGCCGGAGACCGAGGTCGTGCTGATGACGGCGTACGGCACGGTCGAGACCGCGGTCGATGCGATGAAGGAGGGCGCGTACGACTTCGTGACCAAGCCGCTCAAGCGGGCGCACGTGGTCCGGATCGTGCGCAACGCGCTCGAGAAGCAGTCGCTGCTGGTCGAGAACCGGAGCCTCAAGGCGCAGCTGGCCGAGAAGCGGCGGCGCGCGATCATCGGGACGTCGCTGGCGTGGCGGCGCACGATGGACATCGTGATGCAGGCGGCGCCGTCGGAGGCGACGGTGCTCTTGCTCGGCGAGAGCGGCACGGGCAAGGAGCTCCTGGCGCGCGCGCTGCACGACAACAGCACCCGGGCGCGCGGCGGCCGGCAGGGCGACGGCGGCCGCGATGCCGGCCCGTTCGTCGCGGTCAACTGCGCGGCGATCCCGGAGTCGATCCTCGAGGCCGAGCTGTTCGGCTACGAGAAGGGCGCGTTCACCGGCGCGGCGACGGCGCGCGACGGCCGGTTCGAGGCGGCCAACGGCGGCACGCTGTTCCTCGACGAGATCGGCGAGATCTCGCGGCATGTCCAGGTCAAGCTGTTGCGCGTGTTGCAGGAGGGCGAGATCGAGCGGCTCGGCGGCGGCGGCAAGCCGCGCC
>VBLP01000701.1 GCA_005887925.1 Deltaproteobacteria bacterium | reverse complement strand
GTGTGTCATTATGATGATATATAGACTCGCGTTCCTGGATCAAGATCTTCGATTGCATCAAGATCGACGGGAGTGGCCCAGGCCTCCATGAAAGCTCTTGATCGTCGAGGCATCCCAGAACATAGTGCGGCCGCTAACATCGTACTGGCTCAAATTGCTTGTCGCAGAGCATGTCAACAGCCAACGAGCCGATCGCAATCGTGGGGATGAGTGCACGCTTCCCGGGTGCGTCCGATCTGGACGCATTCTGGCGACTCCTCCGGGACAGGGTCGACGCGATCCGCGAGGTGCCTGCCACCCGGTTCGACGTCGACCAGTTCTACGATCCGGCGCCGGGGACGCCGGGCAAGCTGTCATCGCGCTGGGGTGGTTTCCTCGACGACATCGATCGATTCGACGCCGCGTTCTTCGGGATCTCACCGCGCGAGGCCGCCCGGATGGATCCGCAGCAGCGCCTCGCGCTCGAGGCGGCGTGGGAGGCACTCGACGACGGCGGCCAGCGGCCGCTGGATCTCCGCGGCACGGCGACGGGCGTGTTTCTGGGAGTCCACAGCGACGAGTATTTCCGGCTGGCCGCGCGCGACGCGGCCGAGATCGATCTGCTGTCGGTGGTGGGCGGCGCGCGCAGCGGCGTGGCGGGACGGATCTCGTACGTGCTCGGTCTCGAGGGGCCGAGCCTCGTATTCGACACCGATCGTTCGTCGTCGCTCGTCGCGGTGCGCGCAGCGTGCGAGAGCCTGCGCCGCGGGGAGTGTTCGCTCGCGCTGGCGGGTGGCGTCAACCTGATCCTCGCGCCGGAGCCGAGCCTCGGCTTCGCTCGGGCGAACCTGCTGGCGGCGGACGGGCGGATCAAGTTCTGCGACGCGCGCGCCGACGGGATCGTCCGGAGCGACGGCGTGGGCATGGTCGCGCTCAAGCCGTGGAGCGCCGCGCGGCGCGACCGTGATCCGGTCCACGCGCTGATCCTGGGTGCGGCGATCAACCACGACGGCGGGCGGAGCGGCGATCTGATGACGCCCTCGAGCGCCAGCCAGGCCGCGGTGGTCCGCGCGGCCTGCCTCGACGCCGGCGTGTCCCCCCACGACGTCCAGTACCTCGAGGCCCACGGCACCGGAACGATCGTCGGCGACCCGGTCGAGGTCGCGGCCGCGGCCGCGGTGCTGCAGCACGGCCGCGACGCGAACCGCCCGCTGCGGATCGGCTCGGTCAAGACCAACATCGGGCACGCCGAAGCCGCGGCGGGGATCGCCGGGCTCATCAAGGTCGCGCTGGCGATCGAGCATCGCCTGCTGCCGGCGAGCTTGCATTTCGTCACGCCCAACCCTCGGATCGCGTTCGAGGGCGTCGTGGTCCAGGCAGCGACCACGCCGTGGCCCGACGAGCGCCAGCCGCTCGTCGGCGGCGTGACCTCGCTCGGCCTGACCGGCGTGAACGCGCACGTGATCGTCGGCGAGGCGCCGCGCGACGAGGCAGTTGCGGCGGCGCCCGAGCGGGCCGCGGAGCGAGTCGAGATCCTCGCGGTCTCGGCGCGGGGCCGCGTCGCGCTGGCGGCGCTGGCGCGCGAGTACGCGCGGATCCTGCGCAGCCGCGACGCCCCACCGGTCTCCGCCCTCACGTGCGCGGCGGCGATCCGGCGCAGCCATCTCGACGATCGCCTGGCGGTCGTCGGCGCGACGCACGACGAGCTGGCCCGCGAGCTCGAGGCGCACGCCGGCGCAATCGCCGAAGCCGGATCGCGGGGCGGATCCCGGCGACGCCCCCGCATCGCCCTCGTGTTCCCCGGCGGCGGGGGTCCGCGGCTCGGGGACCTGCGCGCGCTGCTGTCGACCGAGGCGGCGTTTCGTGACTCGATGCTCCGGTGCGACGCCGCGCTGCGGGCGGCGGCCGGATGGTCGCTCCTCGACGAGCCCGACCGCGACGGCGACGCGACGCTGGTGGCGCTCGAGATCAGCCTCGCCGCACTGTGGCGGGACTGGGGCGTCGAGCCGGACGCCGTCGTCGGCACCGGCGCCGGTGACGCGGCGGCCGCCCAGGTCGAGGGAGCGCTCTCGATCGAGGACGCCATGCTCGCCGTCGCGCGGCGGACGCTGCACCGCGAAGCACGCGATCTGCCGGCGGTGGTCGGCCAGCTCCTCGACGAAGGTTGCGAGGTGTTCCTGGAAGCGAGCCCGCACCCGGTTGCGCTGGCGGCGATCGCCGAGCAGATCGCGCTGGCGGGCAAGCCGGCCCTCGCGGTCGGTTCGCTGCGGCCCGGCGAGCCCGCGCGCCGCACGCTCCTGCGCTCGCTGGCCGCGCTCTACGCCACAGGCGTCGACGTCGCGTGGCGGCGGTTGTTCGCCGGCACCGGCACCGCCGATGTCCATCTACCTCGCTATCCGTGGCAGCGCGAGCGCTACTGGTTCGCGCGCGGGGAAGCCCCCCCGACGGCATCGCACGGGGTCGACCCGGCCCGTGATCCATCACCGCCGGATCGCGGCGACCGCGAGCCGATCCGCGACCTGGTGATGCGAGAGCTGGCCCGTGTGCTGGAGATCGCGGACGCCGCCGCGATCGCTCCGCGCCGCGGGTTCGGGGAGCTCGGCGTGACGTCCGTGATGGCGATGGAGCTGGTCGGCCGGCTCGGGTCCGCGCTCGGTCGCGCGCTGCCCTCGTCGGTGGTCTTCAATCATCCGAACGCCGAGGCGCTGGCGAGCCACCTGGCGCGGGTGGGCGAGCGTTCGACGACGGTTCCCCGCGCGCGCGCGTTCTGGAACTTGCTGCGCGGCGGCAAGGATGCGATCCGAGAGGTGCCGCCCGAGCGCTGGGACCTCGAGCGCTGGTACGCCCCGGAGCCGGGCCGCCCGGGGAAGATGCAGACCCGGTGGGGCGGGTTCCTCGACGACATCGACCAGTTCGATGCGGCGTTCTTCGGCATCTCGCCGCGCGAGGCCGAGGAGATGGATCCGCAGCAGCGCCTGGTGCTGGAGGTCGCGTGGGAGGCGCTCGAGCGCGCCGGGCTGGCGCCGGACCGGCTGCTCGGGAGCGAGGCCGGCGTGTTCCTCGGCATGATGAACACCAACGACTACGCGGCGCGCAAGCGGCTGCACGACGATCCGGCGCGGATCCGCGCGCACCATGGCACCGGCATCGCGACCAGCATCGCCGCCGGGCGGCTGGCCTACCTGCTCGGCTCGACGGGGCCGGCCATGGCCATCGACACCGCGTGCTCCTCGTCGCTGGTCGCCGTTCACCTGGCCATGCGGAGCCTGCGGAGCGGCGAGTGCAGCCTGGCGCTGGCGGGCGGGGTCAACGCGATCCTGTCGCCCGAGATCACGGTGGCCTACTCGCAGGCCGGGATGCTGTCGCCCACCGGGCGCTGCAGGACCTTCGACGCCTCCGCCGACGGATACGTCCGCAGCGAGGGCTGCGGGATGCTCGTGCTCGAGCGGCTCTCGGACGCGGTCGCCGGTGGGCGCGCCGTGCTCGCGATCCTACCCGGCGCGGCGGTGAACCACGACGGCCGGAGCAGCGGGCTCACCGCACCCAACGGGAACGCGCAGTGCGCCGTCATCCGGGCTGCGCTCGAGGACGCCGGCCTGACGCCGGGGGACGTGGACTACGTCGAGGCCCACGGGACCGGGACGCGCCTCGGGGACCCGATCGAGCTCCACGCGCTGGCGGAGGTGTTCGGGGACCGTCCCGGGCCGCTCCTCGTGGGGTCGGTCAAGACCAACGTCGGTCACCTCGAGGCAGCGGCGGGAGTCGCCGGGCTCATGAAGGTGATCCTCGCCCTGCAGCACCGCGAGATCCCACCGCACCTGCACCTCCGCGAGCACAACCCGCTGCTCTCGGCGGAGCGCAGCGCCCCCCGTGGGATCGAGCGCAGCGAGACGGGGGGCAGCGCCCCCCGTGGGATCGAGCGCAGCGAGACGAGGGGTGGGGACCCCGACGGCTCCGCCGGCGGGGCGGGGGGCAGCGCCTCGCGTGGGATCGAGCGCAGCGAGACGGGGGGCAGCGGCCCCCGTGGGATCAACATCCCCACGCGCCGAACGACGTGGACGAAGACCGGCCGGCGCGTGGCGGGGGTCAGCTCGTTCGGGTTCTCCGGCTGCAACGCGCACGTGATCGTCGCCGAGGCGCCGGCGGCGACCGCGGCGGCCGCGGCTCGGGCCGAGACGCAGGCCGACCGCCCGAGCGCCCAGATCGCCGTGGTGTCCGCGCGCACCGAGCTCGCGCTGCGCGCCGCCGCCGAGCGGCATGCGGCGCACCTCGCGGCGCACCCGGAGCTGGCGGACGAGCACCGGCTGGCCGTGGTCGTGGGCTCGCGGCCGGAGCTGATCGACGCGTTCGAGCGAGCGGCACGCGGAGACCGGCCCGCCCGCTCCGCGCGGGGAGCGGCCGCGTGCCGCGCGCTCGCGTGGCTGTTCACCGGCCAGGGCGCGCAGCGCGTGGGCATGGGGCGCGAGCTCGCGGCCGCGTGGCCGGTGTTCGCGCGTGCGCTCGACGAAGCCATGGCCGCACTCGACGCACATCTCGACCGGCCGATCGCGGACGTGATGTGGGCCGACGCCGGAGCGGCGGAGGCCGCGCTCGTCGACGAGACCGGCCACACCCAGCCCGCGCTGTTCGCGATCGAGGTCGCGCTGGCCGCGCTGTGGCGCTCGTGGGGAGTGACCCCCGATCGGGTCGCGGGGCACAGCGTCGGTGAGCTCGCGGCCGCCCACGTCGCCGGGGTGTTCTCGCTCGACGACGCGGCGCGGCTCGTCGCCGCGCGCGCGCGGCTGATGCAGGCCCTGCCGCGCGGCGGGGCCATGGTCGCGATCGCGGCGCCCGAGGCGGACGTGGCCGTCCGGATCGCGCGATACGCGCGCACCGCGGCGATCGCGGCGGTCAACGGTCCCGCCGCGGTGGTGATCTCGGGCGCCGAGGCGGCCGTGGCGGAGATCGCGGAGGACTTCGCGCGCCGCGGCGTCCGCACGAGCCGGCTCGCGGTGTCCCACGCGTTCCACTCGCCGCTGATGGAGCCGATGCTCGAGGACTTCCGCGCGGTCGCCGAGACGGTGGCATACCGCCCGCCGGTACTCCCGGGCGTGGGCAACCTCGACGGTGCGCCGTGGGGGCCCGAGGTGGCGACCGCGGACTACTGGGTCCGGCACATCCGCGCGCCGGTACGGTTCGCCGACGGCGTCGCCGCGCTCTACCGGGCCGGCACGCGGACCTTCCTGGAGCTGGGGCCGCGCCCGATGCTCGGCGGTCTGGTGCCGGCATGCCTGCCGGCGGACGCGGAGGTCGCGGTCCTCACCGCGATGCGCGCGGAGCGCCCGGAGACCGAGGTCGCGCTCGAGGCGCTGGCGGGCTGGTACGCGGCGGGCGGCGACGTCGCGTGGCCGAGCGTGTTCCCGGATCCGCGCCGGCTCGTCGAGCTGGCGACGTACCCGTGGCAGCACCAGCGGTACTGGATCGCGCCGCCGTCGCCGCGCGCGCCGGTCCCGGCGGCGACACCGCGCGGCCTCCTCGGCGCGAGACTCTCGGTCGCCGCGGCCGACGCCGTGTACGATCAGGCGCTGTCGGTCGAGCACCAGCCCTGGCTCGCCGATCATCGCGTGGACGGCGAGATCGTCGTGCCCGCCGCCGCGATGGTCGAGATGTTCCGGGCCGCGGCGGCGGCCGGACGCGCGGCCGAGTTGCGAGCGATCCCACCCCCCGTCTCGCTGCGCTCGATCGCGATCCAGACCCCGCTGCGCCTCGACGAGCGCGAGCCGCGGCGGGTGCAGATCGTGGTGGCGGCCGAGGCGATCAAGCTGTACAGCCAGGCGGATGAGGCCGCGCCCTGGATCCTGCACGCACAGGTCGAGGCGCACGACGCCGCGGCGCCGGCCGACGCGCTGATCGATCTGGCCGCGGCGCGCGCGCGCTGCGCGGAGCCGGTCGACGTCGCCGCCGCCTACGCGGCGCTCGATGACGTCGGGCTGGCGTACGGCCCGGCATTCCGCGGTATCCGCGCGGCGTGGCGCGGGCCGGGCGAGGTGCTCGTGCACGCGATCGTCCCTGACGGGTGGCCCGGCGACGACTACGGCGCGCACCCGGCGCTGGTCGACGCAGCGCTGCAAGCGGTGGTCGTGGGCGCCGGCGGGCTGTACCTGCCGTTCGCGATCGAGCGCGTGGAGGTGCTCGCCGCCGGTGCCACCGAGGCGTGGGCGTGCGTACGCTACACGACGCCCGCCGGCGAGGACACGCTCGGCGCCGACGTTGCGCTCGCCGATCCGAGCGGCCGCGCGATCGCGATCCTGTCGGGCTTTTGTGCCCGGCGCGCGGAGCCCCGGGTGCGCCGTGGCGCCGCGATGTACCGCCCGGCGTGGCTGCCGTGCGAGGCCGACGTGGCGATGCGGGCCGCTCGATCGGGGCGCTGGGCGATCGTCGGGGACGAGCTCGCCGCGCGGGTGTGCGCGGGGCTGGCCGCCCGCGGCGCGGCCTGTACGCACGTCGCGCCCGCGCGCAT
>VBLP01000700.1 GCA_005887925.1 Deltaproteobacteria bacterium | reverse complement strand
CCGCTGTGGGGCAGCTCGTACACGGTTTCCGCGAACCGTCTGCGCGCGGCTGCGGCGGGTCGGCAGGCCGTGCGCGAACCGGCTCGTGCTCGACGCGGGCACCGCCTACGGTCGCAGGACCTTGTAGCGATCGAGGAGCTTGGTCTGGTGCGTCACCAGCGACTGGACGACGCCGCCGATGATCACGGTCTCGGCCCGCGTGGTCAGCTCGAGCGGATCGCCGCTCCACACCACGACGTCGGCGACCTTGCCGCGGTCGAGCGTGCCGCGCTCGGTGCCGCCGAAGATCTGCGCCGGGACCTCGGTGATCGCGGCCAGGCCCCTGGGCCAGGGCAGGCCCTGGGCGACGGCGATGCCGGCGAGCTGGCGGATCGTGCGCGCCGCCGAGGCGCTGCCGAGCGTCGAGATCCCGACCGCGACGCCGGCCCTGGCCAGGACCGTCGCGTTGTCGTCGCGGACGTCGAGCGCGCCGAGGTCGCCGGGCAGGTTGTCGGTGGGATCGAGCAGGACCGGCACGCGGGCGGCGGCGAGCTCGGCGGCGACGCGCCACGCCTCGGTGCCGCCGACGATCGCGATGCGCAGCTTGCGCTCGGCGGCGATCGCCAGTGCGGCGCGGATGTCGACCTCGGCGGTCGCCCGGATGACGGCGAGCTCGCGGCCGTCGAGCACCGGGATCAGCGCCTCGAGATCGAGCCGCTGCGCGATCAGCCGGCGCGCCGCGTTGCGCTCGAAGTTGGCGCGGTTGCGGCGGTAGTTGTCGACGTCGTCGAACAGCTCGCGCAGCCGCTCGACGGTGTGGCCGCGCGAGCCGATCGCGACGGCGTTGCGACCGAGCGCCATCTCCATCGCCGCCGGTGCGCGGATCGGCGCGAGCGGGGTCGCGCCGTCGGCGAGCGAGACCCACGCGGTCTGGCCCGCGACGAGGCCGCCGGTCGGCCCGGTGATCGCGGAGGTGACGCCGCCGGTCCGCGCGACCGGGATCGCGACCGAGCGCCCGTCGTAGGCGTCGACCGCGCGGTACGCGGCGTGGATCTCGGTCGGCTGGGTGCCGAACCGCCCGTCGTTGGCCGACTCCTCGAGGTCGACCTCGATGAGGCCGAGCTGGGTCGATGCCTCGATCAGCCCGGCGGTGACGGTCTTGCCGCGGCCGTCGATCCGGACCGCGCCCGCGGGCACGGCGACGCCGGCGCCGATCTCGGCGATCTTGCCGTCGCGGATCACGAGCGTGGCGTTGTCGAGCTTCTGATCGGAGCGCTGGTAGATCGTGGCGCCGACGATCGCGATCGTGTCGGCGGCGGCCGGCGCGGCGCACGCGAGCACGAGGCCGAGGCAGAGCCTGCCGGACAGCCTGACTGCGAGCCGGGTCATGGCGCGCGCTCCGTCGCCGAGTTGGCGAGCTCGAAGTCCGACGGGGTCGGCCCGTGGCTGCGGTCGTAGGTGACCTCGCCGCCGGCGATCACGAGCTCGGCCCGGCTGTACACCGAGAACGGCGAGCCGCTCCACACCACGACGTCGGCGCGCTTGCCGGCCTCGAGCGTGCCGGTGAGGTCGTCGATGCCGAGCACCCAGGCCGGGTTGGTGGTGACCCAGCGCAGCGCCTGATCCTCGGTGATCGGGATGCCGGCGGCGCGCCCGGCCGCCATCGCCTTGGCGGCGTCCTGGTTGAGCCGCTGGATGCCGACCGCGGAGTCCGAGTGGATCGTCGCGCGGCCGCCCTGCTGCGTGACCAGCGCGGTGTTCTCGGGGATGCCGTCAAACGCCTCGAGCTTGAAGCCCCACCAGTCGGACCAGGTGTTGATCGCGATGCCCTTGGCGGCGAGCAGGACTCGTCGGCGACCGCGACCATCTCGGCCATGTCGCTCGCCTTGTAGCAGTGGATCTGCACCAGCACGTCGCCGTGCAGCACGGCCGCCAGGGTCTCGAGCCGTAGATCGACCGGCGGCGGTTCGGGTGCGGCCTCGACCTTGACCTTGAGCTTGGGGTTGGTCTGCCGGGCGTCGAGCTCGGCGGCGCGCGCCTTCTTCTTCAGCCACATCGCGCGGTTGCGCTCGTAGGTGGTCTGCCTGGCGAGGTAGGCGCGCGCCTCGTTGAATGCGGCGCGGAACGCGGCGTACTCGCCCATCCGCGTGCGCGGGCCGCCCTTGTCGGCGTACACGCGCTTGGGGTTCTCGCCGCACGCCATCTTGAGCGTCCGCGGCGCGCCGGGGAACGCGATCTCGTCGGTGGTGCGTCCCGGCCGCATCACGACGCTGAAGCCCTCGCCACCGATCAGGTTCGCCGAGCCCGGCAGGCGTACTGGGCCCGGGCCTGCGCGGTGACCGGCCCGGTCACCTCGTTGCCGTCGTCGGTGGCGTGCGCGCCGGGGGCGGCGTACACGCCGAGGTGCGAGTGCGCATCGATCAGGCCCGGGGTCACGAACTTGCCGGTGCCGTCGACCACGCGCGCGCCGCTCGGGATCGCGACGCCGGCGCCGCCGAGCGCGGCGATCGCGCCGCCGGACAGGACGATCGTGCCGTCGGTGATGGTCTGGCCGCTGGCCGTCATGATCGTCGCGTGGCGGATCGCGATCGCCGGCGCTGCGGGGTTCTTCAGGGCGGCGGCGCGATCGCGGACCGGCCGCTTCGAGCGCTGCGGCACGTCCGCCGTGGGATCGGTCCACGGTTCCTCGATGTCGAGCGTGGGGGGCTCCGGCTTGGCCGCCGGCCTGGCGACCGGGACCGTGCACGCGGCTGCGAGCCAGGCAAATGCAAACACCCTCATGCACCGGTGATACAGGGGGCGCGCGCCCGGGTCCCACGGGTCGGACGGAAAAAGTCGATCGCAGCGCTCGGTCAGCGCGCGATCCGCGGCCAGGTGTCCGACAGCCGGTACCCGGCCGGCCACGGATCGTCGGAGTCGAGCATGTCCTGCCGCGTGCCGGTGATCCAGGCGCGGCCGGAGATCGACGGGACGATCGCCGGCCGGTCGGCGACGACCGTGTCCGCCTCGATCTTGCCGAGGAACTCCGAGCCGATGATCGAGCGGGCCCGGTAGCGGTCGCCGACCTGCATCTGGCCGCGCGCCCGCATCACCGCCATCCGCGCCGACGCGCCGGTGCCGGTCGGCGAGCGATCGATCTTGCCGGGCTGGACCACGACGGCATTGGCCGCGGTGAGCAGGCCGTCCTCGACGACGACCGGCGCGGCGATCTGGCAGAACGAGATGTGGTCCCAGCCGGTGTGGACCGGATGGCGGAACCCGAGCTGCTCGTTGGCCGCGCGCGTGATCCGGATCCCGGCCTCGGCGAGATCGCGCGCCTCGTCGGGCCGGAGCTGGAAGCCGAGGCGGTGCGCGTCGACGATCACGAAGCTGTCGCCGCCGTACGCGGTGTCGGCCGCCAGCGTCCCCAGGCCGGCGACCTCGAGCGTCGCATCGAGCCGGTCGGCGAACGACGGCACGTTGCGCACGGTGATCCGCTCGGCCTTGTCGCGCCGGCACTGCGCGACGACCTCGACGAGGCCGCCCGGCGCCTCGAGCACCAGGCGGGTCTCCGGCTCGGTCATCGCCACGATCCCGCAGTCGAGCAGCACGGTCGCCACGCAGATCGAGTTCGAGCCGGACATCGGCGGCGTGTCCTCGGGCTCCATGATGATGAAACCCATCTGCGCGCGCGGGTCCCGGGGCGGGACGAGCAGGTTGACGTGGCGAAACACGCCGCCGCGCGGCTCGTTGAGCACGAAGTTGCGGAGCGCCTGGTCGCGCGCGATGAACCGCGACTGCTCCCACAGCGTGTCGCCGGGAGGCGGGGGGACGCCGCCGACGATGACGTCGCCGACCTCGCCCTCGGCGTGGCAGGACACGATCTGGATCAACCGGGTCGTCCGCAACGCCGGGGCACGGTATCACGCGCGGGATTGCCGCCGGGCTGCGCATCGACTGGCACCGACCCGGCATCGCTGCGATATTCCAGGAGCCGGGGAATGTCGAAGTTCGGTGCGAGCGTACCCTCGATCGACGATGCGCGTCGCCAGCGCCGCCTCGACGAGCTATGCCGTGAGCATGGGGCGTTTCTGCGCCGGCTGGCGGTCGCCCTGTGCCGATCGTCGTTCGATCCCGATGACCTGGTCCAGGATGTGCTCGAGCGAACGCTGCAGCACTTCGACCGCCTGCCGCAGCGCGTGGACCATCGCGCCTGGATGGCGCGCGTGATGCGCAACCTGTTCATCGACCGGGTGCGCCGCCGCGCCGCGGCGCCCGCCGCGGTCGAGCTGGGCGACGACCACGCCTCGCCGGATCCCGACCGCGCCGCGTGGTGGGAGAAGCTCGACACCGACGATATCCGCGCGCGGGTCCGCGATCTGCCGGCCGAGCTGCGCGACGCGTTCTCGCTGTTCGCGCTCGAGGGCTGCTCGTACCAGGAGATCGCCCGGCGGCTCGACATCCCCAAGGCGACGGTCGGCACGCGGATCCTGCGGGCGCGTCGCCGGCTCAAGCAGCTGTTCGATCCGGCCGGCGCGGTGTCCGAGGTGCCGGCGGTGTCCGAGGTGCCAGCGGTGCCTGAGGTGCCGGCGGTGCCGGAGGTGAGCGATGACTGACTGCGATCGCACGCCGCTGTACTTCGACGGCGAGCTGTCGCCCGGCGACGAGCCGGCGGTGCTCGATCACCTCGCGGGGTGCACGCGCTGCCAGGCCGAGCTCGGCGACTGGATGGGGATCGAGGTGGCGCTGTCGCGGTCGCGCGCCGCGGCGGGCGTCACCGAGGCTCGCACGCGCCGCCGCGTGCGCTGGTCGATCGGCGCCGGCGTCGCGGCCGCGGCCGCCGCTGCGGCGATCGCCGTGCTGGTGCTGCGCGGCCAGCCAGCGCCGTCGCCGATCGCGCTGGCCGAGACCCGCTCGCTCGAGGCGCGCGTGACCGCATCGGCGTTCGATCGCCACCGGCCGTATCGGGTCGAGCGCGGCGCGCCGGCGCGCGAGGTACTGCCGCTCGGTGTGCTCGTCGACCTCGAGCGCCGGGGGGACAGCGCAGGGCTGGTGGCGGCGCACCTCCTGGCCGGCGATCTGGCGCGCGCCGGGGGGGTGCTCGATGCATTGCCGGCGTCGCCGCAGCGAGACAGCGATCGCGCCGCCGCCGCGCTGGCCGCGGGCGATCCGCTGGCCGCGCTGGCGCAGGCCGACGCAGCGATCGCCGTGGATCCCGCGCTCGCCCCGGCGCTGTGGAACCGCGCGCTCGCGCTCGATGCACTGGAGCTGCCGATGGTCGCGGCGGCCGCGCTGGATGACGTGGCGGCGCGCGGCGAGCCGGGATGGAGCGACGAGGCGCGGTCGCGGGCGGCCGCGCTGCGGGTGCCGTTCGCGGTGCGCGCACGCGAGCTGGCCGCGTACCGGGCGGCGGCGACGGCGATGCTCGGCGGAGGGCCGGTGCTCGACGCGGCGCTCGCGCGCCGGCACCCCGGGCTGGCGAGGCGCGATCTGTACCGCGCGCTGGCGGCGGCAGGCTCGTCCGAGGAGGTGCACGCGCTGGCGCCGCTCGCGATCGCGCTCGAGCAGGCGGCCGGGGACGATCGACTCAGGAACATGGTCCGCGGTTCCGAGCGGCGCGACTTCGCCGTCCGCCGCGGGCTCGGCGATCGCTACCGCGCGCTGATCGCGGGCAAGCTCGATCGCGCGGCGCAGGACGCGCTGGTCGCGGACCTCGATCGCGCCGGCCCCGCGGTCACCGATCTCCTGGTCGGTGCGCTGCTCGAGGCACCGCCGACCGCGGCGACAGTGGTGCGCCTGCGCCGTGCGGCGGCCACCGGCGATGCCTGGATCGCGGTCGAGGCCGCGCGCCGCGACGCGGTCCTGCGCCGGGCCGCGGGTGACACCAC
>VBLP01000699.1:10317-13329 GCA_005887925.1 Deltaproteobacteria bacterium | reverse complement strand
CTCGGACTCGCCCGGGGTCAGCGGCCCGATCTCGATGCGCTCGGGCGTGACGTCGCCCTGGCCGAACGCCGGATGCCGGGTCATCAGCTCCGCGGTCGCGGTGCCGATCAGCACGACGCGGTGATCGCGCAGGCCGGCCGCGAGGTAGTGCACGAAGTTGATCGTGTCGGCGCCGCACAGCTCGAGGTTGTCGATCACCACGAACAGCGGGTAGCGCTCGCTCTCGGCGGCGAGGAACCTGCGCAGCGCCATGAACAGGCGGGCCTCGAGCCGCTGCGGCGAGCCGAGCAGCGGCGTGACGATCGGGCTGTCCTCGTAGGGCACCCGCAAGAGGTGCGCGATCAGGTGGGCGACCTCGGTCAGGCGCTCGGAGTCGATGACCTCGGCGAGCTCGGCCGCGAGCTTGTCGCGGCTGGTCGCCGGGTCTTCCCCGGCGGTGATCGCGAACCGCGCGGTCAGTGCGCGCGCGACCGGGCCGTAGGCGTGGGCGTTCTCGTCGGCGATGCCCTGGAACAGCCGCGTCGTCGGATGCTCGACGCGGACCCGCGCCGCGAGCTCGTTGATCATCCGGCTCTTGCCCATGCCGGGCTCGCCGATCACGAGCGCGAAGCCGAGGTCGCGGGCGTCGAACGCGCGGGTCGTGAGCTCGAGGAGCTGGGCCAGCTGCGTGCCGCGCCCGGTGAACCGCGCACGCAGCTCGTACGCCGGCGTGGTGAGGATGGTGCGAACGCCCTCGGCGTCGAAGTCGGCTGGCTCGAATGGTTGCGATGGGTCGACGACCTCGGGCGTGCTGATCGGGATATGGCCGCTGCTGCTGGCAGCTGATGGCTCTCCGAGATTCGGAGCAATCCCGGGGCCCGAGTGATCCCACGTCAACGGCATCGTCGCATCCGTACCCCCGTCTCGAGGCGCGCGGAAGCTAGTGTGGTTCGAATGGCTTGTCAACCGGCAACCGCAGGCGCCACCGCATGTCCGATCGCCTACTTGGCGGCGTGCTGGACCGCCGGCTCCGGCGGCGCGGACCGCTTCGCGCAGCGCTCGGGCAGCGCGGCCCGGTACGCCTCGGTGCGCTGCTTGACCGCCGCGGGCAGCTCGCGCGGCGCCTTGCCGTCCCGGAGGAAGTAATGCAGCGAGACCGGGAGGATCGGCTCGCGATTGCCGGCGAGCCGGGCGCAGTTCTCGGCCTCGAGGTCGTCGAGCACCCCGGCGATGACCTGCGCCGTGATCGGCTTGACGTCGTGCATCAGGACGACGCCGCCGCCGTCCTTCTTGATCATCGAGATCACCTTCTTGCGCAGCCGGTCGGCGTTGTGGGCCCGCCAGTCGAGCGTGTCGACCGACCACTGCACCTCCGTGAGCCCGAGCTTCTTGAGCCGCAACCGGCCGGCCAGGTTGATCGCACCGTACGGCGGCCGGAACAGTCCGATCGGACGGTTGGCCTGGATCGCCAGCGTCCGGATCGACGCGTCGACCTCACGGTTGAGCTGATCGGCCGACGCGCGCTTGAGGTTGGGGTGGGTCACCGAATGGCTGCCGACCAGGAAACCGGCGTCGAGCTCGCGCTGCAGGATCTCGCGCGACTTCTCGCCGTGCTTGCCGGCGATCCGCTGGGTCACGATGAAGAACGTCGCCGGGACGTTGTACTTCTGGAGCGCGTCGATCACCGCCGGCGTGGTCTCGGGGTTGGGGCCGTCGTCGAACGTGAACGCGACCACGCCCCCGCGCTCGTCGCCGTCGACCCGATCGGCCTTGCCGACGGTCGGGTCGTCGGTGAGCGTGTGCAGGTTCTTGACGTCGAGCGCGGTCGCCGGTGCCGCCGCCGCGGCCACCCTGGGCCTGGCGTCCGGGGCTTCCGGCGGCAAGGGATCCGGCGCGGTCGGCCGGACCGGCGCACCGGGAGCCGGCGGTGGGGCAGGAGGCAGCGACGGGGCCGCTCGTGCCGTGGTCGCCAGCGCGACGACCAGCATCCACCCGAGCCGGTGGGACATCACCCCTTCACACTAGCATGCCGCCGCGCGCGCTCCAGGGCTTCCGGGGATCGCGGCCTCCGCCGGTGCGGACGCGACAAAAGCGATCGATCGGGAGGTCTGGCGAGAGCTCGTGGTGAATACTCCAGGCTTGTGAAGGTCGTCTCGACCTCGGCGCTACCGATCGACCTCGCCGCGCAGGTCACCGCCGCCCTGCCCGGTACCGTCGTGGAGGTCCCCGCCGCCGGCCACGTCGCGATCGCCGGGCTCGATCTCTCCGACGCCGACGCGCTGGTCTGCCTGCTGCTCGACCGGATCGATGCCGCGCTGCTCGCGCGGGCGCCCCGGCTGCAGGTGATCGCCAGCTGCGCGGTCGGCATCGACAACGTCGACCTCGCGGCTGCGACTGCCGCGGGCGTGTGCATCACCAACACGCCCGATGTCCTGACCGAGGCCACCGCGGAGCTGGCGTTCGCGCTGCTCCTGGCCCGCGCGCGCCGGCTCGGCGAGGGCGAGCGCCTGGTCCGCTCCGGCGCGTGGACCGGATGGGCGCTCGACCAGCTGATCGGCCTGGGGCTCGCGGGCAAGACGCTCGGCATCGTCGGCTACGGCCGGATCGGCCGCGCGCTGGCGCGCCGCGCGCTCGGCTTCGGCATGCGCGTCGTCTACGCCGATCCGCTCCTGCCAGCGGGGACCGACTCTGCGTCCGAGTTCTCGGAGAAGGAATCCCGGGTGAGCGCAGAGCCTGCAGGTGCAGGGCCGCGCGACGCGACGCGCGCCCTCGAGATCGACGAGCTGTTTGCGGTCGCCGATGCGATCAGCCTGCACTGCCCCCTGACCCCCGAGACCCGCCACGTGGTCAACGCCGAGCGGCTGGCGCGGATGAAGCCCACCGCGATCCTGGTGAACACCGCGCGCGGCGGGTGCGTCGACGAGGCCGCGCTGATCGAGGCGCTGCAGGCCGGCCGGATCTTCGGCGCCGCGCTCGACGTCTACGCCCGCGAGCCCGAGATCTCGCCCGGCCTGCTCGCCTGCCCGCGGCTGA
>VBLP01000699.1:8653-10295 GCA_005887925.1 Deltaproteobacteria bacterium | reverse complement strand
GCTGTGCGCCGATGCCGTGATCGCCGTGCTGCGCGGACAACGACCGCCGAATCTCGTGAATAATGTGGTTCCGCCATGGAAGCGCAGGTCCTGATCGTCACGTCCGCCGGGGCGCCGTCGGCGGCGGTCGTCCCGGTGATCGCGGCGATCGAGGCCGCCGGCATGCGGGTGCGCGCGATCGACGTCGGCGCGGCGGGCGGCGGCGGCGCGGGCGTCGCCGATCGCGTGCGGCGCGCGATCCTGGGCGAAGGCGCCGAGCGCCGGCTGCGCCGCGAGCTCGAGATCAGCCCACCCGACGCGGCCGTCGTGTTCGATCCGCACGCCGCGCTCGCGCTCACCGTCGCGCGCGACCAGGTCCAGAACCCGGCGCCGGTGATCGCGGTGGTCGGCGAGCTCGAGCCCGCGGGCGCGTGGGCCGAGACCGACGCCGATCGGTTCGCCGCGGTCGACGACCTCGCGGCGGTCGCGCTGGCCGACGCCGGGGTCGAGGGCGATCGCATCCTCGTCGTCGGCGCGATCGGCGAGCGCGCGTTCGCCGATGCCGCGCGCGACGATCGCGCCGCGCTGCGCGCCCGGTTCAAGCTGTCGGGCAAGGTCGCGCTCGTCGAGGTCGCCGGCCTGGGCGCCGAGCTCACCGGCCAGCTCTCGCTCCAGCTCTCGCTGCTCGACGGCGACGCGATCACCTGGCTGTTCGACGCCGCCGGCGACGTCGAGGCCGCCAGCGTACTGCGCCGCCAGGTCCCGACGCTGGGGCTGCGCGCCAAGCTGTTCGGCGCCACCGCGGACGCGGCCCTGTTGTGGCGCGCCGCCGACGTCGTGATCGCGCGGCCGCGCCCCGAGGTGATCGCGCGCGTGCTCCTCGTCGGCGGCAAGCTGGTCGCGCTGGTCGACGACAACATCGCCGGCTCGGCCAGGGCCGCGGCCGCGCTCGAGGCCCGGCGGCGCGCCACCGCGGCCAAGGGCCTCCTGCTCCTGTCGTCGGCGCTCGATTCGGCGTTCGGCGGCTCGCTGCCCGCTCCGTTCCCCGACGGCGGTGACAACGTCGCCGACATCGTCGCCGCGGTCGCGGCCGACAAGCGCGGTGTCATCGACGAGCGCCGCCTCGTCGCCCAGGCGGCCACGCGCGATCGCGTGCGCGCGGCGAGCGCCGCTGCGAACGCGGTCGCCCAGGCCGCCGCCATGCCCGGTGAGCTCGAGGATCTCGGCGGCGGTTCCCCCGCCGAGCCGGCCCAGGCGCCCGATCCCGCCGAGCTCGACCGGCTGCGCGCCGAGGTCCAGCGCCGCGTCGTCGAGATGACGCTCTCGATGACCTCCGCCCGCGACACCGCCGCCAAGCTCGGCGAGGACGCCATCGCCACCCGGGCGCGCGGCGCCGAGGACGACGCCGTCCAGCTCGAGCGCCGCGCCGATGCCGAGCGCGCGCGGATGCACGCCCTGCTCGCCGAGCTCGCCACGCTCGACGCCGAGCTCAAGGAGCTCGAGCGCGCCAGCCATGCCGCCGCGGAGGCCGCCCGCAACATCCCGCGCGAGGCGACCCGGCCACCGCAGCCTCCCCCCGCCTCCCCGCTCGACGACCAGCTCGACGCGCTCAAGCGGCGCGCCGGCTCTGCCCCGGGCGAGCCCCGGCCCAGCGCGCGGCCGA
>VBLP01000699.1:0-8635 GCA_005887925.1 Deltaproteobacteria bacterium | reverse complement strand
GCCCAAGAAGAAGCCGTGATCCGCGCCCTCTGCCTCGTCGCGCTCGCCTGCGCGGGGTGCCCCGACGGCCCTCCGCCCCGCCGCTACCCCCCTGACAAGCCCACGCCGGTCGATCCCGCACCGCCCCCGCCGCCGCGCCACGCCAGCCACGAGCACCCGCACGGTCCGCACCCGCACCACCGCAGCGATCATCACCACCATCCGCATCCCCACCCGCACCTCGCCGGCCCGAGCGGCCACCATCATCCGTACTGACGACCCGGCGCGCCCTCGTAGAATGCTACCTGGCGGCACGTCGCGCGGGCGCGCTCAGCGCACGACGACCAGCATCTCGGTCTCCATGACGTCCTCGGCCCAGCGCCGCTTGTAGTCCATCTCGGTGCCGAGGTCGTAGCGGGTGACGCCCTCGGCGCACAGCTCGAGGATCTGGTGGTACTGGAGCAGCCCGCCGATGCCGAGGCCGGCGTGCTGATCGTCGTAGGAGAACTGCAGGCCGCGGTACTCGTCCTCGAAGACCGCGCCGAGGATGTAGCCGATGTCGCGGTCGCCCACGCGCGCGAACTGGAGGCGCTGCTGGCCCCGGGCGCACAGCGGAGGGAGCATGTGCTCGTAGAACGCGCGCATCGGGCCGCTCGAGATGCCGACGCCCTCGCGGGCCTTCCAGCTCGCGGCCTCGACCGCCTGGATCCGGGCGTACAGTGCGACCGCGTCTTCCGCCGAGGCGCGCCCCACCGACTCGAAGCGCACGCCGGCGCCGGCCGCGGCGCGCAGCGCCTTGCGGAGCGACTTGCGCAGCTCGCGCGACCGGCGGGCGAGGAAGCCGTCGATGCCTCCGTCGAGGCTGGCGACGTGGCGCACCGTCGGGGTGCCGGTGCGGCGCTCCCAGCGCGCCGGCAGCGCCCGCTCGAGGGCGCGGCGCTGCGGGCCGTCGAGCGTGAGCCCGGTGAAGATGGTGAGCTGCCAGTCGCGGCGGGCCGCGAGCACGGCGACGACGGCCTCGGCGAGCGGCGCCGGGTCGCGCCCGATCAGCGGCGAGGCGAGCCCCCACGCCAGCTCGAGCGGCTCGATGTAAGGAAACCCGGCCGGATGAACGCCCCGCATCGCGGCGAAGTAGCCGCTGGCGCCGCGGTACGACGCCGGAGCCCGCGGCGGCATCAGCGCGCTGGCCGCGGCCAGGATCCAGATGCTCGACGAGCAGAACCGATCGATCGCGGGGGTGACGGAGACCTCCTGATCGAAATCGTCGGCGGCGACCGCGAGGTCGATCGGCTCCACCGGGGCATCGTAGCCCAAGGCGCTCGACCCGCCCCGCGTGCCGGGCCGTGTGATCTTGCTCCGCGACCGCCGATCGCGCGCTGCACGATGCGAAGAATTTGCAATACTGCCAACATGCGTGCAGTTGCGGTGGTGCTCGCCGGCTCGCTGATCGCGGGCTGTACCGTGAACAGCTATCGGATCCCGTCCGGCGAGCTCGCCCGGCTCGCCCAGGTGCCGCCGGAGGCGCGCGGCCAGCGGGTCCGGGTGATCCAGGAGATCGTGGCGAGCGACGTCCCCGCCGCGCCGCCGGTGACCCGCGAGTCCGAGGTCGTGATCGCGCCGCAGATCGAGGTCAGCGTCGGCGTCCACCCGAGGCATCACAGCGGGCTGGGCGGCGTCAAGATCGGCGGCGCCGGCAACGACGGCAAGGGCGCGGCGATCGCGTTCCTGGTGATCGCCGCGACCGCGATGGTCACCGCGGCGGTGATCGAGGGCTCGCGGTTCGACGGCTGGGCCCAGCTGCACCCGATGCACCCGGTGCACCTGATCGGCCACGACGGCAGCTACACCGTGGTGCCGCTGGCCTGGCTCGACGGCGAGGCGGCGGCGTGGGCGGATACCGCGGTGGTGCGGCCGAGCGAGGGCCCGTGGCTGTCGCTCGAGCGCGCGCCGCTGTCGCGCCAGGGCCTGGCCTACGGCATGTACGGCGGCACCGGCTCGCTGCGCTCGGCCGACGGTAACCTCGCGATGGGGCCGGCGTGGACCGTCCAGCTCGGGTACTTTCCGACCGAGCAGGTCGGCGTGTTCGCGTCGGTGTTCTTCGGCTGGCGCAGCAACAACCTCGGCGCGACGCTGTTCGAGAGCCGCTACACGGCAGAGCTCCAGTTCCTGCCGGTCCAGCTCGGCCCGCTGCACGCCGGGCTGTACGGCGGCGGCGGCCTGGCGTACCGCTTCGAGGACGCGGTCAAGCTGTCGGGCAACGCGGTGGTCAGCGGCAACGAGTCGAGCCCGGCGCTGGTCGGCGGCGCGATGTTCCAGCTCGACATCAACACGCGGCTCGCCCTGACCGCGCGGCTGGGCCTCGCGCACGCCCACGGCGAGCAGATGCACGACGCGATCATCGGCCTCAGCGTGTATTAGTCACTTCTGATACTTCGCCTTCCACTCGTCGTACGGCATGCCGTAGATCGCCGCGCGCGCCTCGGGGTCGCTGAGCTCGATGCCGCGCTCGACCGCCGCCGCGCGATACCACTTCGACAGGCAGTTGCGGCAGAACCCGGCCAGGTTCATGACGTCGAGGTTCTGGACGTCGGTGCGCTCGCGAAAGTGCTCGACCAGCCGGCGGAACGCCGCGGCCTCGATCTCGGTACGGACAGCTTCAGGGATCTCCGCCATGCGCTGGGTGTAGCGCAGGGCGCGTGGTATGTCAGCGCCGTGCCGGTGACCGAGCTCGTGTGCGGGGGCACCACGTTCCACGTGGTCGGAACCGCGCATGTCTCGCAGCACAGCGTCGACGAGGTCCGCGCCGTGATCGCCCGGGTGCGCCCCGACGCGGTGTGCGTCGAGCTCGACCGCCGCCGCTACGACGCGCTGACCCGCGGCACGGCGTTCCGCGATCTCGACGTGCTCCGCGTCGTGCGCGAGGGCCGCGCGCTCTACGTGCTCGCGCAGATCGCGCTCGCGGCCTACCAGCGCCGGATCGGCGCCCGCCTCGGCATCAAGCCGGGCGCGGAGCTGCTCGCGGCGATCGAGGCGGCCCACGCCGCGGGGATCCCGGTCGAGCTGATCGACCGCGACATCGACATCACGTTCTACCGCACCTGGCGCAACCTCGGCCTCGGCACGCGCGCGGCGCTGATCGCCTCGCTGCTGGTCGCGTTCGGCAGCGCCGGCGGGCGGCGCGGCGATCCGCTCAGCGCGCAGGACATCGAGGACCTCAAGCATCCGCGCGCGCTGTCGGACATGCTGACCGCTGGCGTCGCGGCTCGCCGAGGTCGGCCGGAGCCGGCGCACCGTGGTCGCGGTGGTGGGCGCGGCGCACGTCCCCGGCGTCGAGGCTCAGCTCGGCGCCGAGGTCGATCGGCGAAGCCGGATCGAGGGTGGGGAACCCGACGGCTCCGCCGGCGGGGCGGGGGCGCTCCCCCGTGGGATCGACCGCGACGCGCTCGAGCAGATCCCGCCGCCGCCGCGGCTGTGGCGCGCGCTCCGGTGGCTGGTGCCGATCGCGCTGATCGCGGCGTTGATCTACGCCGGGCGCGGCGGCGCGAGACTGGCCGAGCTCATGCTCGCCTGGATCGCGCCGACCTCGCTCACCGCGGCCGCCTGCACGCTGGCCGCGGGCGGCCTGTTGCCGTCGGTCGTGTCGGCACTCGCCGCCGCGCCGATCGCGGCGCTGTGCCCGCCGCTGGCGATCGGCCGCATCGTCGGCGCGATCGAGGCCGGGCAGCGCCGGCCGAGCCTGGCCGACCGCGAGCGGCTGCCGAGCGACACCGAGCAGCTCGGCGGGTTCCGCCGCAACCCGGTGACCCGGACCCTGCTCGTCGCGCTCGCCGCGAGCATCGGCACCGCGGTCGGGTTCTGGATCGGCGTGGTCCGCGTCGTCCTGCGCCTGTGACGGCGGCGGCGTGATGACGCCCGCTCGGCCGTCGGGTTTCATGAAAGTTCATGGGTTCGCGCGGCGATTTTCCGTATGCTCGCTCCCATGATGAAGCGACGCGACGCACTGAAGACGATCGGCGGGCTGGGTGCCGCGGCCGGCATGGCGCGGTTTCTGCCCTCGTGCGGCAGCGGTGACGATGGCCCCAACGGCATCACCACGTACGTCTACCTGATGATGGAGAACCGCAGCTACGATCACTTCTTCGGCGCGCGCTCGATGATCGAGGCCAAGCCGGGTGACGGCCTCCGGACGACGATGACCAACCCGGACCTCGCCAACCAGCCGATCTCGCCGTGGACGCCGGCCAACACCCAGCTGTGCGCGATCGATCCACCGCACGGCTGGGACGCGTCGCACCTGCAGTGGAACAACGGCGCCAACGACGGCTTCGTGCGCGCCCACCAGATGGAGCACAGCGATCCGACCGCGATCGAGCCGATGCAGTACCTGGTGCGCAAGGACGTGCCGGTGTCGTGGGCGCTCGCCGACCAGTACGCGACCGCCGACCGCTGGTTCTGCGCCGTGATGGGGCCGACGTGGCCCAACCGCTTCTACTGGCACGCCGCGACGTCCGAAGGCAAGATGGCCAACACGCTGCCGACCGGCGGCTCGCTCATCGAGCCGTCGATCTACCACCGGCTCGACGCCAAGGGCATCGACTGGGCCTACTACTTCGGCAACATCCCGGTGGTATCGCTGTACAAGGGCCTCGACACGAGCCACATCCGCCGCTTCATGCCCGACTTCCTCGTCGACGCCGCCGCGGGCAAGCTGCCGCCGGTGGTCTACCTCGATCCGGCGTTCAACGAGAACGACGACCATCCGCCGGTCCATCCGATCAACGGCCAGGAGCTGATCGCGACGGTGTACACCGCGCTGGCCCAGTCGCCGCAGTGGAAGAACATCCTGCTGGTGATCACCTACGACGAGCACGGCGGGTTCTTCGACCACGTCTCGCCGCCCAGGACCGTCGACGCGCGCGCCGCCCAGGGCTTCGATCAGCTCGGCTTCCGCGTGCCGACGCTGGTCGCCGGGCCCTACGTCAAGCAGAGCTACGTCAGCTCGAAGGTCTACGAGCACTGCTCCGCGCTGCGCCACCTCGAGCTCGCCTTCGACCTCGAGCCGCTCAACCAGCGCACCATGGCGGCCAGCGACCTCAGCGACTTCATCGACATGGACCGCCTCGCCAGGGGCGCCTGGGCCAAGCCGATCGCCATCCCGATGGTCGACCCCAGCGACATGACGCTGTGGCCGATGAGCGCGGTGTGCAGGAGCGGCAGCCTGCGCGAGGACCACCCGATCCTCGAGTGGGCCAACGCGCATCCGGATGCGCTCGGCGCGCTCGACCTGCGGTCGGAGCTCCCGGAATATCGCCGTGGGATCCGCGAGTTCCTGGCCCGGGCGTCGCGCGCGCTGGTCGAGTAAGGGCCCGCGCACCCATGCATCGACCGATGATCGCGGCCGAGGCGCCCGGATGGCGAGGCGCGCGAGAACCGGCGCGGAGCGTACTTGACGTACGTGAGCACCGGAAGCGCAGCCGCAACGAAGCCAGCCGGGATGGATCGGCCGCGAGGGCGATCGAGGTATGGGTGCGCGGGCCCTAAACAGCGCTTGATGTCCTCGCGCGGCTCGGCGATCCTCGGCGTCACCATGAAGCTCGCCATCGCCGCCCTGTCGCTGTCGCTCTCGGTCGCTGCCCCCGCGTTCGCGTGCCCCGAGGGCCACGACGAGACCCGCACGGCCGAGAAGGCCAAGCCGCAGGGTGACGAGGCCAAGAGCACCGCCAAGGCGGCCGAGAAGGCCAAGCCCGCCGAGAAGGCCAAGCCCGCCGAGAAGGCCAAGCCCGCCGAGGGCGCCAAGGCCGACAAGGTCTCGCAGCGCTAGCAAGCGCGTGCGGCGCCGCGAGCGCTACACCAGGATGTCGAGCAGCTGGACGCGGGTCAGGTAGCCCTCGAGGATCGCCGCGTTGGCCTCGATCAAGAGGTCGAGCACGACCGTGATGCGATCGTCGCCGGCGCGTGTCACCGTGCCCGAAACCGGGATCTCGGTGCCCGCGAGGTCGAGCACGCCCGAGCACCAGGTCGCGTCGGCCGGCAGCGGGGCCGGCGCGCGCAGCGTCATCTGGGTCCGCGACAGGCTCGTCACCTCCGCCGTCCCGCCATCGAGCCGGAGCCGCGCCGCGAGCGCCGGCGGTGGCTCGACGCGGTAGCCGACGCGGCGGTTGTTCGCGATCAGCTGATCGAGCGTGTCGTGGACCGGCGCCGAGAGCGGCGTCTCGACGGTGTCGAGCACCAGCTCGCGCAGCCGCTTGAGCTCCTTCTGGGTGCGGATCAGGTTCTGGCGCATGTCGGACATCCGCGTCTGATCGCGATAGATCTTCTCGGCGACGACGCCGAGCAGGTTGACCAGGAACTGCACGCCGCGCTCCTGGTGCTGCGCGAGGTAAGCCTGCAGCCGGGCGGCCGGCACCGTCCATACCGTCGAGCCGGCGATCACCGTCGCGCGCGTCGAGCGCGGCAGCGCCGTCAGCGCGCCGAGCTCGCCGATCAGCGCCGGCGGCGACAGCCGGAACACCTCGTCGTCGGGGTGCTCGAGCACGACCTCGCCCGCCGTCAGCAGATACAGCGCGGTCGCCGGCTCGCCGATCTCGAACAGCGGCGCCGCGTCGTCGACGGTCATCCGGGTGAACAGCTCGCCGAGCTCGGCGAGCGCGTCGCTGCCGAACCCGCGGAACAGCGGAATCGTACGCAGATCAGACCCGCTCGGCGCCATGGCCCGACGATAGCGCCGGTCGTGGCGATCCGATACCGTAGGCCGTTGCGCGATTGGCTCCTCACGCTCGCATGATGCGCGTGCAGCAAGGACGCAGCTGTCCCCGCGCCCGTCCCGATCGAGCGCCCGCCCGCCGCGGCTGGTGGCCAGCCTACCACGACCCTCACTTCCGCGGCCGTGCCGCATCGCGCCTACCCCGATCTCGCCGCCGCGCTGGTCGCGAGCATTCCCGCCGCGCGCGTTGCCGGCGCTCGCCGACCGCCTGTCGGACCTCGTGCTCGAGACCTGGCTGATCGATCCGGCGTGCGGCAAGGCGCCGTGGACGCCACGCGCGGATCGAGATCACCGTGAAGCGACTCGCGATCGCGCGCGACTCGGCGTGTGCCTTCTCCTGCCGCTGCTTGCCGTCCCTGCCTCGTTCGTGCTCCTGCAGCGCCACCATGCGGCAACGGAATCGTGACAACAGGCGCCGGATGTGGCTCGCCTGCTGCCCTCTGCTAGGCTCCGCGAGCGATGTCGTCCATGCGCCAGAGCGAGCCTGTCCGACTCCTTGCCTGGGTTGACTACGCATCACCTCAGGCGCTGCTCAGCGCCCTTGCGGAGGTGAGAACATTCGTCGTCGACGGTACAGCGTCCATCGCCTTTCATTGCGACGGCGAACCGGACCTGCTCGATGCGCCTCGACGCCTGGAGGAAGCCCGGAAGCGTGCCAGGATCGATTCAGCGGAGCTCGTGACGTGCCTCGACGCGAGAGCCGCCCATGCACCCAGCTTTGACGGCCTGCTCTGGCTCGACGGGGCGCTGCCCGCGGCGCACGCTGCGCTCTGTCGGCAGCTCGCGCTTCCACACGTCTCGAATCGCTACGAGGTGGAAGAGCTGTGCATCGAACGCGGCCTCGTGCCCAGAGTGCTCGAGCGCGCGTTCTGCACCAAGCCGTGGTGGCACCTCCACATCGAGGCCGACGGCGTCGCGATGCCGTGCTGCAATGCATACGTGGAAGCGAAGACACCTTCGCTCGCCGACCACCCGTTGCCTGAAGTCTACAACAGCCAGGCGATGCGCCGCGTCCGGCTCAGCATGCTGCGCGGCGTGCGAGATCCTCTCTGCCGTGATTGCTGGGATCGCGAAGATCGAGGGGAGTGCTCGGCGCGATCAACGCTCGAGCCCGCGCGCTTCGCCGAGGCGGTGACCGCGGCGCGATCCATCACCACCGCGGAAGGGGCGATCCCCGCGGAGAAGATCGCCCCGGACGATATCGATATTCGATGGTCGAACCTCTGCAACTTCAAGTGCCGGATGTGCTGGCATCGTTCATCGTCCGCGTGGTTCGACGACGCCGAGAAGATCGCCGAGGAGATCGACGCGACCAGTGGCCCGGCCCCGCTGCGACCGGAAGACAGCGCGCGGCGCTATCTCGTCTGGGGTGAGAGACCTGTCGTCTCGTTCAACTCGGACGGTCGGGCGCTGGACAAGCTCGCCCCGTACCTGAAGAGCGTGCGCCACGTCTATTCCGTCGGCGGCGAACCCTTGATGATGGACGAGCACTTCGAGTTCCTGGAGCACCTTCGCCCCCGAGCGTCCGAGATCACCCTCGCGTACGACACCAACCTCTCCAAGCTGGCGCACCGCGGGCGTAACATCTTCGAGATCTGGAGGCCGTTCGCGAAGGTCCATCTCGGCTTGTCGGTGGACGGGATCGGGCCGGTCGGCGAATACGTACGCACCGGCTTCAAGACCGAGCGGTGGATCGAAAACCTTCATCGGATCCGGGAGGAAGCGCAGAAGAACAGCCGGATGTCGTACGGCATCAAGACCACCGTGAGCAGTTATAATCTGTTCCACATTCCTGACTTCCTTCGCGAAGCGCTGGCCAAGGGCTACATCGGCAGTCCAGGGCAGATAGCCATTCAGATCATCCGCGTGCCCACGCACGCGTCTCCTCTCGCG
>VBLP01000177.1:18268-25777 GCA_005887925.1 Deltaproteobacteria bacterium | reverse complement strand
CTTGAGGCTGCGATCCTTGGCCTCCTTGCTCATCTTCTTCTGCTTGATCTTCTGCTCGAGCTCGTTGAGCTCGTTCTTGAACTCGTCGCGCTCGCCGCCCAGCTCCTTCTGGATCGCCTGCATCTGCTCGTTGAGATAGAACTCCTTCTGCTGCTTCTCCATCTGCTTCTTGACCCGGGAGCGCAGCTTCTTCTCGACCTGGCGGATCTCGATCTCGCCCTGCATGAGCTCGCCGAGCCGCTCGAGGCGACGCGCGGGCGACGGGGTCTCGAGCAGCTCTTGCTTGTCCTTGAGCTTGAGCGCGACGTGCGCGACGATGGTATCGGCGAGCCGGCCGGGCTCCTCGATCGTGCGCACGCTGACCAGCATGTCGGGCGGGATGCGGGTGTTGAGCTTGACGTAGTCCTCGAACACGTCCTGCACGGAGCGGATCAGCGCCTGGATCTCGATCGCGTCGTCGTCGGATTCATCGACGTCCTCGACGTCGCACACGAAGAACGGATCGCTCTGCGCGAAGCCGCGGATCCGGGCGCGGGCGCGGCCCTCGACGAGGACCTTGACGGGGCCCTTGGGAAAGCGCAGGAGCTGGATGATGTGGCCGACGGTGCCGATCGAGAAGATGTCGTCCTCGCTCGGGTCGTCGGTCTTGGCGCGTCGCTGCGCGGCGAGCAGGAGCTGCTTGTCGCCGGCCATGGCCTCCTCGAGCGCCGACAGCGATTTGTCGCGGCCGACGAACAGCGGAACGACCATGTGGGGAAAGACGATGATGTCGCGCAGCGGAAGGAGAGGAAGCCGATAGCCGCCGGCGCCCCGATCATCGTTTTTCATGGGCTGATACTTTAGGCCGGACAGGGACTTGCGCAACAATTCGTGCACTTCGTGGTGGCATCACCACGCAAAAGCGGCCGAGATACCTCACTCCCGACGCTCCGGATGTAGCGTATCCAGAACAATCCGTAGAGTATGTAGGTACCTATGTGTGCAAGCATTCCAACAGCCTCGCTGGCATCAATCGTGCTGAGATAGCCCCACCCTCCTCATGCCATCACGGGTTCCTTCGCCGCTCGTCGAGGTGTTCCTCCTTGTCGAGCAGCCGCGCCAGCGCCTGTCGCACTGGTCCCAGGCGCTCGCTCCGCTCGACGATGCGGAGGCTCCCGCGCTGGTGAGCGTCGACGCGTATTACGACCCGGCGTCGAATCAGGCGATCTTCGCGCTGCGCTATGACGAGCTCACTCTCGGTGACCGCATGCGCTACGTCGTCGAGGTGGCGATGCTGGCCGAGGCCGGGATGATCCAGCCGGCGGAGCTGAGCGACGGCGATCGGCGGCGCTTCGTCACCCACCGGCTGGCGAGCTGCACGGTCCACGTCGGCGATCAGCGCAAGGTGGTCGCGGCGCTGGTCGAGCTGGTCCGCCTGGTGCGCAGCCAGAAGCCGTCGACGAGCCCGCCGGCGCTCGAGGCCACGCTGCTGCCGCGGTCGCGGCGGACGACGGTGCCGCCGGTGCGCGCCCGGGTCGAGACCGGCGAGTCGCCGGTCGTGATCGCCAAGGGCACGCGCAACCCGCCGGGCGAGCCTGCGATGCCGCGCGCGTCGCGCGATCTGGCGCTGGGCTCGGTGCGGCAGGGCAAGCTCCCGCTCACCGAGGCGCGCGAGCTCGCGGAGGCGACGCCGGTCGCGTCCCCGGTGGCCGGCGAGGCGACAGGGGCTGAGCGTGCGCCGGAGGGACGGCCGCCGACGGGGCCGCCGCCGCTGCGAGACGCGGCGCCACGGCGCGACGACGGGCCGCGGCCGTCGCCCAATGTGATCCCGCGCCCGGACGTCCATCGCGCCAACACGGTGATGATGTCGCCGACCGATGCCCAGCGGATGATCGAGGCGGCGAGCCAGCCGGCGCCCGAGGCGGTGGCCCCGGTCGAGCCGCCGCCGGTGACCGAGCCGGCGACGGCGCGGACGATCTCGGCGCGCTACCTGCGCAGCGGACGCTGGGTACCGCTGCGGGTCGGGTCGCTGTCGCTCAAGGGCGCGGCGCTGATGGCGGTGGCGCTGCCGCGGGTCGATGACCGGGTCGAGGTCGCGCTGGCGTTCGCGCAGCATCGCGCGCTGGTCCGCGGCGCGGTCGCGAAGATCTCGACGATGAAGGAGACCGAGAGCAGCGGCGCGACGATGTTCAGCGTCAACTTCGAGCTCGACGACGGCTCGCGCCGCCAGCTCACGGCGCTGCTCACGGCCGCGCGGGCGGCCAACATCACGATCAAGCCGGCGCCGCCGCGCGGCACGCGGCGCTATCCGGTCGAGTGGCCGGTGTGCCTGGGCACGACGCGGGGCGCGGTGCGCGCGGAGGCGCTCGACGTCTCGTCCGAGGGTATGTTCGTCAAGCCGATCCACGCGCTGACGCTCGACGCCCACCTGACGTTCTCGGCGGTGCTCGACGACAGCCTGCCGGCGGTGTCGGGTCGCGCGCGCGTGGTCCGCTGTATCACCGAGGCCGATGCGCGGACGAGCGGGATGTCGCCCGGCTACGGGCTCTCGATCCTCGAGATGACCGAACTCGAGCGCGAGCGCTGGTCGGGGTTCCTCAGCCGGGTCTCCAAGCGCGCGAGCAAGCGCGTGCTGATCGCGGCGTCGGCGGCGCGGCTGTCGGAGCTCGAGACCGGACTGGTCGCCGGCGGCTATGCGACCACGGGCGGCTCGGAGCCGAGCGCGATCGCACAGCTGGTGGGCGCCGAAGCTCGCCCTGTGGATGCGGCGCTGATCGATGCGACCTGGCTGGTCACGGAGGGCTCGACCTTGTGGGTGGAGTCGGTGTTCGCGTCGCGTCAGGTGCCGTACGTGACGGTGCACGGTGACGCGCGGCGGGCGCGCATGGCGGTCGACCGATTGCTCGGTGTGATGTGAATCGTGATCGAGATGTGATCCTCTGATCAGCATCCGTGTGATTCATGCGCGACGGCGCGTGGTGTGAGTGGACAGCAGTTCACAACGTTGCGTTCCGACGTCACGATCGAGGTAGTTGGACCAGGCCGCGTGTGCGTTCGTAGGCGCGCGCGGCTCCGGAACCCTCGAGAATCGCGTGTGTCCGGAAACGCCGTCGGCTCCCGTGCGGTTTGGCCCCAGACTTGCGATGGTTGCGGTCACGGCCTTCCGCCGGTTCAAGGTCAGTGTTTATGAAGCCTATCAAGTCCCTTCTGGTTCTCGCGATTGTGTGCGCTGTTCCCTCGCTGGCATCGGCGCAGGGCTACTACGGACGCGGACCGGGGTCGCCTGTCCCCGGCGGCTTCCACAACCGCGCTGGCCGCCTGATGTTCGGGTTCAGCATCGGGCTCGGCGGCATGAACGACAACGGCAGCGCGATCACCCGCTGCGACAACTGCGACTTCAACCCGCTCGCGCTCGAGGCGGACTTCCATCTCGGCGGCATGGTGAACCACCAGCTCGGCTTCATGCTCGAGGGTCAGGTCAACAGCCAGACGATCCACTCCGACGTGTTCAACGGCGACAGCCGGCTGACCCAGGGCGCCCTGATGTTCGCCGCGCAGGTCTGGGTCCTGCCGCAGCTGTGGCTCAAGGGCGGCATCGGCTTCTCGAACCTGCAGGTCGACGACACCTTCGTCACCTCGGACATCGGCAGCGGTCTGGCGCTGATGGGCGCCGTCGGGTTCGAGGTGTTCTCGGCGCGCAACTTCGCGATCGACCTGCAGGGCCGGATCATCGAGGGCACCTACGACAGCGCCCACGACCACGTGACCTCGGGGACGATCGGCCTGGGCCTCAACTGGTTCTAGTCGCGGGGGCCCTCGGTCGATTTCAGTGAGTCATAATGGGCGGCGTCCCCGGATTGCGGGACGTTGGGATGCCGCCATGAGAATCGTCCTCGTCGAAGACAACCTGCAGCTCGCCACCACGATCGCCGAGGGCCTGACCGAGGACGGCTACACCGTCCACAGCGTGGCCACCGCCGCCGGGGCGATCGAGCGCGGCATGCGCCGCGACCTCGACCTGATGGTGCTCGATCTCGGTTTGCCCGATCGCGACGGGATCGAGGTCCTGCGCGAGCTGCGCGCCGCCCGGATCAACGTGCCGGTCCTGGTGCTCACCGCGCGCGACGCGGTCGATGCCCGGGTCGCGGCGCTCGACGCCGGCGCCGACGATTACCTGGTCAAGCCGTTCGCGTTCGCCGAGCTGGTCGCGCGGATCGCGGCGCTCGCCCGCCGGGCCGCCGGACCGCGCTGGGCGCCGGCGAGCGATGTCCCGCTGACCATGCGCGACGACCTGGTGATCGAGTCCGGGGACCGGACAGTATCGCTGTCGCCGCGCGAGTACGCGCTGTTCGGCTGCCTGTTGCGCCGGCGCGGCGAGGTCGTCGCGCGCACCGAGATCCTGCGCGATGCGTTCGGCTACGAGTTCGATCCCGGCACCAACGTGATCGACGTCCACCTCAACCACCTGCGCAAGAAGCTGCAGGGGTTCCCGGTCTCGATCGAGACCGTCCGTGGGGCGGGCATCCGGCTGGTGGTGGCGGAATGACCGCGCCGGCGACGCTCGGCCGCGGCCTGGGACGTTCGCTCGCCGTCGCCACGGTGATCGGCATGGTGGTGTTCGCCGTGATCCAGGCGTTCGTCATCTACTTCACCAAGGTCGGCCAGGAGTGCGCCCCGGGCGTGCCCGAGGATCCGCCGAGCGACATCGTCGAGATGTGCGCGATCGCGCTCGTCATCGCGACGCCGTGCGGGGTCGCGCTGTCGCTGGCGCTCGGCCGCCGGCTGACCACGCCGACCACGGCTCGGCTCGACGAGGTCATCGAGAGCGCCAAGCGGATGACGGGTGAGCGGCTCGACGAGCGCCTGCCGGTGAGCGCGAATGGCGATCCGCTCGACCGGCTGTCGAGCGCGCTCAACGACGTGCTCGCGCGGGTCCAGCGCGGGGTCGCGGCGCAGCAGCAGTTCGCCGCCGACGCCTCGCACGAGCTGCGCACGCCGCTCGCCGTGATCTCGGCCAGCCTCGAGGTCGCGCGCCGCAAGCCGCGCGATCCGGCGCACTGGGAGCACGTCGCCGACGGCACGCTCGCCGAGGTCCAGCGCATGCACGTGCTGGTCGACAAGCTGCTTCAGCTGTCGCGCGCCGGGGGGGCGGGGCTGCACCAGGAGCGGACGGATCTGCGGCAGCTCGCGAGCGCGGCGGCGGAGCGCGCGGCGGCGATCGGCAACGAGCGGGGCGTCAAGGTCGAGCTCGCGCCCGGGCGCGCCGTCACCGCCGAGGTCGACCCCGACGCGATCGCGATCGTGATCGACAACCTGATCCGCAACGCGATCGATCACTCGGGGACCGATCAGGTCGTCACGGTCAGCGTCGCGCCGGGTCCGACGATCGCGATCGAGGATCGCGGCCCGGGCGTGCCGTTCGAGCTGCGGACGCGGATCTTCGAGCCGTTCGCACGCGGCCGCGCGACCGACCGCGCCGCCGGCACGGGCCTGGGCCTGGGGCTCGCGATCTGCCGGCGCATCGTCGACGGTCACGGCGGCGCGATCGAGGTTGGCGATCGCCCGGGCGGCGGCGCGCGCTTCGTGGTGCGGCTGCCGGCGTCGCGCAACGCCGACCGGCTGACGCCGATCGATGGCGCCGTGGCCGTGCATCGCGCGTGAGCGAACGGCCGGGGCAGCTTGCCTCGGTGGTGCGGTCTGCGAGCGAGGCATGTCTTGCCTCGGATGGCGGGGTCGCGGAGATCTCGCTGTGCATGGTGCCGGGTGCGCCGGTGCTCACGCCAACCCGTCGAACGATCTCGAGCAATGCAGCACGCAGAGCGTGCCGGTGGTGATCACCCCGGCGGCGCAGCTCACGCTCGGCGGCCAGTGCCTGACCGCGGCGCGGGTCGCCGACGTCGGCTGGGTGCTCGACCTCGAGCCGTGCCACAGCGGCAGTCGGTGATCCCCGGCTTCACGCAGTGATAGCAGCAGCTCGGATCTATCCCTCGGCCGGTCTATTCGCCCCTCCGCGCGTCGCGTCGCGTCGCGCGGGTTTCTATCCCTCGGCGAGCTTGGAGTCCTTGCTATAGGTGATCAGCGGCGAGCCGTGCTTTTCGATGACGTCCTCGTTGATGATCACCTCGTTCACGGACTGGCCCGGCGTGTCGTACATGATGTCGAGCAACGCGCTCTCGAGGATGGCGCGCAGGCCGCGGGCGCCGCTCTTCTGGAGCGCCGCCATGTTGGCGACCTTGGTCAGCGCGCCCTTGCCGAACTTGAGCTTGACGCCGTCCATCTCGAACAGCTTCTGGTACTGCTTGACCAGCGCGTTCTTGGGCTGGGTCAGGATCTGGACCAGCGCCTCCTCGGACAGCTCGTGGAGCGGCGCGATCACCGGCAGGCGGCCGATGAACTCGGGGATCATGCCGTACTTGAGCAGGTCCTCGGGCTCGACCTCCTGGATCAGCTCCCACTGGCTGCGCTCGACCTTCTTGTTCATGCCGGCGCCGAAGCCGATCAGCTTCTGGCCGATGCGGTTCTCGATGATGTCCTCGAGGCCGGTGAACGCGCCGCCGCAGATGAACAGGATGTTGGTGGTGTCGACCTGCAGGAACTCCTGCTGCGGGTGCTTGCGGCCGCCCTTGGGTGGGACCGAGGCGGTGGTGCCCTCGATGATCTTGAGCAGCGCCTGCTGGACGCCCTCGCCGGACACGTCGCGCGTGATCGACGGGTTGTCGCTCTTGCGCGCGATCTTGTCGATCTCGTCGATGTAGACGATGCCGCGCTGGGCGCGCTCGATGTCGTGGTCGGCGTTCTGCAGCAGCGAGACGATGATGTTCTCGACGTCCTCGCCGACGTAGCCGGCCTCGGTGAGGTTGGTGGCGTCGGCGATCGCGAACGGCACGTTGAGGATCCGCGCCAGGGTCTGGGCGAGCAAGGTCTTGCCCGAGCCGGTCGGGCCGAGCAGCAGGATGTTCGATTTCTGGAGCTCGACGTCCTCGTCGCTCTGGCCAGTCTGCTTGTGGTCGATCCGCTTGTAGTGGTTGTGGACGGCGACGGCGAGGATCTTCTTGGCGCGGTCCTGGCCGATCACGTACTCGTCGAGCACCTTCTTGATCTGGGCCGGCTTGGGGATCGAGCTGGTGCCGTAGCTCTGGTCCTCCTTCTCGATCTCCTCGGCGATGATGTCATTGCACAGCCCGATGCACTCGTCGCAGATGTAGACGGTGGGGCCGGCGATGAGCTTCTTGACCTCCTTCTGGGCCTTGCCGCAGAACGAACAGGTCAGGGACGCGCCGTCACGCTTCTCGATGGGCATCGGTCACGCGCCAGCGTACCGCGGCGTTGCCGCGGGGACCAGTCGGCGGGTCAACACCCATGATGACGCAGCGTCGGGCGATCTTGGCCACCCGAACGGGTAGCGAACACTGGGGCTCCAAGTTTTCCGGTAGCTGCCGATACATACCCTGAACGTGTCGAGTCGCGCTCAGGATCTCGTGTCGTCGCGTGCCCCCGGCGCGGCCGCGGGATTCGAGCCGCCCGAGGAGT